>DJYX01000015.1:14006-14318 GCA_002450295.1 Deltaproteobacteria bacterium UBA6967
CTCTTTCTAGGGTGACTACATAATCTTTGAGATGCAGTAAGGGCAGGCGTCCCTTCATTTTGCGGCACCATTCGACCGGATCTTCTCCACCTTTTTGAACCCAGAAAGTATCCAGTTCGACTTGGAGAAACTTCGAGTCAGTGTTTGTTAAAATCAATTCCAGAATGGGCTGGTCCGCATAGCGAACAAACTCCAACTCGTGGTTGTGGTAGGACAACTGCTTCCCCCCATCACGTAGGATTTTCCCTGCACTTTCCAACTTATTGGCCAACACCAAGCAAGCTTCCATTGAATCAATGGCATAGGAACCCG
>DJYX01000047.1:0-5806 GCA_002450295.1 Deltaproteobacteria bacterium UBA6967
ACACCGAGCTGGTACCCGAAGTTGCCCAACAACCTGATTACGAGGCGGCTTTGGCAGCTACCTCTTGAGCTCAAAGCGTCACTGCTGACATTTAAAAAAAATCAGCGAATTATGAACGAAATTCTCTATCATAATTAATGTGGATTCTCCGCTTGCATACTTAAAATTACTAGGATGATCGAGTTATGTTGCAATCACTTGAGTCGGCCTTCACACCCTGACTAATTTGCTTGCCAAGGCTTGTGGTATGTCTAAAACTAATTTGTTGTCTTTAACGAGATTGGCAAAGAGTCATTCAGCAAACTGAAGACAAACTTTGTACAGAGTCTCAATCTATAACACATAAAATGGAGTATTTATGAAAACCGCTGAATCTGCTTTGAGTGCTGCAAACGCAGTGGTACCAAAAATCAGTGTTGCTGATGGAATCCAAAAGCATGCCGACGGAAATAGTGTTTTTATCGATGTGCGAGACGGTCTTGAAATTCAAGAAACAGGTACTATTCAAGGTGCCCTGAAAATACCAAGAGGATTTATTGAATTTGCTGCTGATTCAAGTACACCCTACCATGAGGAAAAGCTTCAAAAAGATGCCGAGATCGTCTTGGTATGTGGTGCTGGTGGTATGGCCGCTTTAACAGGGCACACTCTTGTGGAGATGGGTTTCAAGAATGTCTGCAATGTTGGCGGGTTTTCTGATTGGAAAGAGAACGGCGGACCTGTTGGGACGTGATTCTAATTGAACGGTCTACGCTCAAATATAATTCAGAAAGATTGCCCAACCTCACTTATGGTGAGTGATTTTCTGTATAATATCGATAAAGCTGACTTGTGAGTTCAATAACTTTGCTACCAAAGAGTTAGTCGCCTTTCGTAAGGCTCTGCTGAGCAAATATGGTTCAGCGAGCCTTCATGCGGCACCATACCACAAAAAGTAGCAAATACTTGCTACCCTGCAACCTATCAAGCGATTCAACTCTCCTATTTGCAATAGGTTCTTTTTTTATTCTCATCTAAGATTAATTTTCCTCCCAGAGACAACAATATTCATCTCAAAATGCCTTTTGAGATGAATATTGTTGTAGCTGAACTGAGTCCAAAGGCAAACCTGCCACAAATAAATCAAGTCCCTTTGTCAACAAGCAACAACCCGTCTCAATTGCATTCTAAATTCTGAAAATCAGGCAGAAACGTCAGTAGGCAGGACATTCAGCAGTACAGCAAAGAAATGAGCCGTGCTACCTCCGAGGACAAAGAGGTGCCAGATGGCGTGATGGTAGGGGAGTCGGCGCCAGGAATAAAAAACCACACCCACACTATAAGAAACCCCGCCCACAAAGAGCAGGATCAGGCCAGCTGTTTCGATCGTCTCCCACATTTGAGGAAGTGCAATTAGGCAGAGCCAGCCCATCACTAGATACGTGGCCGTCGAGGCCTTAGGAAGTTTGCCCACAAAAAAAATCTTGAAGACAATCCCCAGCAGAGCCATACCCCAGATCACTCCAAAGAGACTCCAGCCCCAAGTGCCGCGTAGGTTACCAAGCAGGAAGGGTGTGTAGGTTCCAGCAATCAGCAGAAAGATCGCCGAGTGGTCGAGGATCTTGAAGATGCGCTTAGCCCGCTGATTTTGTAGTCCGTGATAGAGAGTAGAAGCAAGGTACAGCAGAATCAGCGAACTGCCATAAACACTAACACTGACAATCTGCCAGGCGTCTCCTTGCTGGGAAGCCAACGTGACTAGCAGCGTGAGAGCCGCGACGCTTAGGGCTGTTCCGATTCCGTGGGTAATGCTATTGGCGATCTCTTCGCCGAGGCTCTGGGCTTTGCTTGTAGAAGTCAATCTTGGGTATCAGAAACAGTGTTGCAGAATTTATCAACGCTGATAATTAACGCTTTCGCTTAGATGTACACGATCTCTGCCCAGAGCACAAACTTATCAGGTCTGCTTACATGCCCCAGCGTAGTCCTGCTGTGTGAACAGGTGCATCCCAGAGTCCCAGCAATTCATCATCAACCAGACTCAGTGTGACCGAGCATCCGGCCATTTCCAAAGAAGTCACATAATTACCAACCAGTGAGCGGGCAATCGTTATTCCACTTCCCGCCAACTCCTGTTCAACACAGTGGTGCATCAGGTAAAGTTCCATCAATGGGGTTCCACCAAATCCATTGACCAGCATGATAGCGTTGCCCTTGGCTTGGTCTCCAAAATCCTTGCGGATGGCTCCAATCATTTCTGCAGCGATGTCCTTGGCTTCACCAAGAGCAACTCTTTTTCTTCCTGGCTCACCATGAATCCCGACTCCCATCTCCATTTCATTTTCACCAATCTGGAAGGTCGGACTACCTGCAGCTGGAACCGTACAGCTTGTCAGGGCGACCCCCATTGATCGGGTCTGCTGATTGACACGATCTCCTAAGTCCTTCAAAGCTGCCAAGTCTCTCCCTGTTTCTGCTGCAGCGCCAACGATCTTCTCAACGATCATGGTGCCTGCGACACCCCGTCGGCCTGTTGAATAGGTTGAGGTTTCCACAGCTACGTCATCATCAGTCAATACCGTAGTAACCTCACACTCTGCCATCTCGGCAGCCATCTCGAAGTTCATCACGTCACCTTCGTAGTTCTTGACGATCAGTAGCACCCCACCACCACTTTCGGTAGCTTGCATTGCTTCCAGCATTTGGTCTGGAGTCGGTGAAGTGAAGACCTGTCCAGGACAGGCGGCATCCAGCATTCCATGCCCCACAAAACCACCATGCAGAGGTTCATGACCGGAACCTCCACCAGAGATCAAGACTGGCTTTCCAGGCTTGAGTTGCTTGCGGCGTACAAATTTTCCCTCGGAACCGAGCTCCAGCAAATCGGCATGTGCGGAGACAAAACCACTTAGGCTTTCGGTAAGTACTTGATCGGTAGCGTTAATTAATTTTTTCATGGTCTCTCCCACGGAAGAAATGAGGATGGGGAACAGATCAGCACGCTTTCAGGAGCGCTCAGAAATCTGTAACAGGTGACTTAACCGACGGGCGGTTTCCAGGATCAGGTCATCGAGTTCTTTGTTGGCTTCATCGCTTCCCAGATCTGGTAAGTATAACATCATCCGACGAAATCGCAGCCCCTCTCGATGCGCCTCCTGGTGCTGGTAATTTGGACTGTGACGTCTACCAGGGTGCGCCTGGTCGTAGTAGTATAAGAAGTCTCGACGAGCTTTTTCAGAGAAATGGCAAACTTCGAAGATGATATCCAGATGACGAGCCGGGATGGGTGTGGCGTAGCTGGGATTGGAAATCTGGGAGATAAAACTACGATTCTTGCGCAGCATTGTCGCCAGTCGCTGTCGGGTTCCGGAAGGGCGATTGCTTAGCATTTCTGAGAGAATCTGCTTGTACTGGGCAACTAACTGGGCTTTTAAGTCCGTTGTCACACCCCCTCCAGATTGGTTTCACGAATGGTCCACTTGGTCTTCCCCAAGCGGGCTGGTGCCACTGACAAATTACGCAAGCCCACTTCCAGTAACTGTGCGATGAAATTCGGATCGCTACCCATATCTCCGCAAAGGCTCAACTCTTGGCCGGAACGAGCGCAATGCTGCGCTAATTCTCTAATGACTCGCAAGACTGCTGGATGGCCAGGATCTGCCAGATCTGCAACATGATGAAGGTCGCGTGCACTAGCTGTCAGATATTGAACCAGATCATTACTACCAATTGAAAAGAACGCAGCATCAGCAAACAACTCAGGAGCCAGAGCAGCAGCGGGGACTTCTACCATCATTCCGAGAACTGGCTTATGGAATTCAGTACCTTCTGTGGTAAGTTCGGCACAAACATCTTCCAATAATTCCCGGGTCGAATGTAATTCATCAGGGACAGTAACCATCGGCACCATCACCTTCAGATTTCCATGAACAGCTGCCCTGCACAGTGCACGGAGTTGAGTTCGGAAGACCTCTGG
The DNA here is from genome assembly GCA_002450295.1 of Deltaproteobacteria bacterium UBA6967. Classification (GTDB taxonomy): domain Bacteria; phylum SAR324; class SAR324; order SAR324; family NAC60-12; genus JCVI-SCAAA005. The sequence continues at coordinate 3,956 of DJYX01000047.1, forward strand.
TTGTCGTAGGGAAAGTCGGAGTCCTCGTAGACCAAGAAACGGGTTACTTTCAGTTGGTTGCTCCAGCCCGGGCAGAGGCTTGTCACCGCCTGCATCAAGAGTACGAATCGTTACTGGCTTTTCTCCAGCCCATTCCAAGAGTTTTCGATAGGATCGGTATTGTGATTCTTCGCTGGGTAGCCCATGGTGAAACAGAAATTCTGAACGCATCAGGCCGATTCCATCACAATGCGCTGAATTGAGTTTTGCCAATTCTTCTGGCAGCGCCACATTGATCAGTACCTGAACCGATGTTCCATTCAAAGTTTGCGCGGGTTGATTCAATAAAGGGGCTAGTCGTTCTGCTTCCTCTACAGCTATTTGCAGCTTATGCTCAAAGGCTTGGGTTTCCTCTGTGGAAGGATCTACGTGCAGCACACCTTCATCCGCATCCAGCAACAATCTGGTTTGATCTGGGAAAGCTCCAGTTTGGAGGTCTCCAATGCCTACCAACATCGGCACCCCACGGGAACGTGCTAGCATGGCTACATGACTTGAAGGGCTACCTTCCCGCAAGACCACTCCCCCACCCTTGTTCCAATCTAGGCTGAGAAAGCGACTGGGAGTTAAATCGGTTGCGAGCAGGATCGCTCCCTCAGGGATCGCAGCTTCTGTTTCTCCACGTAGAATCCTGAGGACTCGGTCACGAATATCACGTAGGTCACTGGCCCGTGCCTGAAAGTACTCGTCTTCACTTTGCTCGTAGTCTGTGACATGTTCGTCCAGGGTTTGTTGCCAGGCTTCAATCAATGTCGTACCCGCTGCAAAAGCCTGACGTACTGGATCAGTGAGAGCTTCATCTTCGAGCATCGCAAGCTGAAACTCGAGGATTTCTGCGTCGTCTCCCTCGACTCGCTCCATCAACTCCACCAACTGGCTACTGGCCAACGTCAGGGCTTCCGCTAGATCAATCGTGGGTTTCAAGGAGTCTGCAAAATCTACTACGGCAGGCGCCTCCGCCCAGAATGCCGCACCCTGAGCAAGACCAGGAGCTGCACTGATTCCTTTAAGCTGAGGCTGACTGGGCATCCTGTGATTCCTCAAAATCCTGATTGACCAAATCAATCAAAGCCTCCACGGCAGGCTGAGCGTCTGTTCCTGTGGCTCTCAATTGCAGAATGGTTCCCTGCGGCATTTTGGCTCCCATCACCTTGACAATACTTTTGGCATCGATCCAAGGACCCTCAGAGTCAGCTGCGATTTCAATCCGTGCTGAGAAGCGCTTGGCGAGCTTGGTCAACTTGACAGAGGGCCTCGCATGTAGACCCACATCATGAGTGATTTCTACCGCACCCTCAGAAGTCCAGGTATTTTCTTCAGTCATGCCTCCTCACATTTCTTCTGCTGAGCTTTTGACTTCTTCCAGGCTTGCACCACCAGATGCTTCCGTCGCTGCGATGACACTCCCTTCGACAATCGGGGCATTGCAGATCACAACTTTCTTTTGTCGTTCGGCAGGTAGCATTTCAATCGCCATCTCACTATTTGTTTCAGCTCCACCGAGATCAACCATTACGGCTACTCCAGAATCTGACCAGGCTTTAGAGATGGCTTCCATGATCGCTTCTACACTTGTCCCCAAACCACCATCAGGGTTGCCACCACACCAGGCAAGAGGAACTTCATCTCCCACCATCTGCAGCACCATTTCAGCCGTACCCGCAGCGACCTGCTGAGAATGTGAAACGATCACAATGCCCACGTTACTCATGATTTCTCTTCCAGAAGTTGACAGATAGTTTGAATTATCAATGCAGAGGAATAGGCCCCAGGGTCCATGTGTCCGATGGAACGATCACCCAGAAAGGAAGC
>DJYX01000047.1:6228-6721 GCA_002450295.1 Deltaproteobacteria bacterium UBA6967
GCTTGCTGGACTGGAGCCAGCACATCCAACATGGTCTTGGCTCCAAGATCTGCTTTTCCTCGTTTCTTCAAAGCTTCGATGGATGCCGCGAGCATCTGGCCCAATTTCGCCGAGTCTAGCTCATCGTCTGTTGGCCATTCCTTACCCAGCGTCACCGCCAGGGTGCCATAGAGTGGACCAGAGGCTCCACCGACTTTCATCACCATGGTCATGCCTACCGCTTTAAGAGCCTCGGCTGGTGGTTTGGCTGTGATATTTTCCAAATCAGCGAGCACGTTCTCCAGGCCTCTCTTCATGTTGATGCCGTGATCACCATCACCAATAGCTTGATCCAAAGCCGTGAGGTGTTCAGCTTGGGCAATCACTGCTTCTGCAGTTCCTTGAAGTAACGATCTAAGTAAGTCTGGAGTCATCTGTAGCTTCCCCATCAAGTTGCCTTGCCCTCAAGCAGACAAACGATTTCCGGATTGGTCGAAGAAAAGAGGTTGCACCA
>DJYX01000047.1:7060-15410 GCA_002450295.1 Deltaproteobacteria bacterium UBA6967
TTCAAGGGCTACCCCGTCACCTTCCTTCAGCAAGGTTGCTGGATCCGCCAGCAAGGTGAGATCCTGTCCTGCACAGAGCAGATGCAGGTAGGTCTGGTCGCCAAGATATTCAACACGTTGCACTTGGGCTGGAACCGTGGCTTGGGTCTGCTTATCTGCAGAATGCAACTGAACATGGTCTGTCCGCAATCCAAGCTGTGTGGTGTTGGCAGGAGCCTGTACGGGCCATTCATTACTCAATGGCACAAGATTGATCGAGGGTTGCCCAAGTCGCTCAGCCACATAGGTATTGTTTGGCTGTTCAAAAATTTCCTTGGGGGTTCCCAGCTGTACCAGTTCACCCTCTCGGAGCACACCAATGCGATCAGCCAGAGTCATTGCTTCCACCTGGTCGTGGGTCACATAAAGGATCGTTGCCCCAAGATTCTGCTGAATGTGCTTCAACTCCACTCGCAGTTCAGCTCGCAGCTTCGCATCCAGGGAGGAGAGCGGTTCATCCATTAGATAGATGGTTGGCTTTCGTACCAGTGCCCGGCCAATCGCGACACGCTGCATCTCCCCACCGGACAAGGCCGTGGCCTTATTTTCAAGCTTGTGTTTGATCCGCACCATCTTCGCAATTTCCTCAACCCGACTGGCAACAGCGTCTTCTGAAAGACCGGATACTGGCGAGCGAAGCGGGAAGCTCAGGTTGTCCCGAACCGTTAGGTGTGGATACAGCGAGTATTGCTGGAAAACAAACGCAACATCTCGCTCAGCGGGTTGCGACTTTGTCATGTCCAGGCCATTGATCCGAATACTTCCAGAATCTGCCTCCTCCAATCCAGCAATCAAGCGGAGAGTGGTTGTCTTGCCAGCTCCCGAAGGGCCCAACAAAACGACCAGTTCTCCATCTCCAATGGTCAACTCAAGGTTGTTGATAGCAAGCGTATCCCCGAAGCGCTTCTGTATTCCCTGGAGAGCGATCTCAGCCATGAGTCACCTCCGTGGGCAATGCTTTGCCATCACTCTTGTCAAACAGAGAGGCTCGCTGAGCAGCAAAATTCAATCGCACTGATTGTCCTTCCCCAAATGAATGAGTGCTACGAACGCGAGAAAGTGCTTGTCCGTAAGGAGTCTGGATGGTCAAGATCTGGGTGGTTCCCATGTATTCGACGACACTGATTTCTCCTGGTAGGGGACCGTTCTGCTCTGGAAGTAAGTGTTCCGGGCGAACACCCAAGACAAGATTGTCTGCTTGAACACCCTGTGTTGACGCAGGACAACGAAGTGTTCCACAACCCTCGCCTGGCAGAGTGATCTCCGTTTGTCCAGGCTCCAGCGAATTGGGCAAGGTGAGCAAGTTCATCGGTGGAGATCCGATAAAATCAGCGACATACATGGTTGCTGGCTTATTGTAGATCTCGCTTGGAGTCCCCAACTGCTCAATCACACCGTGATTCATCACCGCAATCCGGTCAGACATCGCCATCGCCTCCAGTTGGTCATGCGTGACGTAAACCGTCGTTGCCTCAATTCGGTCATGCAATCCCTTCAGTTCCTGGCACATCAAATTACGAAATTCAGCATCAAGAGCACCAAGAGGTTCATCCATCAGGAAGGCTTTCGGGCGACGAATGATCGCTCTTCCGAGGGCTACGCGTTGACGGTCACCACCAGATAACCCGGAGACAGAACGATTCAGCAGATGATCAATTCTCAGTAGACGAGCCGCTTCTTCAACTCGCTGCTTGATTTCTGAAGAAGGGATCCCGATGCACTTCAATGGGAAAGCCAGATTTTTCCGCACATTCATGTGGGGATAGAGCGCAAACAACTGGAAGACAAACGCAATGTCTCGTTGAGACGCTGGTAGGAAAGTAACTTCCTCCTGATCCAGCCGAATCTCACCAGAAGTTGGCAACTCCAATCCAGCAATCATCCGTAACGTTGTTGTCTTTCCACACCCAGAGGGCCCCAACATCACGAAGAATTCGCCGTTTTGAATCGTGAAGCTGGAGTCTTGGACCGCAACAAACTCCCCAAAGGATTTTTTCAGGCGACTGACTTGAATCTCGGCCATTTGTTATTCCGGGAAGTGGCTCACGATGATGAACAAAACGGTGCCTGTGAGGATCACCACGAAGGAGTAGGTGTAAAGCACGAGCAAAAAGGGCTGCATCAACATCACCACCCCAAACAGGATGATCACTGTAGCAATCCACTCCCAGAAATTTCTTCGAAAGTAGCGCCGAAGGCTCAATGTTGTGTTCTCTGACATCCAGCTCCTCTTTATTTGCGGACGGCGCCGAAAGTGATTCCACGTAGCAGATGCTTGCGGAGCATGATCGTGAAGAAAACGATGGGTACCAGGAAGAGTGTTGCGCCAGCTGCTACCGCAGGCCAGTCTAGTCCACCTTCCCCAATGATGGTTGGAATGAAAGGTGGTGCTGTCTGAGCGGTGCCTGAGGTTAGTAGGAGGGCAAAGGCATATTCGTTCCAACTGAAGATCAAACAGAATATTGCGGTTGCTGCTATGCCTGTAGTTGCCTGGGGTAAGACCACTTTACGGAAAGACTGGAAACGAGAGTAGCCATCAATCATCGCAGCTTCCTCGTATTCCCGCGGAATCTCATCAATGAAGCCCTTCAGAAGCCAGACCGCCAAGGAGATGTTGACAGCCGTGTAGAGGAGGATCATTCCTAGATGCGTATCTGCCAAGCCCAACTCGCGATACATCAAAAAGATGGGAATCGCCACAGCGATTGGTGGCATCATCCGGGTGGAGAGGATGAAAAACATCAGATCGTCTTTGAGCGGAATCTTAAAGCGTGAGAAGGCATAAGCCGCCAGAGTTCCCAGGAAGACCGAAAGAAAGGTAGAACCGAAGCCGATGATGATGGAATTCAAGAAGCGTTGCCCAAACTTGGAAGGCCCTGCGATCACCATGCTTCGTGAGCGCACCAACTCATCGTACCAGGTTTCCGGAGGCGGCAATGTTTCCATGTACTCTGGAGTTTGCCGAGTTCGAGTAGTGAAGACGTTTACATAGCCTTCCATGGTTGGGGAGAACACCATCTTGGGAGGATAGCTGATCGAATCCTGGGGTGACTTGAAGCCCGTTAGGAATATCCAAATCAGCGGAATGATGCTGACCAATGCGTACAGAATAACTAGTCCAGCAGCTAATCGCTTGCCCCAGGGCTTTTCGTGTGGAGGTGCGGAACTCATCGTTGCTTCACCGCATTGAGAGCTTTGACGTAGATGTTCGCCACGCCAAAGACTGTCACAAAAAGAATGATGGCAAAGGCTGAAGAGTATCCAGTCCGCCACTTCTCAAAAGCCTCTCGCTTTAGATTTATCGAAGCTAGTTCAGTCACTGAGCCAGGGCCTCCGTTAGTAAGTTGAACAACTAAATCGAACATTTTGAAGTTTTCGATAGCTCGGAAAAGCACCGCAAGCATCAAGAAAGGCAGGATCATTGGTATAGTAATTGACCAAAACTGTCGCCACTTTGATGCCCGATCTACTTCTGCCGCTTCATAGATGTAGTCTGGGATTGAACGCAAGCCTGCTAGGCAGATCAGCATGATGTAGGGTGTCCACATCCATGTGTCGACTATCACGATGGACCAGGGTGCTAAGTTTACATCCCCCAACATCTCAAAAGAAGAAGGATCAGCGCCTGTGAAGAAGGCGATGATGTAATTGAAAAGACCGATCTGGGGTTGATAGAGAAAGCGCCAGAAATTTCCCACTACTGCCGGTGAAAGCATCATTGGCAGCAAGATCAGCGTGGTCCAGAAAGAGTGTCCTTTGAATTGCTTGTTCAGCAGCCAAGCTAGGCCAAAGCCTAGCAGTACCTGCAGCAGCATCGTCCATATGAGAAAGTGTGCGGTCGTCTGCAAGGTGATCCAGATATCTGCATCACCCAGCACACGCTCGTAGTTTCTGAGGCCAATGAACTTTTCACCGCGGGCAGCACGGTTCGCTTTGTAGTTGGTAAAGGATAGTTGGATGGTCCAAATCAACGGGAAGATGTTGATCGCCAACAACAGTAGGATTGTTGGAGTCACAAAGAGCCAGGCAATGGCTCGATCTGACAGCCCTCTGACTTGCCTGGCAACGGGCGCAGGTGTCGCAACAGCTGCAGAGGAAGCAATTTTTTGAAGTATGGAAGGACGAGGCATCGGGCTCCGTTTAATTGAAACTGATCACAGGAATTCAACTGCTAGTAACAGTGAATTCCTGTGAATTCATCTTAGAGCTTGCCTTCGTCTTCGAAGGTCTCTGTCCAGTCTTCAATCAACTTGTCGAGTGCTTCTTGAGCGGTTCCTTGATCAGCAACCACAAAGTCATGCACGCGCTTCTGCATCGCTAGCAGCAGTTCTGCGTAAGCAGGCTCCTGCCAGAAATCCTGAACTCCATCCATCGCCTTCAGGAAGTCTGCAGCAAACGGTTGGGTGTTAGCAAAGCCTGGATCCAAAAGAACAGACTTGTGGCAAGAATATCCACCCAATGACCACCACTTCTTCTGAACTTCAGGGGAAGCGAACCACTTGATGTACTCCAAGGCTTGATCCTTCTTCTCGGAGTAGGAAACCACGGAGATTCCCTGTCCACCCAATGTAGAAGCTTCTACTTTCTGACCTGGATTCACGAAGAATCCGATCTTGTCACCACCCACTACAGGGTCCTTGTGGAGACCTGGGAAGAAAGCGAACCAGTTCATCATCATAGCAACCTGTCCGGACTTGAACGCATCCAGTCCTTCTGACATGTAGCTATCGGTGTAGCCTGGAGGAGTACAGCACTTGTAGAGTTCCTTGTAGAATTCCAGCGCTGCCACAGCATCCGGTGAGTTAACAAAGCCTTCCATGTCATAGGGCTTGTTAGGATTTTGGTACTTGAAACCCCAGGAGTAGAGAGCACCAGTCGCACCCATTGTGATTCCCTCAGATCCACGCTCGGTGAAGATCGCAGCACCATAGACACGCTTCCCGTCAATATCTCGCCCCTGGAAGAACTCGGCAATGTCCTTCATCTCTGTCCAGGTCTTTGGCGGCTCCAGATCACGTCCGTACTTGGACTTGAATTCTGAACGTAGCGCCGGCCGCGAGAACCAGTCCTTTCGGTAGACCCAGCCATTGGCATCACCCATCGCCGGCAGAGCCCAGTAGTTGGGGCTTCCTTTTGGCCAGGTAGAGTAGGCGTAAACAGTTGCTGGCAGGAAGTCATCCATTGAGATGCCTTCCTTATCGAAGAAGCTGTTTAGCTTAACGTAGTGTCCATTCTCAGCAGAACCACCGATCCACTGACTGTCTCCAATCAGCAGGTCACAAAGTTTACCGCCGGAGTTCAGTTCGTTTAGCATTCGGTCAGCATAATTGGGCCAGGGCACGAACTCGAAGTTCATTTCGATTCCACTCTGGGCTGTGAAGTCCTTGGACATCTCAACCAAAGCGTTTGCAGGGTCCCACGCTGCCCAGCATAGAGTGAGGCTTTGGGCTTGAGCCTTCTGGCTTGGCGCCGCCATGACCGTCAGCGCTAGTGCAGCACCGGCTGCGGTCTGCAGCATTGACTTGATCCATCCCTTTTTCATGATTCCTCTCTTGTTAAGGAGATCCCATCACCCGATCTGAAATGATTCCGGGTGAACAGTTGTCGCTTGTTCCAGGCTCCGGAATCGACTCCGGTCTGTTGCGCAAGGCGCTAAATTAGTAAACGTAAAACTAAACAAAAGAAAGAAAAAAATACGCCGAACACAAATTTCGCACTTGCACAATCAGATAGAATGGAGGTTGGAAAGGGAAAATGTCAGCTGTTTAGTGAAGTCCACACTCCGCCATTTTTGTGGGAACGCAACACGGCATCAACAAAGCGCATCCCTTGTAGACCTTCTTCCAGATCGGGGAAAATCACCTCATCTGGTTGATCTTTTCCGTTACGCTTGGCTTCAATTGCATCAGCCACTTCACGATAGATGGTAGCAAAACCTTCGAGGTAGCCCTCAGGATGCCCTGGTGGAATTCTGGTGACCCTTTCAGCCGCACCTGTCAGGCCAGGACCGCCTCGTCCAAGCAGGCGAGAAGTTTCCCCAAGAGGGGAGAACGTTAAATAATTAGGGTTTTCCTGAGACCAACTCAGGCCGGCTTTTTCTCCATAAATCCGCAGACGTAGTCCATTTTCATTTCCAGGGGCCACTTGACTAGCCCAAAGCATACCTTTGGCGCCCCCTTCAAAGCGTAGCAGCACGTGGACGTTATCATCGAGCTGCCTTCCATCAACAAAGGAATTCAGGTCTGCCAACACACTCACTGGCGCAAGTCCCGAGACGAAACAGGCTAAATGGAAGGCATGGGTTCCAATATCTCCAAGACATCCACCTCCTCCGGCCTGATTCGGATCTGTTCGCCAGGAAGCTTGCTTTTGCCCGGTGTCTTCCAACTTTTCGCTCAGCCAATCCTGCGGATATTCCGCTTGAACCACCCGAATCTTTCCAAGCTCTCCACTAGCGATGATTTCACGAGCATGTCGAATCAACGGATAACCGCTGTAGTTGTAAGTTACGGCAAAAAGACGACCTTTCTCCTTAACCAGTTCAGATAGTCCCTCGGTGTCCGCAAGATGAGCAGCCAACGGTTTGTCACAAATCACGTGGATCCCAGCTTCCAGAAAGGCTTTGGCAATCGGGACATGCAGATGATTTGGGGTAACGATCACGACTGCCTCAATTCCATCAGGACGAGCCGCTTCCTGCTGAGCCATTTCGTGGTAGCTTCCGTAACAACGATCCGAGGTAATTCCAATGGCTTGACCGGAGCGCTTCGAACGCTCGGCTTCTGAACTCAAAGCCCCTGCAACCAGCTCAAAACGGTCATCAATGCGAGCCGCAATGCGATGTACTGCTCCAATAAAGGCGCCTTCTCCACCACCCACCATTCCATAGGGAATGCGTCGGAAGTTCGAATTGGTTTCATGCGCTTCAATCGACATGTAATCCTCCAAGAATTTGTTGTAGTGATAAATGGATTCTTTGATCAGTGGCAGGTTGTCGGAGCCAACAGGCAGTTTGATTCTTCGAGCGAGGATTCAAGCTGGATGGTTGCATGGTCAATCTCAAAGTGATCATGCAGATGCTGCTGAATCTGGTGGAGCAAGCCGTTGTCCAGTGATTGCTGATGTACCACCAAATGAACGGTCAGTGCGACCTCACTGGTACTCAACGGCCAAACATGCAGATCATGCAGACGGTCTACCTGTTCCAAGTTAGCCAGATACTGGCGAATGCCTTGTACATCAATGTTTCGAGGTACTGCATCCAATGCGTAATCTAGGGAATCTTTGAGTAGGCTCCAACTGCTGAAAATGATGAAACTGGCCACCAGCAGACACAGGACTGGATCAACCCAGGGCAATTCCTGCCAAAGCATTAGCAGCCCACCAAGCACAACCGCTAGTGAGATCCCCGCATCCGCCGCCATGTGCAGAAAAGCAGCCCGTAAATTGAGGTCATGGTGTTGACCACTCACGAACAGCAGAGCCGTCACTGTATTGACCAGCACTCCAACTCCAGCCACCACAATGACGGTCAAGCTTGTCACCGATTGTGGTGCAAAGAGTCGCTGAAAGGCTTCCCAGCCAAGGGCACCTGTGGCAACCAGCAGCATCAACGAACTCAATAAGGAAGCCATCACAGGCACCTTGCGCCATCCGTAAGTTCGATTTGCTGTGGCAGGAGCTTTTGCCAGATAACTTGCGCCCCAGGCAAGCAGTAATCCTGCAACATCACTCAGGTTATGACCAGCATCTGCCAGTAAAGCGAGCGAATCTGAGAGTAACCCGAAAAAGAACTCTACGATCACGAATCCCAAGTTCAGCGTTACCCCCAGCGCAAAAGCTCGGTTGTAATCACCAACATGGTGTGCGTGATCGTGTTCCATTGTGTTTTCGGTAGCTAGACTGCCTTTTAGTTTAGACCCAGCATCCGCCGATTCGCTGCCTCATCTGTCCCACCATCCGCGAAGTCATCAAAGGCCTTTTCGGTAACCTCGATGATATGGCGTTGAATGAAGGGAGCACCTTCCGCAGCACCTTGTTCGGGATGCTTCAGACAACATTCCCACTCCAGCACTGCCCAGCCTGGAAAGTCATACTGAGCCATCTTGGAGAAGATCCCTGGGAAGTCCACCTGTCCATCCCCGAGAGAGCGGAAACGACCTGCACGGTTGACCCAAGACTGGTAACCACCATAAACTCCTTGTCGACCAGTCGGGTTGAATTCTGCATCCTTGACATGGAAGATCTTGATCATGTCGTGATAGATGTCGATGTGCTCCAGATAGTCCAAGGCTTGCAGGACATAGTGACT
>DJYX01000047.1:15824-22308 GCA_002450295.1 Deltaproteobacteria bacterium UBA6967
TCTTCGCCTGGATGAATTTCGTAGCAAACATCAACTCCGGCATTTTCAAACGCATTGAGGATGGGGGTCCAACGCTTGGCCAACTCATCAAAGGCCGTCTCGACAAGTCCTGCAGGTCGCTGTGGCCAGGGATACATGTAGGGCCACGCCAATGCTCCTGAGAAGGTAGCGTGTGCAGTCAGTCCAAGGTGTTGGGAAGCCTGAGCTGCCATAAACAACTGATTGACAGCCCACTCTTGTCTGGCTTGTGGGTTACCACGAACTTCAGGTGCTGCAAACCCGTCGAATGCGTCATCATAAGCCGGATGAACGGCCACGAGTTGGCCTTGTAGGTGCGTGGAGAGTTCAGTGATTTTCAGTCCATGAGAAGCCGCAACCCCGGCGACCTCATCACAGTAGGTCTTGGAAGCTGCTGCTTTTTCCAGATCGAAGAGTCGCTTGTCCCAACTCGGCACCTGAACTCCTTTGTAGCCGAGACCGGAAACCCACTGACAAATGCTGTCAAAGCTGTTGAACGGTGCCTGATCGCCCGCAAATTGGGCCAAGAAGATAGCGGGACCTTTAATGGTTTTCATGAGAAACTCCACAGTTGGCGTGATGCAATTTCGTCCCAAAGAATTAAGACCTTGGGATGGATTTAGAGGAGAAGCCCACAAGGGAGCAAACGGCCGAATCGTAGCGCTCTGGACGAAGGAAGGCAACGCCCAAATCAGAGCAAACGCCACGATTTTTGATTTTTCCTCAGAAAGAGTCAAAAAATGGATCCGTTAGCCAAGTTGCTACGCCCCAAAAAACTAGAGGAGGTCTTTGGTCAGGAGCACCTCTTGGCCCACCAACAGGCTCTGTTACAAAAAGGATCCTTCATCCTTTGGGGTCCACCCGGGTGTGGCAAGACAACCATCGCAAGGATCATCGGGGAGCAGCCAGGTATTCGATTTTTTGCCATCTCTGCGGTCTATGACGGTGTTGCGGAGTTACGAAAAGTTTTTCGTCAGGCCGAGGAAGTGTCCTTACTCACTTCAAAATCGATTCTGTTCGTTGATGAAATTCATCGTTTCAATCGAGGCCAGCAAGATGCGTTGCTCTCAGCGATTGAGGAAGGACTCCTCCGGTTGATCGGGGCCACCACGGAGAACCCTTCATTCTCATTGAATGCTGCCTTGCTCTCACGCACTCAGGTACTCAGCCTCAAGCCATTGGACAAGGATGCACTAGAGTCCCTGCTGAAACGTGCGGCAGATCACATCAGGCGACCACTTCCACTCGAAGCAACTGCTCGTGAAAAGTTACTGCAACTCGCTGATGGAGATGGACGTTACCTACTAAATCTGGCAGAAATTCTCTATGATCAACCAGAAGCCACCAAACTGGACACAGATCAAATGCTGGAGTTGGTACGCCATCGGGCACCGCAGTATGATCGAGCTGGGGACCAGCACTACAATTTGATCTCAGCGCTACACAAATCCTTACGAGCCTCCGATTGTGACGCTGCCCTGTATTGGTTGGCGAGAATGATGATTGGTGGTGAAGACAAGGCTTACATTCTGCGGAGATTGACCAGGATGGCGGTTGAAGATGTTGGGTTGGCGGCCCCTGAAGCAATGGGACGAGCCTTGGAAGCTTGGAATTGTTATGAGCGACTGGGTAGTCCTGAGGGAGATCTGGCTTTGGTGCAACTTACAATTTTTCTGGCTACAGCACCCAAATCAAATGCTGCCTATCTGGCTTGGAAGCAGGCCCAGCAGCTAGCTCAGCAGTATGGTTCGCTCATGCCACCCAAGCACATTTTGAATGCTCCAACGAAGCTGATGCGTGAGGAAGGATACGCTCAGGGCTACCAATATGACCACGACGATCCAGATGGTTTTTCGGGACAGAATTGTTTCCCGGATGAAATTCCTCGTAAACAACTCTATGCGCCTGTGGAGCGAGGCTATGAAAGAGAAATTGCCAAACGCCTGGCTTACTGGCAAAGGCTACGTGAGCGCAAAGCAAATCAAGGCTGAACGATATTGGTGTATGAAACGGATTACAAATACGATTTTTAAACTTGGTTGAATAAACATTGAAACAGTATGGAGAAGCCGTCATGACGATTGAGGTTGGAGTCATAATGGGTAGCAAATCGGACTGGGAAACGATGCGGCACGCCTGTGAGGCTCTCGCACAGTTTGATGTGCAATTTGAAAAACGCATTGTGTCAGCTCATCGCACACCTCAATTGATGGCAGAATACGCGAATCAGGCTGCCAAAAGAGGCCTAAGAGTTATCATCGCTGGGGCTGGGGGAGCCGCACATTTGCCGGGAATGGTTGCAGCTCAAACTCTGGTTCCCGTGATCGGGGTTCCTGTCAAATCTTCATCATTGAGCGGCTTGGACTCACTTCTATCCATTGTGCAAATGCCCCGTGGAGTTCCTGTCGCCACTGTTGCCATTGGTGAGGCAGGTGCGTTCAACGCTGGTTTGCTCGCTGTCCAGATGCTCGCCGTCTATAATCAGGATCTGCACGCTCGCTTGGAGGACTGGCGGAACCAAACTCGTGATACTGTTCTAGCAACAGAATTACCATGATGGGCCCAACCATTGGGCTACTGGGAGGTGGTCAACTTGGACAAATGCTGATCCTAGCAGGCCTACCTCTCGGGCTACGCTTTGTTGTTTGGGATCCAGACCCCGGCAGTCCAGCCGGTAGGCTTTCTACCAGACATTTTTGTAAACCTTACGATTCAAAAGAAACCCTTGAGGAATTCGCCAGAAACTCCGACTTGGTCACCTATGAATTCGAGAACATTCCCTATCCTTTGGTTGCAGAACTAGAGCAGAAGGTTTCTTTGCCACAGGGCAGCTCCTTGTTATCGATCTGCCAGCATCGCATTCGTGAGAAGCAAACCCTACAAAAGCTCTCAATTGCAACAGCTCCCTTTCAGAGTGTGGCTTCTGCTGGAGCACTAGAAGAATGCCTCCAGCAGTGGCAGACTCCCATTCTGCTCAAAACCTGTATGGGTGGCTATGACGGCAAAGGCCAAAGGAAGGTAGACGAAGTAGCTGATGCAGAAGCTGCTTTTCAGGACTTACAAGGCGACCAGCGAGGGTTGATTGCTGAAGGTTGGCTACCTTTTGAGCGAGAGATCTCTGTGCTAGTTGCCCGATCCACAAAGGGTGAAATTCATTGTTTTCCAGTTGTGGAAAATGTTCACGAGGCAGGGATTCTGGCAAGTTCATTGGTACCCGCCCGGATCAGTGAAGACTTGAATCGAAAAGCACTGAACATTGCAACTAAAATCGCTCAGGGGTTGCAGCTGCACGGCATGCTTGCTATCGAAATGTTTGTGATGCCAGATGGCCAATTATTGGTCAATGAACTCGCGCCAAGACCTCATAATTCAGGACATTACACTCAGGACGGCACCAATGTTTGCCAATTTGAGCAGCACCTCAGAGCTATCTGTGGCTGGCCTCTCAGAGAACCAAAGTTACACTCTCCAACCGTTATGTTGAACCTGCTTGGCGAGCACATTCCAGCTCTTCAAGTGTGGCATGCTGGTCTGCCAGCTGAAGCACATCTGCACTGGTATGGAAAAGCCGAAGCGCGACCGGGACGCAAAATGGCTCACCTCAATCTTTGTTCAGCTTCCTTGGACGAGGCTTTGGAAGAGTTAGAAAAGTGGAAGCTCCGCTCTCCTCCCAAGGGAATTTACACCTGATAAAGACCTTGACTTGCCATCCAAACTTCAACGGAATGGATGAGATAGCAATCTACCCGGACACCCCAAATTTTCCGGCTCTTCCGCACTTTTACTCAGCGTATTGAGGTTCCATGTCCGCTTCTGGCTCTTTTCCCTCCAATCCCAGCAACAGCATCATTGTACGGCTTAAGATCGCTAACAGGATCGGCATGTTGGCCAAGATCACTAACATTATCTCCGAAATGGGTGGCAATCTGGATGCGATCGATATCGTCAGACCGACCTCCGATGCTCTAGTGCGGGACATCAGCATCTTTACCCATAGTGAAGATCATGGATTAAAAATTGTGGAAGCGCTCAAGCAATTGGAGAACGCAGAGTTCATTCGATTCTACGATCGAACGTTTCTCGTTCATGAAGGTGGAAAACTATCTGTTGAGAGTCGATTACCCCTGAAGTCACGCAACGATTTGTCTCTCGCTTACACTCCGGGAGTCGCACGTGTCTGCATGGCCTTGCATCGCAATCCTGAGGACACTTATCGCTACACTATCAAGGGGAATTGTGTGGCAGTCGTAACAGATGGGACCGCAGTGCTTGGACTCGGAAACATCGGCCCAAAAGCTGCGATGCCCGTGATGGAAGGTAAGGCGATGCTGTTTAAGGAATTTGCAGGAATTGACGCATGGCCCATCTGCCTGGACACACAAGATACCGAGGAGATCATCCGGATCGTCAAAGCGATGGCTCCTGGTCTTGGTGGTGTTAACTTGGAAGACATCGCAGCTCCTCGCTGCTTCGAAATCGAAAAGCGGCTCAAGGAAGAGTTGGATATTCCTGTCTTCCACGATGATCAACATGGGACTGCCGTCGTCACCACAGCTGCCTTGATCAATGCTCTGAAGTTAGTCAGCAAACAAGTGGAAAGCCTCAAGGTGGTTGTTTCGGGCGCTGGAGCTGCTGGTACGGCCTGCACCAAGATGATGATGCTGATGGGAATTACCAATATTGTTTGTTGTGACAGTAAAGGGGCCTTACACACTGGACGCACTAACCTCAATGCTGACAAACAGTGGCTTGTTGATCATACCAATCCCGATGGGGAGGCTGGATCTTTGAAAGATGTAATTCGTGGAGCAGACGTATTTGTCGGAGTATCGCAACCCAATCTGCTGGATGAGCAGGATCTACAGAACATGGCAAAAGACCCGATTGTCTTTGCGATGGCAAATCCCGATCCCGAAATCATGCCGGAAATCGCACAACCCTATGTCGCTGTAATGGCGACCGGTCGCAGCGACTATCCAAACCAGATCAATAATGTGCTCTGTTTCCCGGGCATCTTCCGTGGTGCGATTGACTCCCGTTCATCCATCATCAACGAAGAGATGAAGATGGCGGCAGCTGAAGCAATCGCTCATAGTATTGATGAAAATCACTTAGCTCCTGACTATATCATTCCCAGTGTCTTTGATCAGACTGTTGTCCCTGCCGTATCCGAAGCTGTTCAACAGGCTGCTATCGATACTGGAGTCGCTCGACGGGAAAAAATTATCAGAATGACTCCCAGTAGTTCAAAACAAGATGGAGAATGAAGGACTGCCAGAAACTAACTGACAAAGCCTATCAGAAGCTGATTCGACCGTTTCTCTTCCGTCAGGATCCAGAAGAGATCCATGAATTGACCCTGAATTGGCTTGAGCAGGCAGAGCGTTTTGGAAGTCCGCATCTTTACAAACTCTTCTATCCACCGGTTCCAGACCTACATCGCCTAAAAATCGAGTGCTTCGGTCTGGAATTTCCTAACCCTGTTGGGATCGCAGCTGGTTTAGACAAAAACGCCAAAGTCTACAACTCACTGCTTTCCTTCGGCTTTGGCTTCGTGGAATGTGGGACTATTACGCCTCGTCCCCAGCCTGGAAATGAGTCTCCAAGAATCTTCCGTCTATTAGAAGATGAGGCACTGATCAACCGTCTAGGTTTCAACAACCAAGGTCAGGATGCCTTGCTCCAACGTCTACATCAAAGACCAAAGCAAGGCATTGTTGGAATCAACCTTGGCAAAAACAAAGACACTCCCAACGAAAAAGCTGCTGAGGATTACCAACGACTCCTGACTGCTGTTTGGCACACTGCAAATTACGTTGTAGTCAACATCAGTTCACCCAATACTCCAAATCTCCGTGAACTACAGGAAAAAACTGCTCTCCAACGACTGTTGGATTCCTTGTTTCAGACTGCCCAAGAGTTACAGTTACAACATCCTCGGCGGCTCCCAATCTTACTTAAAATTGCTCCTGATCTCAGTGATGAGGCCCTTCGCGACCTCCTGGAAGTTGTCCACCAATTTCCTCTAGCTGGCTTGATCGCCACCAACACGACTCTTGAACGTAATCAATTACGCTCTTCTCATGCTCATCAAACAGGAGGATTGAGTGGACGTCCCTTACACACGTTATCGACTCAAATCCTCTCGAAACTTTATCGGGAACTTAAAGAAAAGCTTCCACTGATTGGTGTTGGTGGAATCAAGGACGGTAAAAGTGCCTACGATAAGATCAAAGCTGGAGCCACTCTGCTGCAAGTCTACACAGGGCTTGTTTATCAGGGCCCTGGTCTAGCTAATCAAATCTGTCGAGAACTGCTGGCACATCTGGACAATGATGGTTATTCCCACCTTTCAGACGCAATTGGTGCGGATCATCGCACCTAGCTACTACCAATTCCTAAAAATCTGATTGCTCTTTTAATCAATTACTGTATTGCTACGTCCTCGTGCTGGGTGCCGCACTTG
>DJYX01000210.1 GCA_002450295.1 Deltaproteobacteria bacterium UBA6967
AATTTGACGTAGTTGAAATGCCTGCAGAAATTGTCGTCCCGCCTGAAGACGAAGTAAAATTAGACTTGGAGAAATTAATCCAGGAATCACAGAGTGAATTGAGTCTGATCCCGATGCCAAGTGCTTCCTTGCCAAAGGGCAACCTAAACCGTCAACCAGATCCATCAGCGTTGGATCCAACTTTGGCAGCAGTTTCAGATCAAGAAGGGCAGAACTTTAACAGGCAAGATTCGCTCTCATTTTCGAAGATGAAATTGAATGATGAAGAGTTTTCTAAGCTAATTTCCAAGCAGGAGCAAGGAACTCAATTTGAAGATCAACGTTATGGAAACCGTATAAATCTGAGAAAGGAAGACAAGCCAAATTTGCCTGAAGACTACTTCCTGAGTGATTCTATAATCGATCGAGAGACTTCGAAATCAAATAGGCAATCAGGTGAGGTTACAAAGTGGTTTGGAGAAGCACGGGCTAGTTCGATTGGTAACGGTCAACAAGGATTATTGGGTCTCGGTGGTGACGGCTTCTTTACGTTGAGTAATTATCAATGGCCTTACGAATCCTATATGGGTCGATGGGCGAAACATTTACGATATGCGTGGAATTCTCAGCCTCCAGAAGACTACATCCAGGGATCACAACCCAATGGAGGCAATGTTGTTATTCAAGTCCAGTTAAGTCGCCTTGGTGAGTTAGAGAGCTTTGAAATTATCAGTAGTTTTGGTTCCTCAATTCAGATGGAGGAATCAGTTGTCAATGCCATTTTATCAGTTTCGCAACTTCCACCCCTCCCAGATACTTTCCAAGATGAGAACTTGATAGTGAGCTTTAGATTTATCTACCCGCCATACTAATGTCAGCATCATCAGAAAGAAACTGAGCGAAGCGTCTTCCCATTTCTGTAAGGGCCAAATTTTCTGGGCCTCCCGTGATAAATTTTTGTTTGTTTCGCATCTCGTGGAGTAGCCTGAACTTAGTGACTGGGTTCTCTGGCCATGAGATAACTGTGGATTCTTTGAGAAGTTCAACCATGATCTGAGCTTCTGACTGGTACCAATTAGAATTTCTGTTTTTGCAATGACACAAAAGGTGCCAGTAAATTTCTGCAGAGAGTTCGTTCAAAGCCGCTTCAGACATTCCATTACCTTGGATGTACAGGGAGAGCTTATCCTCAGTACCTGAATTTCTAATGAAAATCGCAATTTTCAGAGTGTTTTTATCCTTCAATTGTAGCATTAAAAGCTCATTGTCTTCCGGAAGATTGATCCAGTCTTGGATAAATTCTGGATAAAGATTTCCAGCACTCTCTTGGATGATCTGACATAGTTCATCCCTAAATCTGGGCTCTAGTAGTTTTTCTTTGACTACATAGTAAATGGGTAGAGTAACGCGGGTGCCCTGAGGCTGGAGTACTTCAATATTTTTGAAAAACTCTTCTGGATTGTGTGACCAGCGCTTGTAAAGAATTTCGGTCGCTTTGAAAGCCACTAACGGGCCGTTACCCAGAAAAACAAGTTCCTTGTTGTGAGTTGCTGGTACAATGACATGGCCCGATTCCTCACCTCCCAAAAAGAAATCAGTAGACAATTGATTCGCTTCTGGAATCTCCTTGATCAAATTTCTCCACAATCGAGTAAGTTCAAACGCGCTGGGCCTGCCCAGTTTTTTCATTTCTACTAAGGTGTTTTGAATCTCATCGATCAGATCCTTTTTTGCTCCGGAAAACTTTCGGAGGTGTTCTTTCAAAGTTTTGATTCGAGAATCGAAGGCCTCCAGAAGTAGCCACTTATCGCCAACAGCACTCTGGCGAAGATTGAATTTCTTACCCAAAATACGACTGGAAGCTTCTAAATCACTTTCAATAGTATTGAAGATATATTTATTTTGGCTTTGGAATTCAGATTCTGAGGAAATGAGTAGCATTAGAGCATCACCAGAAAGAATATGAATACCCTGTCGAGTTGAATCAGCGACTAAAATAAAGCAACGATCTCCGTCACCATCAAAGATCCATAATAGATGAAGACTTTTCGGATTTTTTTGTAGATTCTGAAAAAGTTGATGTAATGCTGTGTGATCTTTCCACTGACTGTTTTTCAGGTGCTGTTCGCTTAACCAGCGAGTTCCCTCCAGATCAGCTACGCCACTGAAACGATTGATCTCATTTGAACAATCTGAGTTGTAATGCTGAAATATGCTCCAGCTTTTGGGGAAATGCTGCACAATTACTTGGCAAGCACCAAAAGCTGAGTCAGTAATGATATTGATAGATTCTGGTTGATCTAGTATAACCTCAAAATCTTGGTTTTGGAGAAGATGCGCAATAAAGTTTTTCTGGGCTGCCTCGGATGCATCGCAGATGTCATGAAAAATTCTTGAGCTCGGAAGAGGCCAGGGTTGTTTCAGAAGAAATTCTGTCAATGATTCGTCATCTGCCGGAAATAATTTTAAGCCAGAAGAACCCAGAAAAATTTTAACCCCATTTTGATCTGCAGGGTTGTGGGAAGCGGTCATGACTATTGCAGCGCTTGCTTGGGTAGCTAGCATATGAAGGGCAACTGCTGGTGTAGGTAAAATCCCGACAGAGTAAGGGGCCAGCCCTGCTTGCAAAATACCCAATATTGCTGCATTGTTAAAAGTACCACTTGAATCTCGGGAATCCCAACCAACGACAATAATGTTACTGAGCTCCGTCAGTCCAAATTTTCGGAGTAAGCAGCATGTTGAATATGTATAGAGTTGGAAAAATTCGGGTGTTATATCTCCGGTTTGCAAATACCACTTTACTGGATGTTCACTTGGTGGGAGGTGTTGTTGAATCGGTCCTCGGATGCCATCTGTGCCTTGAAGGCGAATTCCCATCGTAATTCTCCAAAAGATTTGAGATTCTCTTAGTTGTTTGAGAAGCGCTGTTTTCAGTCAATCTTTGCTTTTCAACTTTTTAAATGAAATTCTGGAATATAAACGGTTTCCTCAGAAAGTGGCCCTGAAATTGCTGCTTTTAAACTGGTGGCTCTGCTTTTGGCAGGGTTTGGCCATGGAATAGGTCTAACTGAGGTGAGATCGATCTCGAACAGAATAATTCACAAAAACCTCACTCACACTGCGGAGTACGCACTATGAAGGTATGGAAACAGAAACTGGCCACTGCCGTGCTGGCGGGAATGTTATTGGGTGCAGGGTGCACCGAAGAACTCGACCCGCGTCCACCTAGTGCAGAACTAACTGAGGAAGAACTACTAGAGATTCAAGAAAATGCTGCTGCTGCTGAAGAGATTGCAAAAAAAGCTGATGACGTAGCTGAACGAGTTCGTTCAATCGAAACGGATGAAGCCACTGCTGAGATTGTGCAAAGAGCTCAAGAGAAAGCTGAATCTGCAGAAGCAAAAGTCAATTCTGCTACCAACAGAGCCGAACGTCAAGAAGCCAAGCGATCACTTACTGCCGCAGAAGATGCAATCAAACAAGCCGAAGAGGCCCTGGCAAAGGCCGAGCAAGAAGCTGTTGTTGACCAGGAGGAACTAAAACGATCGCTTACCGAAGATGCACAAGCTGCGGTCGAGGAAGCCAGAGCGCTGGCGGAAGAAACTCAGATTATGGTCGAGCAGGCTCCCGCTGATAGAATGGCTGAGACAGAGCGACTTCAAGAACAATCTGAGATCATAGCTGATAAGGCAGAAGAAGCTCGTCGCAGAGCGGCTATTGCAGAAGCGCGGCTTCGTAAAGCTGAAGAAAGACTTAAGAATGCTCAGACACCAGAAGAGCGATCAGCCGCAGAGAGAGAGCTCGCTGCAGCTCAGCTAGAGTATGATCGAGCTAAAGAATTACTTGCTGAGGCTGAAGAAGAAATTAATCAGCTGGAAGAGCAAGTGGTATCCATGCGTGGTAATCTTCAACCAGGTGGTGATAAAGCAACACCTGAAACCCGCAGATACGAACTTCTGCCAGCGCCTGCCGAGACTGAGTCAGACAGAATTCAAGACTTGAACGTCGTCTACTTTGACTTTGATCAAAGTTCAATCAGATCAGAGTTTGAAACTCAACTCAGAGACAACTTCCGGTGGTTACAGCAGAATCCTGGTATCAAGATACAGTTGGAGGGCCATTGCGATGAACGTGGGACCAACGAATATAATCTTGCTTTGGGTGAAAGAAGAGCAAGAGCTGTTCTGAGCTACATGATTGATAGACTTGGTGCAGATCCCAATAGATTCACCATAGTAAGCTTTGGTGAAGAACGACCTGCTCAAATGGGAAAAAGCGAAGAGTCATGGAGTCTTAATCGACGCGTTGAATTTACAAGACTCTAAGGCAAACCGGTTCTCTGAATGGGTTCAGTACTGGCACAGTTGACTGATGGGCAAAGCCTTTTGCAGGTAGTCCTTGAGGGTACACTCATTGGACAACTAGTGCTGGTGTCCCTCCTGCTATTATCTTCGCTTTCTTGGGCTGTCATCATCTTAAAGGGATTGCAGTTCTACAGATTTCAAAAAGACGATCAGAAATTTCTTCTTCTCTTTCGCGAATCTTCTCTCGATCAGACATACAAACAAGTAGATACCTTCCCACATTCTTCACTAGCATACATTTTTCGTAAAGCTTACCAGGAAATAAATCAGACTTATCGTCGCTTACAAAAACCTTCTTCCCAGCATAGCGAAGCCACAGTAAGTTTGCTAAACGAACGCCTTCAGAGAGTGATGGAACGCTCATATAATGAACGCTATTCATACTCTGAACATCGATTAAATATTTTAGCTTCTGTTTCGGGTGCTTCCCCCTACATAGGTTTATTTGGGACCGTTTTAGGTGTAATTGACGCCTTTCAGGGCATTGGAATTTCAGGTATCACAAGCCTTGCGGCTGTGGCACCAGGTATTTCGGAAGCGCTCATTGCGACCGCAGCTGGGCTTCTTGCAGCAATACCTGCATTAATGGCCTTCAATCATTATCGCAACAGAGTTAGAAACCTGGGTGGTCAAATGAGAGATTTTAGTCTTGAACTGACGAACCGAATTGAATGGGTTCTTTATGAGCAGTTGGCACAGTCAGGAAAATGACTCTATCAGTGATATTAACATGACTCCCTTTGTGGATGTCTTGTTAGTATTATTGGTAATTTTTATGGTGACAGCACCAATCATTAATCAAGCAATTCAAGTAGAGTTGCCCAAAGATAGCTACAAAGATGAGCAAACCCAGGAACTAGATCCGCTCCGTGTAGTTATCAACGCTGACAAAGAAATTTTTATTGGCGACAACAAAATCGGAGATTTAAACGGTAAAGGCTGGGTAGACAGCTTCCAGACAAAGGTTGGTGCCTGGAAGCAAGGAAGTGGACCTTGGTTTGCAGATGTGGAGGCTGATGAAAACGTAGCTTACGGTGTTTTGATTCCTATAATCGCAAGGTTGAAAGAAATGGAAGTCAACTTGAATTTAGTCATTCAACCAGAGTCAAATTAACTAACTCCTTCTTTCTCTTTTGAAGATCCCTCCACCAGAACTGACTCTTCTTTTTTCTCTTCTAGTTCGTTTGTTTTCGTAGCTTTCTTGAAATTTGTGATCATTGAGCCCAAGCCCTCGCCGATCATGGGGAGTCGTTTTGCGCCGAAGAGCATCACGACAATACTGAGAATGATGATCAGTTCCCAAATGCCAAGACCAAACATACATTATCCTTGATGAATTGTTGATAGAATTCGATTCAAACTTTCTTGATAGGCCAAAGCTTGTTCTGTTGCAAGTTTGATTTAAATTCAGTGAATCAGTTTTGTTGGTCTATGTACTTTCTGAAAGCTTGATTGAACGCTTCGTCATTGTTTTTGTACATCTTTACCAATTCTACTGTGGGAATCTCCATAACTACGAATGATCCGCTTTTTGCTCTACGGCCCCCCAACTCAGTTGTGAGGCTTTCAACCTGAGATTCTAACATTCGGACCCTTGCTTCCAAATCCTGCAACTGCATCGAGTTACGATTCAAATCATCTTGCCAGGGTTGGCATCCTGCGAGAACCAACAAACCAATGAAAACAAGAACCTTGTGCATTCTTCCCTCTAGAATTGAACTTGACAATATGCCCGCCAAAGGCTTTTAATACTCAGTTTATTTTCACTTCCAAACGCTTCGAATTCACAAGGGTTTCATGTTCGAAAACTTGTCCCAAAAATTGACCACGACATTGCGCAAAGTGCGTGGCCAGGGACGACTCACGGAAACCAACATTGATGATTCGCTCAAGGAAGTAAAGATGGCCTTGCTGGAGGCGGATGTCAACTTCCGTGTTGTCAAGGCTTTCCTAAGGTCCGTCAAAAGTCGTGCCATTGGTGAGGAAGTTCAAGGGAGTCTGACCCCGGGACAGCAATTCATCAAAATCGTTAATGACGAGTTAACGAACATGATGGGTGCGAGTAATGAGTCCCTTGCCAAATCCGAAGATGGGCCAACAGTTGTGATGGTTGTGGGGCTTCAGGGTGCTGGGAAAACATCTTCTGTTGGTAAGCTGGCGAATTACCATGCCCAGAAGGGATTTAGCCCGTATCTGGTCCCCGCAGATGTTTACAGACCTGCTGCGATTGATCAATTAAGGATACTCGCAGAGTCACTTCACCTACCTTGTCATCCCTCTACAAATGATCAAAATCCAATTGAAATTGCGGCTTCTGCCGTAGAAGCGGCAAGAATCAACAACCGAGACTTGGTTCTAATTGATACAGCTGGTCGCCTACATATTGATAGTCAACTGATGGACGAACTGCATCAAATGCGTCAGCGGGTCAACCCGCAAGAAATTCTGTTTGTCGCAGATGCGATGACGGGTCAAGATGCTGTCAATATGGCCAAGAGCTTTAATGATGAGCTCGACTTGACAGGGGTATTGCTGACAAAGATGGACGGTGATGCCAGGGGGGGAGCAGCTCTTTCAATTCGTGCGGTCACCCAGAAGCCGATCAAATTTATCGCAGTTGGTGAGAAGCTAGAGAACCTTGAAGCTTTTCATCCTGAGAGAATCGCATCAAGAATCCTTGGAATGGGGGATTTGCTCTCCCTGATTGAAAAAGTTGAGCACAATTACAGTCAGGCTCAAGCCCTTGAGATCCAAGACAAATTCAGGCGCAATGAGTTCACGCTAGATGATTTTAGAGATCAGCTTCGTACGATGCGCAAAATGGGTTCAATGAAAGAGTTGATGGGGATGCTCCCAGGTGTGGATTCAAATTTGCTGAAAAATGCAAAGGTGGATGAAAAACAATTCAATCGCATTGACGCAATCATCTCGTCCATGACTCGCGATGAAAGGCAAAATCACAATCTATTGAATGGCTCACGCAGACAAAGGATCGCTGTAGGTAGTGGGGTAGCAGTTAATGATGTCAATCGCTTGATGAAGCAGTTCACCCAGATGCGAAAGATGATGAACAAGCTTTCCAAGACCCAAGATCCACGCAAAGCCATGCAGATGATGAAAAATATGATGCCGCCGCAGTCTCGCAGCTTTATGTAGACTGCATTTATTAAATCAAACTAGGAGAATTGAGTGGTCAAAATCAGACTTGCTCGAGGTGGAGCCAAAAAAGCTCCATTTTACAGAATTGTTGTAGCTGATGTACGCTCTAGAAGAGATGGGCGTTTCATTGAAAGACTTGGTTCCTATAACCCCATGGTTCAAGAAAATCGCTTTAGTATTGATGCAGAACGAGCCAAATACTGGTTGTCTGTGGGAGCGAAGCCAACAGATCGTGTTCGGAAATTAATGAAGTTAGCTTCCATCGAAGGTGTCTGAGAAGAAGGAAATTGATTACCCAGATCTCACCTGGCTAGGAACGATTATCGGACCTCACGGTGTGCAGGGAGAACTTAAAGTTTATCCATTGACTGATGATCCAGATTTCTACTGCAAATCCCTCAAATCTTTCTTAAGAGAACAGGCCAATGGGTTTGAGACGATAAACATACAGAGTCTCAAAATTCATAAGGGTATTTGGATTCTCAAATGTAAGGAATGTGGGGATCGAAATATCGCTAAAAGTTGGAAAAAATTGAGGTTGCTGGTCAATGATAAAGATCTTCGACCGCTGGGTGATGATGAAGTGTTCTTGCACCAGATAAAAGGTGCCATCGTTGTTGATTCACTAGAGAAATTACTGGGCGAGGTTGTCGAAATTATTGAAACTGGCGCTGGATACGTTTACACGGTTCAACAACCTAATGGAGAAGAATTTCTGGTTCCTTCCTCAGGAAACATTGTTAAGTTTTTTGATAGTCAGAACAAAAAGTTGGTCATTGATCCAATTCCAGGGTTAATGGAGTCGTGAAAAACCCTCTGACTTTTGACATCATCACTTTGTTTCCTGATCTATTCTCTTCGTTCTTGAATGAGAGTTTGATTGGAAAGGGAATATTCAAAGGAGAACTGGAGATTAAACTCACTAATTTGCGAGAATTTGGAATTGGTAAGCACCGACAGGTTGATGATGAACCATACGGGGGTGGACCAGGAATGCTTCTTCGCCCTGAGCCGGTTGTTCAGGCGCTTGAAGACAGAAAATCATTCTATGAAAACCAAGATCGGAAAGTTCGTTCTATACTGCTAACTCCTCAGGGCAATCCCTTCCAGCAAAAGAAAGCAGAAGAACTGAGTGCCTGTAATGAATGTATACTTTTTATTTGTGGGCGTTACGAAGGCTTTGATGAAAGAATCAGAGATTATGTGGATGAAGAAATTTCGGGAGGAGATTTCATTTGCCTTGGGGGGGAAGTCATCGCAATGGTCTTAATTGAAGCCATCAGCCGTTTGAGAGGAAATATTCTGGGGAATCAAGAATCAGCTGAACAAGAAACGTTTAGCCATAATGGAATTCTCGAATATCCCCAGTATACGAGACCTTTAGAATTTAGAGGGCAGCGTGTCCCAGAAGTACTTCTTTCTGGCCACCACGCCCGAATATTGGAGTGGCGCAGTCAGCAAGCTCGGCAACGTACCTTGCAGCGTCGTCCTGACTTACTAACTGAAAAACACAAAGGCAAAGATGCCAGACTTGATGAAAGTAGTTGAACAAAGTCAGCTACGTGACGATATCCCTGCCTTTCGGGTAGGATGCACAGTTCGAGTGAATTACAGAATTAGTGAAGGCAACAAAGAGCGTATCCAAGCATACGAGGGTGTTGTCATTCGCAAGCACCTTGGAGACAAGAACAGTAAGGCTACATTCACTGTTCGAAAAATGACTCAAGGACATGGTGTCGAGAGGATTTTCCCAATACACTCTCCAAGAATTGAGAGTGTTCAAATCCTCAAACATGGACATGTGAGGAGAGCAAAACTTTACTACCTGAGAGAGCGTCGAGGTAAGGCCGCACGTATCCGTGAAAAGATCAGTGCCCGCAGCAGGTCTTGATATTGAGGTGGCACTTTGGAATCAGGGCTATCATCGAGTTGTGGGTGTCGATGAAGCAGGCAGGGGTCCCCTTGCGGGACCTGTAGTCGTTGCTGGTGTGATTTTGAATCCGAACACGGCAGATTCTTTAGACGTTGATGATTCAAAAAAGTTGAGTGAATCACGTCGCGAAGCCCTATTTGAAGCGATTATCTCAGGATCAATTGGTCATCAAATCGAAGTTCTTGGAAACATTGAAATTGATGAATTAAATATCTTGAATGCTACGTTAAAAGGGATGCAACAAGCAGTAGAAGCCTTGAAGCCAGTCCCCGATTACGTCCTGATTGACGGGAACAGATTGCCTAAGCTAACGCTCCCTGCTCAAGCCATTGTAAAAGGAGATCAAAAGAGTAAATCGATTGCAGCAGCTTCAATCTTGGCAAAAGTGACTCGCGATAAGATTATGCAAGGGTATGATGAAGAATTTCCAAAGTGGGAATTTTCAAAGCACAAAGGCTACCCCACTAAACGTCACAAGGAACTGTTGCAGCAGTATGGTCCCACCCCAATTCATAGAAAAACATTTCGCTGGTGAAGGATGTCTGCCAGAAAGAAATTGGGGATTGATGGAGAGAATTTGGCTGCGAAATATTTGGAGAGCCTTGTGTATAGTATTCTAGAGCGAGACTTCAGACACCGTCTCGGTGAAATTGATATTGTAGCTGAGTTCAAAGACCATCTTGTAATTTGCGAAGTAAAATCTCGATCTAGCGGTAATATTGATCCATCTCTTTCGGTTACTCTAGCAAAGCGCACCAAACTCAGAAAACTTTATGAGGTGTTCATTACTCAGCACCCAAGTAAGCTGAGAATGCAGCCTCGCTTCGACGTGATTTCGATTATTTTTCAACAAAACGATGCTCCGGAGTTGGAGCATATTCCAAATGCCTTCTGAAGGAGAAAAATGGCACACCATAAATCTGCACTCAAGCGCATCCGTCAGACGATTAAGCGCACAGCAAGAAATCGATCTGAACGCTCATCCTTGAGAACTTCAGTGAAAAAATATCGAGAAGTTTTGGCTGGAGTTGATAAGGCTTTAGCTGCAGGGGAGTATCCAGAAATTCAGAAGAGAATTGATAAAGCGGTAACAAAAGGTATTTTGCATGCGCGAACTGCAGCACGCTACAAATCACGCCTTTCCTCAGCGCTAAATAAGGTTTCAGAATCTTGACATCTGGAGACGTGATCGACTAGATTATGCCTTCTGCTCAACTGACTTAAAGTGTGACCGGAGAGACTCACTGTTCTAACCTGCGATTTATTCCTGAGGAAAGGTCTAGATGAACTCCCATTTCTTTGCCCGCCGTGTTCATAGTCTTACAGGTATTATCCCAGTTGGTCTCTTTTTAGTATACCATCTCTACACCCAACTTTACCTTCATCAAGGGGCTGAGAAATATAACGAGCATACAAATGCATTCTACGATAGCCCTCTAGCAATCTGGCTACTGATCATCTTCGTTTACATACCTCTTTTCTATCATTCGATTTTAGGGGCAAAACTCTCCATTGAGGCAACCCCACAGCCTTCCTATCACTATTTCTCACATCTTCTGTACTGGCTTCAGCGAATTAGTGGTATCGGAGTTCTGTTATTTATTTTCGCGCATCTATATAATACTAAGGTGATGCCACTGATGACGGATACTTACGGCCAACACTTCGAACACTTGGCCGAGGGATTTGCCTCTGCAGAAACAGGTTGGCTCACAAAAAGTGTTTATTTGCTTGGGATTTTGGGTGCAACCTTTCACTTTGCAAATGGTATTAACACATTCTGTATGACTTGGGGCCTTGCTCTGACACCCAGAGCACAGTTGAGAGTAAGGGTTTTGAGCATCATCGTTTTTGTTCTCCTGACAGCAGTAGCATTGTACTCAATGTCAGCGATTTGGTAGAATCTCCAATAATAAGTTTTCAAGAATCACCGCCTTAATTCATCCAATTAAAGAATGGAGAAAAATCCATGACTAAGCAGAGAGCCATTGTTGTAGGAGGGGGTCTTGCTGGATTGGCCGCAACCATGAAAATTGCGGAGCAGGGAATGTCAGTGCTGCTGGTTTCATTCCTTCCGGTGAAACGATCCCACTCGGTTTGTGCGCAAGGTGGAATCAACGGGGCGGTAAACATTAAAGGAGAAGGAGATTCTCCGGAGATACATTTCTACGATACCGTCAAGGGAGGGGACTTTTTGGGGCATCAACCTTTGTGCAAGGATATGTGCTATCATGCCCCCTTCATCATTTATTTGCTGGACCGCATGGGGGTTCCATTCAATCGAACCCCTGAAGGCAACCTAGACTTTCGCAGATTTGGAGGCACCCTACACCATCGGACTGCTTTCTCTGGGGCCACGACGGGCCAACAGCTACTCTATGCATTAGATGAACAGGTTCGAAGATACGAAGTTGAAGGCTTGGTCGAAAAGATAGAATGGCATGAATATCTTGGGGCTGTACAAGACGATGATGGAAAATGTGTCGGGGCCGTAATCCAAAATCTAAGAACTGGTGATATCCGAGCGGAGAGAGGTGATGCGGTCATCTTGGCCACAGGAGGACCTGGGGTCGTTTATGGTCGTTCTACGAATTCTGTGGTTTGTACTGGAACTGCAACAACCTCAGCTTATTTACAGGGTGCTAAGTTTGGAAATGGTGAATTTATTCAAATCCACCCAACTGCGGTACCTGGTCGAGACAAACTGCGCTTAATGAGTGAATCTGCAAGAGGTGAGGGCGGTAGAGTTTGGGTTCCTAGAAAGGCAAATGATCAGAGAGATCCAAAAGAGATTCCAGCGGAAGAGCGATTATATTTTCTTGAAGAGAAATACCCCAGATTTGGGAATTTGGTCCCAAGAGATGTTGGTGCGAGAGAAATCTACGATATTTGTGTAAATCAAGGTCTGGGTGTGCATGGAGATATGAAGGTCTATTTAGACCTGACTCATCATTCACGTGAATTCCTGGACAGAAGGCTTGGAGGAATCCTTGAAATTTATGAAAAATTTACTGGGGTAGATCCTCGTGAGGAGCCAATGGAAATCTTCCCAGCGGTTCATTATTCGATGGGAGGAATTTGGACTGATTACACAAGGACAGCCGACGGTTTTATTGATCACCAGTCTCCACGCAACCAAATGACCTCGATCGAGGGACTATATGCTGCTGGAGAAGCTGATTATCAGTACCATGGGGCCAACCGACTTGGGGCAAATTCGCTATTAAGCTGTATCTACACGGGCTTGATGATGGGACCAGGAGTCGTGAATTACATCAAGAATCAAAAAGAATCTGCCACTGACCTTCCGTCTTCTTTGTTTGATAAGGCACAACAACAATGGCAAGAAAAGTTTACTGGCATCAAGCAAATGAAGGGTAAGGAAAACCCATACAAGCTCCATGCGGAATTATCAGAAACGATGATGTCAAATGTCCTCATAGTTCGCGACAATGCCAGACTTGCAGCAACCGTTGAAAAAATTGAAGAATACGATGAACGCTGGAAAGATGTTGAATGTGTGGACACGAGTGACTGGACCAATCCAGTACCAAGCTTTGTAAATCAACTTTACAACATGATACAGCTGTCAAAGGTAATTGCCAAAGGTGCGCTGCTCCGTGACGAGTTCAGGGGAGCCCACTATAAACCTGAATTTGAAATCAAGCAGCCTAGTGATTTTAAGCCAGAAAGTTTCCTTGAGTATACCAAGTTGAAGGCGGAGGGAGGCCTCAAACAAGATTCTTTCAAGCCGGATCACCTAGAATATATGCGGCTTTACGGGGAATCGAACGAGAAATGGCTGAAAAGTTCGATTGCGACTTTCAATGGAAAAGGCCCTGATATCAGTTATGAAGCTGTAGATACCTCACTGATTCAACCACGTCCACGCAAGTACGACTGAACTAGGGAGCGAAATGTCAAACAAGACAATTACCTTTAAAATCCTCCGGCAAGACGGGCCTAACCAGCCATCTTACTGGGAGACCTTCGTGATACCTTACCTGCCAAATTCGAACGTCATTTCCTGCTTGATGGATATTCAAAAGAATCCAATCAATTCAGAAGGAAAAAAAGTACGTCCGGTCGTTTGGGAGTGCAATTGCCTGGAAGAAGTATGCGGAACCTGCACCATGGTGATCAATGGTAAGACTCGCCAGTCTTGTAGTGCATTGATCGATAAACTGATGCAACCAATTACTTTGCAGCCTCTGAGCAAGTTCCCCGTTGTCAGGGATCTAGCCGTAGACCGCTCTCGGATGTTCGAAGCACTGAAGAGAGTGAAAGCTTGGGTTCCAATGGATGGTTACCATGATCTTGGGCCTGGAGATAAGATTCTGCCAGATCATCAGGGAGTCGCTTACAAACTTTCAGAGTGCATGACCTGTGGCTGCTGCGTTGAAGCATGTCCTCAGTACAGCCGTGATAACAATTTCTTGGGAGCCGCAGCGATCAGTCAAGCACGTCTATTCAATATGCATCCCACAGGAAAATTAATCGCCAATGAGCGACTAGACTCCTTGATGGACGATGGTGGAATTGCCGCGTGTGGCAATGCGCAGAACTGTGTGGAGGTGTGTCCAAAATCCATCCCCTTGACGGAAAGCATAGCTGAAATGGGCCGTCAATCCTCAAAAAGATTCTGGAAAACTCTCTTCCAAATTTGAATCTAGCCAACCCTCTTGTGCAAAGCAAGAGGGTGTTTCCTCCCTCAAAGATTACTCCACTTCGATTGGTGGCAGGCTTTTAGCCAACTCATCTTGCTTCTTAAGCTGCATCAATAAAGTTTCCAATTTGCCCAAAGGCCAAGCACTGGGTCCATCGCATTTTGCTTCAGATGGATTTGGGTGAGCTTCCAGAAAGATTCCTGCAATGCCAGTGGCTAATCCCGAGAGGGCCAATTCGCGGAGTTGTTGTCGCCGACCACCAGCAGCAGAGCCTTGTCCACCAGGAATCTGTACTGCATGAGTTACGTCAAAAATTACAGGTGCGCCTAGCTTTTTCATCAAGCCAAAGCCCAACATGTCGACAATTAAATTATTGTATCCGAACATTGTCCCACGTTCACATAGCATAATTTGGCTATTCCCAGCACTCTCAAACTTCTGAAGGATATTGTCCATTTCAGAAGGAGAAAGGAATTGTGCTTTCTTGATATTGATAGCTTTCTGAGTCTTTGCGAGAGCTATGACCAGGTCTGTTTGTCTCGATAAAAAGGCAGGCAGTTGGAGAATATCTACCACGGAGGCAACAGCACTTGCTTGATGAGGCTCATGTACGTCTGTAATTACGGGTACATTGAAAGCCTGACGGACTTCCTCCAGCCATTTCAATCCTTCATCAATTCCAGGCCCACGAAATGAGTGAACTGAGGAGCGATTCGCTTTATCGAAGGACGCCTTGAATAAATAAGGAATCGAGAGCTTTTCTGTTAAATTACAAAAGGTCTCTGCTGTTCTAAGCGTTAGCTCCCGACTCTCCAACACATTCATGCCCCCAATTAAAACGAAGGGAAGATGGTTTCCAATTTCAATTCCAGTAGATAACGAAATAGTACTAAGCGGCATAATTTGATTTGGTAGAATGTAAACTTCTAATTTAGTATAATCAGATTAAATTAATTTTTATCAATGAAATGAATTATTTGTCACATATTTTTCACATGAGTAATCTATGGAAGAAAAGGATAGAAATAGCTTTACGAAGGGAAAAAATCTGCTAGCATCCATAATGTCAAAATATTTTAACAAAGTAATGAATCAAGGTTTTAGAAAGGAGTTTAGATGAAATTTCAGTACCCTGGTTTGACTGAAGCAGAAGCGCTGCAGTCGAGAAATCAGAATGGTTCAAACGCTGTAACTACACAGGAGGTAGAGAGCTTTTCAGATAAGCTACTAGCAAACCTAAAAGATCCAATCATTATCATCCTGATTGCTGCACTTGGGATCACAGTTTTTCTCTCAGTGATTGGCTTTGCTCCTTGGTATGAGGGTGTAGGAATCGCAATAGCTGTGGCGTTGGCTACTCTCGTGGCGACCTGGTCTGAGTATAGTAATGAGAACGAGTTTCAAAAGCTTCTGGAAGAAGCCTCATTAGTTAAAGTGAAAGCCTTCAGGGACAACACACTTCAAGAAATTAGTATCAACGACTTGGTTGCTGGGGACCATGTTGTTCTACAACCAGGCGATACTGTCCCAGCTGATGGGTACTTGCTCGCAGGAAAACTCGAAGTAAATGCTGCCGCCCTGACCGGGGAATCAGAACCGATTAAGAAGGTTCCAGTCGAAGACCCAAATAAAATTGATGAAGAGCGAAATGAACTTCCCCGCGCGGCCTTGGTTGATGATGGTGAAGGCGTGATGTTGGTAACCGCTGTTGGGGATAAGACCAAATACGGCCAAACCATGAAGGAATTGGTCTCAGCCGAAGACCGTTTGTCTCCTTTACAAGAAAAGTTAGCAGATCTTGGGCAAAAGATCAGCCGCTTTGGCTACATTGGTTCTGTCATGATTGCCTTTGCTTTCATGTCCAATCACATCTTCATTGAAGCTGAAAGTGTTGGTATCTACTTTTCACAGCCATTTGGAGAAATTGTCCATGATATCGTCACAGCAATTGTCTTAGCCATCATCATCATCGTGGTAGTAGTTCCAGAGGGACTCCCAATGATGATCGCTACCGTCCTTTCGATGAACATGCGTAAGCTCTTGAAGGCTAAAGTTCTCGTGAGGAAGTTACTCGGAATAGAAACAGCCGGCAGTCTAACGGTTTTGTTTTCCGACAAAACTGGAACCCTGACGCAGGGCTTATTACAAGTTGCTGATACCCTAGACGGTACAGGCCAGCACCACACTAAGCTTGATGAAATTCCTGATGGTCTACGCAATGAAATTATCTTTTCCTTGCGCAACAATACTAGCGCTGCCATTGACACTACTGGTCCAAAACCTGTCATTGTTGGAGCCAATCCAACTGAACAAGCCCTCCTTAGATACTTGGATGAGAATCTAAAGGAAAAAGATGATGTAGAACTTGTCCAAAATATCCCCTTCAAGAGCTTATATAAATTTTCAGCCTCACAGGTGAAAGGTAAGAAGTCGGTCACGATGGTCAAAGGAGCCGCAGAAATTGTGCTGGCTAACTGTACGGCCTATATAGACGAAAATGGAAAGCGCCAGCCTTTACCCTCGCATGAGAACTTGCTGCATGAGATGAATAAGATGTCCGAGCGAGCTATGCGTTTGATCGGGCTAGCAGTAACCGATGAGTCAATTAGTGAGGATCCTTCCCTGCCTCAGAATCTTGCTTTAGTCACCATTTTCGGGTTGAGAGACGAAATACGTCAGGAAGCCAAAGTAGCTGTTCAAGAGGCTCAAGCAGCAGGAATTCGGGTGGTCATGATCACAGGTGATGCCAAGAATACGGCGCGCGCAATCGCTAAAGAAATGGGGATTATCCAAGGTGATAATCCAGTGGTGACCACTTCGACAGAATTGGGAGAGATGTCAGATGCTCAGGTTCGCGACATGCTTCCGAATCTTTGTGTGGTATCAAGAGCACTTCCAACCGATAAAAGCCGCCTTGTGAAAGCTGCCAAGGAACGCAATTGGGTCGTGGGTATGACGGGTGATGGAGTTAACGACGCCCCCGCTGTAAAAAATGCGGATGTTGGATTTGCCATGGGGAGTGGGACTGAAATGACGAAGGAGTCCAGTGATATTGTAATTTTGGACGACAATTTCTCATCACTAACCCGTGCTGTCCTTTATGGAAGGACGTTGCTGAAATCTATAAGAAAGTTTCTAATCTTCCAACTTTCAGTAAACGTTGCTGCGATTCTGGTGGCTTTCTTTGGTCCTTTCTTTGGAATAGACCTGCCGCTCACCATGACTCAAATGCTCTGGATAAACTTGGTTATGGACACTCTGGCTGCGATTGCTTTTGCTGGAGAAGCTGCTCTGAGTCGATACATGAAGGAGCCCCCCATCCCCAAAAATGCGCCACTGATCACTCCAGATATGTGGTCTGCCATTTTTACAAATGGAATTGCAATGGCAATTCTTAGCCTGTTTTTCCTCACTAGTGATGGGCTAGGTAGCTTTTTTGCCTGTGATGAAAGCCGCTGTGGATTACCAACTGATCCTGGCTACAATCCAGATGCAGTGCTTTTGACAGCATTTTTTGCGTTCTTTGTTTTCATCAATAATTTCAATAAATTTAATTCACGTACAGAGGGCACAGACCTGTTTGAGCATATTGGTGAGAACAAGAATTTCTTACGGGTCGTTGGCTTGATCTTCTTCCTCCAGATCCTCTTCACATACTTGGGGGGTGAGGTTTTAAGAACAGTTGGGTTGGGCTTTGGCGAGTGGCTGATGGTTATTACTTTGGCAGCCTTGATCATTCCAGTAGACCAGATTCGCAAAAGAATTCGGGATCGGGTTGTGGAGGCAATTGAAGCAAAAGGTCGCCAAGGTCACCGAGAAGGAATGCTGCGTGGACAAGAACATGAGCGAGTTGAAATTGCCCGCAGGCTAGTCAATGGTGAATCTGGTATGAACATTGACGTTGTTGCCGCAGCAACGAAGATGAAACCTGAGGAAGTAGAGAGATTAAAAGCCTAGGCTTTAGAAGTAGCTCCTACTCCGGCCTAGTGCATGCCAGGCCGGAGAGCTTGCCAAAGCAAGCTGACGTTTTTAATAATGTATTCCCACCGCTGATTCATCTTCCGTTACTGGAATCCCCACTTTATCTCTAGAGACAGAGTTTTTCTGATTATGCGTTCAGACAATAAGGCATCATTGTTTACTCCAGTGCTATTGTCTGGTTGCGTCATTCTAATGGTGGGTTTTGCAATCAGGGCCAGCTTTGGGGTTTTTCAGGTCCCTATTGGCAACGAGTTCCTTTGGCCTCGCTCAGAGTTTTCTCTGGCAATTGCTATTCAGAATCTTGCTTGGGGAATTGGACAACCACTCTTTAGTATCATTGCAGAGAAGTGGGGAGACCGAAAAGCAATTGTGCTTGGGGCCCTTGTATATGCTCTGGGATTAGTTTTGAGTAGCTATGCCGTCACTCCAGAAGCGCTTCAAATACTAGAAATTTTAGTTGGTTTTGGAATCGCTGGGACAGGTTTTGGGGTGATCTTGGCTGTCGTTGGAAGAAGTACGAGTCCTGAGAACCGTTCCCTTGCGTTGGGAGTTGCAACTGCTGCTGGCTCAGCTGGTCAGATTGTTGGTCCTCCAACCGCGAGTTGGTTGCTTGGGAAAATGCCATGGTCCGAGGTTTTTCTGGTTTTTGCAGTCTCAATATTTTTGGCATTAATTGTTCTACCTTTTTTGCGATCAACCAATTTTGCAACTCGGCAAGAGTTGGAGGAGAGTCTAGGAGAAGTTTGTGGCAGGGCTTTCAGGGATCCGAGCTACATCATGATTTTCTTGGGATTCTTTTCCTGTGGCTTTCAATTGGCTTTCATCACTGCACATTTTCCAGCTTTGGTGGAGGAAATGTGTATGGGAATTCCACAGGATAGCCTTTTACGGAGCATTGGGGTCTCAACAACCTCAGCTTTAGGTGCATTTTCAATCGCTGTGATTGGCATAGCAAATCTTTTGGGAACCATAGCCGCAGGGGCTCTGGGGAAATACTTTCCAAAGAAAAATTTGCTTTCATTGATCTATGTAGGCCGGACAATTGCGGCTGCGGCCTTCATCATGATGCCAATTACGTCGAACTCTGTTCTATTGTTTTCAGCTGTGATGGGAGGCTTATGGTTAGCCACTGTTCCACTCACCTCAGGGTTGGTTGCCTATATTTACGGACTTAAATATATGGGTACTTTATTCGGATTGGTTTTTTTCTCTCACCAA
>DJYX01000159.1 GCA_002450295.1 Deltaproteobacteria bacterium UBA6967
CACCAATGGCCATGTCGATGATGATCGACTCCATGGTTAACATGATGCAAATCAACCGTCCGCCACTGGATGATCGCACTATCGATCCAACCATTAGACAGAATGACAATTGAGCGATTTGTTGCTCAAAGCCTGGGGCAATGGCGCTCAATGCGATCTGGACATTCGCTCGCTTTTCAACAATTTGAAGACGTCCTTAGCGAAATCAATATTGAATCAATCAATAAAAACCACAGAGACATTCAGGGACTCCTGGAAAGCTCAAATGTAGCTCACGCAAACACCTCCAATGTTGTTGCTCCCTTCAAAATGCAGTGGTCTGCCGAAAGTGACTGGGAGCCGGACGATCCATCACAAGTCTCCTCAGGCTCATGCCTAATCATCCCATTACAAAAAGACGATTCCTCCGGAACATTGCTTAGGAGCGTGGGATACGCAGAGTCAGAGCCTGCCGAATCCACGTATCACTTCCTAGACGACGGAACGTTTCTACTCACAACGCATTACGAGCAATCAATTGCAGAAGAAAGGATCTGGTTTGCTTCTGAAAATGTGCGCTGCAGATCTTCCGTCCTAAAGACATCTGGCGGCTCAGGAATCCTACAGACATCATTCGCCTCCGAAGTCAGGAGAATATCAGCATAGGAATAAATGTATGAGTGATCATTTATCCCTCACCGAATTTGCAAAGACCCTTGCGGGCTCTTACGACAACTTCGAACAATCACAGAACAACCCGAAAGATTTCGCACGCATCAACATATATTTCCGACCATTGCCATGGCATATCTTTCAAGGTCCAGGCTTTTATTCCGAGCAATGTTATGACTACGCTCCATGGGATCCATATCGACAAGGAATTCATAGATTAACCATGGTCCACGATCTGTTCGTAATGGAAAATTATGGCTTTGCCAATTCTCGCAGAATTGCTGGAGCCGGACGAAATCCTGAACTCTTGGATGCTCTCCGCGTTGAGTCATTTGAAAAACGATGCGGCTGCGCAATGCAATTTCAGACCAAAGAGCCTGGACACTACATCGGCAATGTTGAGCCAGGCAAAAATTGCCTGGTTCCGCGGGACGGAAAATTAACGTATTTAGTCAGTGAAGTCGAGTTCAATCAGACCAACTGGATTAGTCGCGATCGTGGATTTGATCCAGAAACCAACGAACAAGTCTGGGGATCTGAACATGGCTTACTGCGCTTCAAAAGAACCTCAAGCTTTGCAGATGAAATTACCAATGAATGGCTTCAAGCAAAGCACTGAAGAATGCTTGACTACGAAAAACAAATGAAGGCCTGGATACGATCACATCATTTGATATGTGTTGGGAGTGATTTTATCTTTGAAACTGTCGACCAAACTCAACTAGACAAATTTGATTTATGTATTCAAGCCATCGGCGGCAAGATTAGAACCGTTAAAGCAATTGGCAATTGGCCCATGGGTCCAAGGCGCTCATTTAAGATTTTACAAGCTACCGCGAGTGTTCCTCGACCTGGTGGCGAGAACTTAGTCACATATTGGGCCAAAAAAGGAAGCAGAGCTACAAGATATTCAGAAATAAATTCTTGAATTGAAGACAATTCATTCTTCAAACCATCCCATCCAGGTATCTTTAGAAAAATTCGTATGCTTACTCCATTTTCTTAAAATAGTTAAGGAGTCAAATTCATAACCTCTAGAGGCAGCAATTGAAATGACTTGATCCTGATTTAAAGCAGCTTTAATTTCAGCTTGCAGTTCGGGATCTTGGCGAACCAATGCAATAAATGATTCTAGAGTTGAATCCTTCTTTGCGTTAGAGGCCGAATCGGTCATGTGAGGCCCAGATTGGGAAGCGTCTTATCCATCTTAGACGGACACCCTGGCTCAAGCACCATCCATCAACATGGCACGCCATTGCAAAGTTTTTCTAAACGCCCATGACCAATGCTCAACAGGCACAGCTCGAATCTTTTCCAGTTCAAAATCACTCAGAGAGGCCGCATCCGATGAAACATATTGCTCCCATTCACTCAATGGGAACAAAAATCCTTGGGACACCGCATAGTCAACAATCTGTTGATCCGACACACACGACTTCAATCCTGTAGCAATCGCATGATCATAAACAACAGACTGGATGAATTCATCAATCACCAGTGATGATGATGCCATGCTCAACAACTTTCGATCCAGAGTGCAAAGTTGACCTTGTCGCAAATCATTTGAAGCACTAATGGGCCACCAGGGCACCTCAGCAACCGCCACGGAATCTTTTGCTCAAGGATGCCAGAATCAATAATTATCTTTGGTGGACTAGTCGCCTGCTCATAGGGGATCAATGCAGATCCGTTCAAACTTGGCTCAATCTGATGAACAATCTCTTTTAACTGATCCAGTTCTGTGATCTTATTCAGCTCAGTCTGTACATCCGAACGACCTTGGACAGATTCGACAAATTCCAGGAGGGCTTGTTCACGCTCAGGAGAAACAGGCATAAGCGCTTGACCAATACGGACGACTATAACAGCGAGCCAACTGCACTTCGTTACAAAACTGCAGGATTTGAGGTGGGCCGATTAGCCAAGCCTCGTGCCTTGCCTCAACTGGTGCAACTATTCATCCAAACCAGGATGATGCTAGAATAAAATGCGAATTTTTTCATAGTTTCCACCGTAGATCCTTCAGAACCAACCCGAATATTCTGGTGAGCCTGCTCATCAGATCGTCATGATCAGGATCCAACGATTTCCTTGTTCGCACTTACAACATGGCAGAGCGGTTCGACAATCTGGTTGAGGGCTTGACCGAGGAGCGCGCCTTAGCCGTGATTCTTGCCGATCCAGACACGTTGGATCGTCCGGTAGACAAATACATGGCTGCAACAAGACTGGGAGCTAGCGATTCCGAAGAGTCACTTGACATCCTGATCAAGGCTTCGGAGTTAAGTCCAGAGCATCTGTTTAATCGCATCACCCGACGAAAAGCGATCGAGGCGCTTGGCAGAAGAAAAAGCCCCAAAGCCTTGCCATCTCTGTTTCAGGCGTTGTCCTGCACTGACGAAGCTGCCGTGATCAACGCCGTCGATGCCATCACCAGGATCGGCGCACCGCTGACAGACACCGACCACAAGAATCTGCTGAAGGCACTCGAAGGAGAAGATATCCAGAAAAGGGCTGTGGTCCAGGCCTTCTGTCGACTGGACGTGGCCAGTGCAGAAGCAAAAATCCGCCCCCTAGCGGACGACTCCAACCCTCTGGTCTCCGGTGCAGCTAGAGCGTATCTGGCCAAGGTGCACCGCCAGACCTCCGGACTGGATACTCTCGTCTCCCAGCTGATTGATCCCATAGCTGGCAGACGCCGATCCGCTGTGATTGATCTTGGTGATGCTGGTGACGTCACCAGGCTTGAGGTCCTCGTGACCGCACCTGTATCGATGTCTCTACGAGCCAGAAGTGCTTTTCAACTGGTTGACCCAGAGAAAAAATGCCATGTACCTGACGAGTACCAAGCATTGTTGACGAAACTTCTACAAGACGACCCCCGAAAATTAAAACTCCGGCAGGAATGGATCTGCTCTGTTGATGCCATTGAAATAGAAAACAATCTTCAACACCGCGACGAGGCCCGTCAATACGGCGGCGCTGCAAGCCTAATGGCCATGAGTATGCCTGAAAAAATAGTTTTGATTGATGAGATCAAACAAAAGTTATGGAGTGACTACGTCACCCACTACTACCTGACAGCAGTCGTCAGCCTGGAGAAACTTGACGAACGCAGTGAGCTGATCCGCCTTGCCTTGGCCGAAACGATTCCGCAGTACACAAAATCCAGGATCGCGGCTGCCTGGGGGTGCCTCAGCTTGGGACTATCGGATCAGAGACCAATCCTGGAGGAGCTCTCAATGTCCGCTCATTGGCTACCACTGAAGTGGACCTGCCGACAGGTGCTTAAACAGTTGTCATGATTAAAGGGAGATTCTTCACTGAAAACCACATCCACTGAAGTTGGGCGTTGCTGATTTTCCTTTTGTCAATTTGTGTGTCCTGACGTGCTCCTCATGGAAATCTGTCAGTTGAGCAGGGTTAATGTCCATCTCGATGCGGAATGCATCTCCTCCAACAACGTATTCCCCAACCTCATGCTCGACGCATTTTCCCGGGCTGCTGTCTCGGCCGATTCCAGCGGCTCCTTCATCGGTGGAGGCGAACTCGCTTCCCTGAAGTCCTTCATCGCTGATGGCAACAAGCGCCTTGACGCTGTTAACGCGATTTCTTCCAACGCCAGCTGCATCGTATCCGACGCCGTCGCCGGCATCTGCTGCGAGAACACTGGTCTGACCGCCCCCAACGGTGGCGTTTACACCAACCGCAAGATGGCTGCTTGCCTGCGCGATGGTGAGATCGTTCTCCGTTACGTCTCCTACGCCCTTCTGGCTGGTGACGCTTCAGTTCTGCAGGACCGCTGCCTGAACGGCCTGCGTGAAACCTACGCTGCCCTGGGCGTTCCTACCGGATCCGCTGCCCGCGCCGTGGCCATTATGAAGGCTGCTGCAGGTGCTCTGATCACCAACACCAACAGCCAGGCTAAGAAAATGGCTCTGACTTCTGGTGATTGCAGCAACCTGGCCGGTGAATCTGCCAGCTACTTCGACATGGTGATCAGCGCTATCAGCTGACCCAGAGATTTCATTTCTGTACATCTCGAACAACCCTCTTTTCAATCATGAAATCCGTCATCACCACCGTCGTCGGCGCAGCCGACAGCGCTTCCCGTTTCCCCTCAGCATCCGACATGGAGTCCGTCCAGGGCTCCATCCAACGCGCTGCTGCTCGCCTCGAAGCTGCTGAAAAGCTGGCCGGCAACTACGATCAGGTTGCTCAGGAAGCTGTTGACGCTGTTTACAGCCAGTACCCCAATGGAGCGACAGGCCGTCAGCCCCGTAAGTGCGCCACTGAAGGCAAAGAGAAGTGCAAGCGTGACTTCGTTCACTACCTGCGTCTGATCAACTACTGCCTGGTCACCGGCGGTACCGGCCCCCTCGATGAGCTGGCCATCAACGGTCAAAAGGAAGTG
>DJYX01000241.1 GCA_002450295.1 Deltaproteobacteria bacterium UBA6967
ACTGAGCGTAGTGTTGGAGATAGTCTGCCCAGAGTTCTTCCATTGGCCCGAAACCAACATTGTGTAGCAAGTCACTTCCTGGAATGATTGTTAGAGGTTGATCTGGAAGAAAAAATCCCTGACTCCAAAGTACGGGTTGCACATTCACAAAATGGACAGACTGTCTCAAACAAAGTTCCTAGGCAGATCCCGTAGTGAGAGTCTGTACACCATCTCAGTGAGCTGGAGTAGCCGAACATTAGGATTGAATACGATAGCCATCAGAATCGAAAAGCTGGAATTCACCATCTTCAGTAGTTCAGGCTACGGTACTACCCCAGATAAAGCCTAGGAACAAAGCTAGGCAAGCATTCCATTTCACGTCTCTCTTTCAAGTACTCTTCGTAATTGGCGCACATTCTCCGGCAGATCAGCCGAAATTCCATAAAGCTGCCCACCAAGGAGATAGATGACATCATTTCCATATTTCTTATGTAGAGATGGTAGGTTCTCCAAAGTAATTCCTCCTCCCAAAGCAGGCATCGAACGCTTCAGCAGTAAGTCAGCTTGCTGGCAGTGTTCAATCACTGATTGACAGTCTTCTTCATGGAAACCGAAACGTCCCCCTGCATAAGGAAGAAGGCTACAATCTGCACCAGCTAGACGAAATATGGTTCCAAGCAATAAACCTGGGACGATGCCCTGATTTGGACTCAGCATCAGCGAACCAAGGAAGGTGGGATGTGCAATGATAGGAAGTCCTGGGCGTCTATTCTGGCTAAGCCTTTGAAGACTATCGAACCCTGTCAATCCCGGTGAAACGAGCAAAGCACCAGCTCCATATCGGGACGCCCAGTCTGCTCTCAGCAGGAGTTCTTCTGGTGAAGAAGTGACATTAGGCACATAAACACAATTGCCCTTGGTCTTTGAGTTAGCGCGCTGAACAGCTTGGCTGATGGCAAACACTCTGTCTCTGAAATGGCTCCAGGTCTGGTCGGTGACCATGTGATCTTCGATGATCAGATCTATACCTCCTATGGCAAATCGATAAGCCAACTCTGCTAATTCATGGGTGCCCCTTCCCATTGGTTTGACCTGAGCCATCAACAGTGGCCCCACTGGGGCCCGCAGTCTGTCTCGAAGACCACGGATGCCAAAGCGCGGACCTGCGAAGTATGCTTTCAACGGATCGGGTAATTCAATACCAATTACTTTGATTCCTTTCCAGAGACTGATGTTTCCGTAAA
The DNA here is from genome assembly GCA_002450295.1 of Deltaproteobacteria bacterium UBA6967. GTDB lineage: Bacteria > SAR324 > SAR324 > SAR324 > NAC60-12 > JCVI-SCAAA005. The sequence goes on from DJYX01000241.1 coordinate 1,227, forward strand.
GGACATTCATCAGTTGTGTCAATTCATTGCCAATTGATTCAGTCAGGTAGCTAATTTTAACGTAAGAAGTTTGATCATTCAGGACTTTGAGGTCTTCTACACGTCCAAGAATTTCATCCTGCAAAAATCCAGAAGCAACAAGCTGGAGTGGTAGACCGGCACTTTGTTCAATAGCGATTCCCTTGGCCATGTCTTCGGTTTCTTTAGGAGAACCGGTCAGGTGATATTCAACCCAAAAGCGGGTGTTCATGCTTGTTGCTATGAAAATGGATAGGAAAGAAGAAGTGCTGATTTGCTTTCACAAAATTCAGCACCTATCAAAAACAAAACGTGGGATATGGACTATTCATGCATTACCGTAGGTCTGACGAATCGACTCAGCATATGGTGCTCGAAGAATCGTCTGTTCGGTAATGATGCCAGTGACTAGATTTGCAGGTGTGACGTCGAAGGCGGGATTTCTTACTTTGATATCGATTGGTGCGGTTCTACGTTCTCCAAAAGCTGTCACCTCTTCAGGGGCTCGTTCTTCAATCACAATCTCGGCACCAGTTGGGGTGATCAGATCAATAGTGGACGCTGGACAGGCCACGTAAAAAGGAATTTTGAAATAGTTCGCCAGTATCGCAACGTTGAAGGTGCCAATCTTGTTGGCAACGTCCCCGTTAGCGGCAACCCGATCGGTACCCACGATCACCATATCGATCTTGCCTTCTTGCATCATCACGGCAGCCATGTTGTCGCAAATCGTGGTGACATCAATCCCACTTCTCTGTAGTTCCCAAGCTGTCAGTCGAGAGCCCTGGAGCAGTGGTCTGGTTTCATCCGAATAAACTCGGAAACTGATGCCTTTTTCATGGGCCAGATACATTGGGGCCAGTGCAGTTCCAAGCTCACTGGTTGCTAATCCACCAGCATTGCAATGAGTCAGGATTCCCATCCCCTCTTTAATGAGCGAGAGTCCATTTTTACCAATGCCCCGGCAGAGTTTTCGATCTTCTTCATGAATGACCTTGGCTTCCTCTAACAAGACCTGAAAAGCAGTTTCGCTGTCGTGCTGATCATTTAATTTCCCAATCATTCGCTTAAGTGCCCAACTTAGATTCACCGCAGTGGGTCGGGCGCTGTTGAGATAATCTGCTTGGCGTTCTGCTTCCAGGAGAAACTCAGGCCAAGTGAGGTTGCGCTTGTGCTGCATGGCGATGACCAGTCCATAAGCACCGGCAATCCCAATCGCAGGGGCCCCCCGTACCCGAAGCATTTTGATGGCTTCAAAGACAGCTTCGACCGTCTTTGGTCGCAACATCACTTCTTCGATGGGTAGACGCGTCTGATCCAACATGATCAGCTCATCTTCTTGCCATTGAAGGCTCAACGGGAGGCTCATAGAGTTCTCAAAAATAGGAGGTTAGAACTTGCCTGAGGAATCTCTCGGAATCCAAGTGGCGCTGGCACGATCAACCGTATTGAACTCTGGGAATTTCTCAAAGAGATCATTGAACCGTTGAACGTTGTTGTCACGCAGCATTTTCTGGGTGAAGAGCATAGGTGGAATCGTGATTTCTTGTGGCAGCCATTCTCCGGTCAGTTTCATGGCCAAAGCTCGAATCCCGGTAGCTCCAATAGCAGCTGGGTTCGTAGCGGCAGTCGCAGCCCAAGGGCTTCCATCCTGGGTCATCTGCCGAATATCAACGGTGCTGATGTCAGCACTGTAGACTTTCACCTTGTCACTCATGTTCAGTTCACGCAGGGCGATCACAACCCCTTTTGCAAACTCATCATAAGGTGCAAAGTAGGCGTTGATATTCCGGTTTGCCTGCATCGTAGCCTTCACCTGATCAGCATTCTTGGTGGAGATCGGTGACTCGAGGGAGCCATGACGGGCGATTTCCTTGATACCTGGGTATTCCTGCTTGACCTTGGTGAAGCTGGTATCTCGCTTGTCCAGTGGTAGAACACCGGGAATGTAGATATACCCAACGTTTGCTTGGCCGTTGAAATCGGCGACCAGGGCATCCAGTGCCATTTGACCCAGTAGGACATCATCTTGGGCCATGTGGGTAACGATATTGGTCAGATCTTCAAAGTAGATGTCGAATGCGACTACTTTGATCCCTTTCGCCAAGGCACGCTGGATGGGCTCTCGCATCGTCTCCGGTCGTCCGTGACTCAGAAGGATTGCATCCACTCCAAGACTGATCGCACGATCTACGGCATCAGCCTGGGCTTTGTTATCGGCGTTTTTCGTATTCAATGCCAGGAATTCCATACCCAGCATCTCAGCCTGGCGTTTGGCTCCAGAGCGGAAGGTCTGCATGAATTCGCCTTCCACCAAAAGCTGGACCAAGGCAACTTTGAGTTTTTTAGATCCATCAAATGGTGGAGGAGCCCCTGCGATCTGGGCCCAAAGCGTAGTGGTTGTGATCAACAGGAATAACAGGGAACAAGCTGCGGACAGCATCTTTTTCATCTGAATCTCCATGAGAAAGGAAATGAGGCAGAGAAAAAATCTCTGCGTGAACTTCCACAAGGGAAGACCTAAGAGCGCTTAGCCAGCGCAAAAGTAAACATCAGCGAGAGGACAAGCACCCCGCCTTTGATGAAATCCTGAGTGTAGTAGGGCAGGCTCAACATCGTTAAGCCGCTCAATAGAACCCCAATGAAGATGGCTCCGACAAGAGTGCCAAAAGGATTTGGTCGTCGAACTCCAAAAACTGCAAAGCCAATCAAGGCAGCCCCGACAGCATCCAATAGCAAACCAGTACCGCTGGTGATGTCCCCGACTCCAACTCGGGCTACCAGGAGAACACCACCGATCGAAGCAATCGTTCCGCTGATCACGTAAGCCATGATCCGATATAAATTCACAGGTGCTCCAGCCAGTCGAGTGGCTTCTGGGTTTCCACCAATGGCGTACATCACTCGACCCCAACGGGTATGGTCCAGGACAATGTAAACGAGGAGAGCGATCACCAGCATGACAATCACTGGAATTGGAATTACCCCGAAAAGTCGGCCCTGTCCAAGATAAAGGAAGCTCGGATCAAAAAACCCCAGTGCTTCCTCCCCGTCCTCCATCAGCATCCCTTCACTGATAGTCCGTCCTGCAGAGGGGATCAGCTGAAGTCCTTGAATCAAAAACATCATCCCCAGTGTTGTTAGCAAATCAGGGATCTTCATCTTAACAATCAATAGACCGTTTAGGAGTCCAACCAAGGCGCCCAGCAGCAGACAAATTATCACGCT
>DJYX01000107.1 GCA_002450295.1 Deltaproteobacteria bacterium UBA6967
GATCATGATGGTGTCAGCACCTGAATTCCCTTTCAGAGTGCTGGAATTGGCCTTGCCACTGATGCTGACGAAATCATCGCCATCTTCTCCAGTCAGCGACGTAGAAACCAGGGTGCCTGTGACCTGAACAGTATCGTTGCCAGCGCCTACCAAAATCTGGCCAGAACCCGCGACACCACCTGCAAGCAGAATGCTGTCAGCACCACTACCGGCTGAAATGCTGACCGATGTAGCAGTGTCGGCAAAATGGAAAGTATCGGCTTCATCGTCGTCACCACCACTCAAACTGACGTTCGTGGAGGGATCATCCAGGTAAAGACTGTCAGCGCCACTGCCGCCCAAAAGTGTTCCAGTAGTCAGACCTTCGGCAAAGTGAACAATGTCGTCCCCTGCTTCTCCGTCCAGATAGATGGAAGTTTGATCTAGGGCAAATGAAATGGTATCCGCCTCAGTACCACCCTTGATCGTCAGGTCTGTTCCTTTGGCAGCGATGCGCAGAGAGTCAGCGCCAGAGCCCAGCCAGATTTTGGAACTAGAGGCAGTAGCGAAGAGCTGAATCGTGTCATTACCAGTATTTGAGGCGATATTCGTACTGTCGAGAGCTGATGTCAGGTAGATGCTGTCAGCACCGCTGCCACCTTTGAGTGTGGAGGTAGCTCCGAGAGCACGGATGGTGTCGTCTCCGGCAGCAGCTTGAACTGAAACGCCTGTGTATCCAATTGATACAGAAATACTATCGGCGGAAGATCCGCCAACGATGTACTGGTCTGAATCGGTTCCGAGCAGGGTATCCCCAGTGCTCGATCCGGTAATTGTGCTGTTAAAGGCCATGGAAGAGAGAGTTGAGCCGTGGGGCCGGAAGAGGCTTGGTGATCAAGTCTCAAGCCTCTACGGCTTGGAGACACGGACACAAGGTCACATCACGAAGATATAGGCAAGAGACCGTTCCGTCAATCGACAGAGGGCCAGTCCAGAGAGCTGACCAACGTCAGGCAGGAAGCTCAGTGGTCCAAGAACATCAGGATCGCGCAATTCTTGTCAGCTACAGCCTCTAAATTCCCCCGTATTAACACTTTGGTTTTGTTGTAAACACAACTTAGCAATTAATAACACGTTCAATTTTATTATAGCAGTCTATTAGCGTGAGATCTTTTGAAGCCTATGACTTGACTCAACTAAAGAAAGCCCATCGCAAAGGCTCTCAAACCCCATACCGCAGAATAGTATGAATGAACCATTGACCGCGCTGTCGTATAATCGGTATCTTAGCGATCTCCTCAAATGAGCTGGAATCTGAACCACTTGGAGCAGCTTTGCGGTCAGGCCACCTTCAACGAAGAATCAGCATTTGAATCAAAATTCAACCTTATAAAATTCCTTGAGGCAGCTCCGGCAGATTTTGTAGAAGCATTAATCAACAGTCCTTTAGGCAGAGTATACAAAATAGTCCTCGATAAGTCTATCACTTGTGAACTTGACGCAAAACTTTCGGCGTTGAGAGATGAATTAAGTACAAAGCTGCGCGTTGCCGGGGTTGAGTCCTCTGAAGGTCAGCAACTTTTGTTGTGTTTAATGCTATTATATGCTCCAGGATCAATGAAAGTAGAGGCAGCTGCCTCAAAACTTCCTAAATGGCTGTACGAAATTTACTCGAAGCGAAACGACGAGGTGATTACATCATCACAGGATTCCAGATCAAATCTTGATGACGAAAAAATAGATTTTGATAATCGCATTTTCCTAAATCGAATACTAGGTTTATCAAATTTGTATTACATTGATCCAGAGGACAAAGAAATCTTGAACGAGCTGAAACAAGTTAGATCTGAATGCGTCAAATTAATGGTTGAGACTTCATCTGAAACTCTGGCAAGGCATTTTCAAGCCGATTTTGGAGACAGATTCTGGGCAATGGCTCAGAGTGGCATCCAAAATGAGGATCTGAACTCTGATGAAGTCATTTTTAGAGATACTATACAGAATTGGCTTACTACGACGCCAAATAGCTTGAAACAAGAGGGAGGAATTCAAAGATTTGCTGCAGCGCTTTTGTTCAATAAGCCAGGCAGCATTAAAATTGCCAATCCCGAACAAAATCTTCCAGCTTGGTTTATTGACGGATACAAACGTTACGAGAGTGTTGCTGCACATTAAGCGTGAACATTCTCTTCACACACAATAATTTTCCTGCACAATTCAGACATCTGTACAAATGGTTGTCGGCGAATACTGATTTCAACATAAAGTTTCTGGCCCTGGCCGGCGAATGGAATGTTGATATCGAGGCAAGCAACCCTGTCAAATTTACTATCTCTCGAGATAGTAGAGGAAAATTATGTCATCCTAATCTCAAAAGATTCGAAAAGGCGGTTCTTACAGGCCAAGGATGCTTAAGAACTGCCATGCGGTTAAATGAAGATGGTTTTGTACCAGATTTAATCATTGGACATTCTGGCTTTGGATCAACGCTATATTTAAAGGAGTTGTGGCCAAACGCAAAGTTCTTAGGTTACTTTGAGTGGTTTTACAAAAGCCAGGGATCAGACGTGGGTTTTGGCAAATTAGAGAAAACAAGTCCAGATATGGCATGTCGAATCCACACGTACAACGCACCAATCTTGATGGATCTTGCACTGTGTGACAGAGCTATTGTACCCACATACTGGCAACAAAAACAATTTCCAAAAAAACATCACCAATTCTTTGACGTAATCTTTGATGGTGTCGATGTTAATATATTTCAACCGTTAAAAACTAATGAGCTAGATATGGGAATAACCATAAACGGAGTGAAAATAGATGCGGATATACCTTTGGTGACTTATACAACCAGAGGTTTTGAGCCATACAGGGGTTGGCCACAGGTTGCTGAGGGAATCAGTTTATTGATGCAGCGCAATCCTCAAATTCATGTTCTTTTAGTTGGCTCGGACGAAGTCGCCTATGGAAGTAAGCGAGCAGATGGAAAAACATGGAGGGAGTGGGCCTTCGAAACATTTAATTATGACGAAAAACGTCTTCACTTATTGCCTCCTCTGAGCTACGAAGATTACCTAAGGGTATTGCAATTTAGTTGGGTTCATGTTTATTGGACCATTCCATTTATAGCAAGCTGGAGTCTATTCGAATCCTTAAGTACAGGATGTTGTGTCATAGCTAGCAACACCGAACCTGTGAAAGAGGCAATTACATCTGGATCAAATGGTATCTTGGTGGATTTCTTTGATATAGATGGAATGGCCGCGAGGGTCGATGAATTAATCACAGATAGTGAACATCGACACTTTTTGAAGAAAGCTGCGAGGCAAAGAGTGATTGAATCTAAATACGATTTAAAGACATGTTTATCCAAGCAGTTGAATGTCATCAACGAGATCACAGGTGAATCACTTGAGATCAACTAGGCATGAACCACGCACTAGCTGCAGAGCTAAACTCAGCAGGATTGAAGTCATTCGAAGATGGTGATCTCACTGATGCAATAAGCTCACTTAAAGACAGTTATTTGAACTGGGCTGACGAGGTTGGAATATTAGTGAACCTAGGCCTAGCTTTTATGCAATCAGGATTGGATTATAAAGCAGAACGCTGTTATAGGCGTGCATCAAAGTCTAGAAATATTAAAACAAAAAGAGCTGCCCATAAAAACCTTGGTTTTGTCCATTTATGGAGAGGGGAATGGGAACTAGGTTGGCGTCACCATGGTGAAAGGTTTAAAGGGGAAGAGTTTGAAAAAAATCAATGGCGAGGTGATCCGCTCAACGGAAAACCTTTAATCATTTGGAATGACGTGGGTATAGGGGATGCTTTCCAGTTTGTACGCTATACAAAGTTATTGAAGCAAAGGGGTGAAAAAGTAATCTTTGCTGTTGATAAAAGTCAACTTAATATTTTTAAAACGCACTTACGCTGGGAAATTGATAGAATAGTGGATCGTGATACAATAATGCCTCTTCATAAACAAACTCAACATATTCCTCTTATGAGTTTAATTGGGGTCGTCGAT
>DJYX01000247.1:0-6740 GCA_002450295.1 Deltaproteobacteria bacterium UBA6967
AGTTGTTCCGCTATCTCTAGAGTCGTGTTGCGGCTGGGATGAAAAATTTGCAGCAGGTCTTCAATACGGGGACAACAGAACCCATTGGGAACAAGGACCGGTTGCCGACTAGCGAAATGGGCAGACTGATCCTGTAACCAAGCGTGAAGATTGGCGCGATCCGTGACCCAGAAATGATCGGCTTGGCCCAATTGAGGATTGCGACGACCACTGCTTTCGGGAGATCCAGAAACAATGGAAATTCCCAAGAATTGCTGCCAGTCGTTGGGAGAGATTTCTTCTCCCAGTAACACCAAGTGAAAATCACGTTCCTGCAGTACCCGTAGGAGTTCACGAAAATTTTCCCACTGTTCCTGACTGAATTCACCTGTCAGACTATCAAGATCAAAGACCAATGTCTGAACTCGTGCCGGATGGAAGTCGGCCGTTTTCATTTACTCATTCCTGTTATTTCAAGTTACGTCTGTGCTGAAAACTCACAATCAGGTCCTACTTGGGGCCCTGCGAGGACTGGATGTCGTGCTGGCTTTTCTGGCCTGGGAGTTTGCCTACCGAGCTCGTTTTTTCTGGCTGAACTGGCCCATTGCTAACTACATTCCGGATCATGTCGAATACCTCAAGGCTGCTTTTGCTGCGGCCCTGTTGACGGCACTCACCTTTTCTCTTGCTAACGTCTATCGCACCCAGTCCTTCATTCGTCCCCGCCAGGATTTCCTCTACCTGCTTCGTGGAGGGTTATATTTGTTCCTCACTTTGATCGGAGTTGCCTTCTACTACCGGGAATTCTCTTACTCTCGCGTACATACGCTCTATTTTCTGGTATTCCTGCTCATCCTGCTGGTGCTCTCTCGTTACCTGGCTCGCAAGGGCATGAAGTGGCTGCATCGGCATGGCTACCACCTCCGCAAAATTGCTGTGATTGGCTCCGGTGAGACCGCCCTGAACTTTGCCCAACGACTGGCTGGTTATCAACGAACTGGAATCCTCCTGAAGGGAGTACTCAGTCTGCAATCTGGAACAAGCTTACCCACCAGCCTGCCGCAGTTCAATGACCTAGAAGAACTGGTGCACCGTATTCAGCGACAGGAGATTGATCAAGTCTTTCTCGCTCTCTCGCCCACGGAGCAAACGCACCTCCCTCAATTGAAAGAACAGTTTGCTGAACTCTGGGTGGATCTGCACATCGTCCCCAATCTTGGTAGCTTTCGCACATTGCACACCGAGACAGAAAATTTTGAGGGGATGCCGGTCGTAACCATTGTACGCAGTCCTCTATTCGGTTGGAACCGACTGCTCAAGCGTGGACTGGATATGGTAGGAGCTGCTGCTGCACTGCTGATTTTTGGGCCAATAATGTTGCTGATTGCTGGGCTAGTCCGTCTGAGTTCGCCCGGCCCCATCTTCTATCGTCAGGAACGAATGGGCCTGGATGGCCGAACCTTCAATGCCTTGAAATTCCGTTCGATGCGCTTGGATGCCGAGCAACGTACCGGAGCCGTCTGGGCCAGTAAGGATGACGATCGTTGCACTCCCATCGGAAGATTCATCCGCAAAGTTAGTCTTGATGAACTACCCCAGCTCTTCAATGTACTGCGAGGCGAGATGAGCCTGGTTGGTCCCCGTCCAGAGAGGCCGGTCTTTATTGAGCAGTTTAAAAAACAGATCCCAGACTACATGCTGCGGCACAAGGTCAAGGCTGGCATTACCGGTTGGGCGCAGATCAATGGCTGGCGTGGCAACACTTCACTGGAAAAACGCATCGAATTCGATCTCTATTACATCGAGCGATGGTCACTCTGGTTTGACATCAAGATTCTCTTCCTCACCATCTTCAGGGGCTTTGTTGATCCGAACGCCTATTGAGCGAGCAGGATTCACCCTGATTGAACTGCTGCTGGCGTTAGCGTTGCTGGGCATCCTTCTTGGTCTTGGCATCGTTTCCCTTTCCCCGCTTGTTGCCCAATCCCACCTTGATACCGCTACCAGTTATCTGCAGAGCGCTCTTGAAGAAGCAAAAATTCGGGCTCTGCGGAACCTGCGTTCCTACCGAGTACAACTGGAGCAGCAGGAAGTCTGGTTGGAGAGCAAACAATCCTCTCGATGGCAAGCAGAGCAACTTTGGGAAGTACTACCAGAAGGCGTATCGGTTACGGCCACTCGCTGGCCGTCTTTCAGTGCTAGTGGCTTTGCGGTCGGAGGGACCTTGACCCTACAGTTGGAGGATTGGACACGCCAAGTACGAGTCAGTCCGGTTGGTCGAATCTATCAGCCCTGAACTACTTCCTGACAGAGAAAGAGGGCTTGTTGCCTACTGCTGAGTTGCAGCCCACCAGGATTGCAACACTTTGGTGAGCTTATCGACAGTTGGCAGCTCTCGGAAGGAAAAACCAAAGGTCTTGAAGTAACTGGAAGTCTCCAAGGCAACACCGAGCTCCGGATTCTTCGAGAGGCTATTGCTGACGCCTAACAACAAGGGAACGCCTTGAACCTCCTCCAATTGCTGCAGTCGCTGTCTAAGCGGGCCTGCGTGCCAACCATGAAAGAGTTCAAGAGCAACCGAAGCTCCTGTCTGATGCTGCAGGACAAAATCTGGAAAGCAGTAGCGATCCCCTGGCAACGGCACAAAGCTGCCGGCAAGCTCCAACTGCCACTCTGGTTGACGCTCCTTTAAGCGGTCACTAATCTGTTGAAATTCTGGAGGTACATAATCGTGGAATTGTTGGTAGTGCGAACGGATTCCACAACTCGGATCCAGCTGCAACTGAAGCGGTGGTTTCTGTCGGAAGCAGACCGTAGCTCGCAACTGCCAATTCTTCTGTTGCAGGATTGCGGGGAAGAAATTGGCTAATTGCAGTCCGTACTTCTGAGTTTTGTAGAACAGGCTCAGTGGACCATCAATCCGAAGCTGAAAGATGCCCTGTTCATCCGTTGTGATCTGGGCCAGCAATTGGTGAAAGCGCAGGTACTTGCAGAGCTGGCGCAACGGTCCAGGGTCTGGGTGTTCCAACCGCAGTTCCAGAGCCTCTGAATTCAGCAGGAGCCCTTGTACCTGTCCACAGTTGTAGCGATGGAGTAGAGCCTCTGCTCCAATGGGCGAGAATTGCAATAAGCGCTGCTGAACCGGTAGGTCTGCGTAAAGGGCTTCCTGAATCTGTGCAACTGGCTGACTTTGCAGAATCTCAACACGTTTCCAAAACTCTTTGAGATTGGGATTCAAGGCTTTGGCTTCTTCACGCAAAGCTTGACGCGCCTGAATGAAGATCGACTCTCGGAAACGTTGCTGTTCTGCTGGGTCTCCAGTGTCAAATTCGGATCGATCCAGCAGCAGCTTTTCTAATCCGCGTCCAATTGGATTATCGAGTTGCTGGCTTTGTAATTGGAGTGAGGTTTCTTCGGTGAGTTCTTGACGCGTCGAGCCGGCTGCGGAAGCCTGCCGAAAAACTTCTACGAGGGCTTCCGCGGCTCTCTGTAAAGAAGCATCATCTGGATCCAAAAATTGAGGATAGATTTTTCCCTTACGACTACGGAATCGCAGCAAATCTCGCGTTAGCAAAAGAATCTCAGCAGCATCATTGACCCAGAGATTACAGACATCTCATCAGAACGGCTTGGCAGAAGCCATGTAGATCATAAAGGCGGAGGTACAGAAGATGCCAATGTGGACAAACATTGCCATTGGCTTAGGTAGGTCACGTTTGAGAATCTGCATTCCATTCAGAAATCCGAAAACAATCAGCAGTAACAAGCCAACCAGTTTGTAGTGCAACCAGAGCCCATTGCTGAAGGCTCCTGTGATCGTTGCTAGGTATAGACCCGTTGCCACGGCAATCCCCAAGATTGGGTAGTAGATGAACTTGTAGATTCGATGCTGAATCCACTGGGCTCCGGCAATCTGGGCATCTTCAGTCATCCGAAAACGAAAAACTACCGCAAGAGACTGTACGAACAGAGTTCCAACGACGAGACAAACAGCGGTCACGTGAACGGCGACCATCGTATGATAGAGCATGGATGAACCACAGCATGAGGTGAATCAAAGATTTGTGAAGAACATTCAGCTTACGAAGTTACTCTGTAGTTGCAAGCACGCTCCAACAAATCCACTTACGATTGCTGATTTGATTGGCGAAGGCTTACCGTACTGACCAACTAAAAAATCATTGGTCTTCTGCATCCCAAGAGTTGCCTATGCTCAACGCTTATCGCAAAATAGAGAGATATGTTAAGAAACCAATCTTCCAAACTGATTTACTTTTTTTCCGAAGGAATTATAAATGTCCGAGTTCCACGCACTACAACTTACTGATCTAGAAGGTAAAGAACGCTCTCTCTCAGACTACGCCGGCAAGGTTTTGCTGCTGGTTAATGTGGCAAGTCACTGTGGTAAGACCCCACAATACAAGGGACTCGAAGAGTTGCACCAGCGCTATCAAGAACAGGGTTTCAGCGTGATGGGTTTTCCTTGCAATCAGTTTGGACGGCAAGAACCAGGAACTGCCCAAGAAATCCGACAGTTTTGTAAGCTTAATTATGGAGTGACGTTTCCCATCTTTGCCAAGCTAGAGGTCAATGGAACAAACCAACACCCACTCTATGCACTTTTGACCGGGCCAACCGCTGCATTTCCAGGAAAGATCACCTGGAACTTCGAGAAATTCCTAGTAAACCGAGAAGGGGAGGTACACCAACGCTTTGCCCCAGGAACAACTCCGAGCGATTCGGAACTGATCCAGGCTCTGGAAGCGCTGCTCTGAATTATGCTTCGTTTTAGTAATCAGATGAGTACGCTTCCTATCCAGCTGGTACTACTCGGCATACTCGCTGTTATAAGCTGTTTGGGCTTCAGCTCTCCAGCCAGGGCACAATTGCTTCCTATGGCTGGAATTCTGGGCAACGCTGGCCAACAGAATTACGAGGACTGCATCCTTAACAACATGAAGGGAGTACAGAGCGACATTGCAGCCCAGGCGATTCTGGATGCTTGTCGTAGCAAGTTTCCAAATGCCAACGGAGGAGCCGGACTGCCTACTCAAAGCAAGCCAGGGATCCTACCCAACCAAGCGCTTAACCAACTGAACGGTGAACTGTTGCAGGATCTCGGTAGTGAGTTGGTCTTCCGTCTCTATAATGGCAGTTCGGACTGGGAGATCCATTCCTTGACGCTAGGATTGCAGTATTGGGATCCAACTCGGTCAACCAGTATTGTGGAACGACACACTCAGACGATGGCTACTGAACAATCATTTCTACCTTCACAGTGGCTGGAAATCCGGATGAACAACCCCTCAAACTCTCCTCACCTGTTACTGGAGCGCTGGTGGTTTGAGAGTGCCAACGGTCGTCAACTACCCAGCTTGCCAACCAACCGTTGAGAGTGATCAACTTACTACTTGACAACACGCAGCTTTTCGTCAGATCAGTAATCGTAAAAAACATCCTGATGAACGCCTTGCGGCCCTAAAAAATTTCCGTTAAGGTGACATCCCAGATGATCTGATTGTCCCTCTGTCCAGACATATTCTGGTTTGAGCCAATCATCTTCCACGCCGCCAACATCTTCCATTTCGTTAGACAGGAGTCTACTATGACAAAAGTATGTATCGTGCAGAAGCGGCAGATCGTACTGTTGAAAAAGGAAATCTACGTCGAGGGCAGTCAGGAAGAGATTGAAGAGTGGATTATTCAAAATCAGTTGGATGACACCAAGTACCAGTGGCGAACCCACACCGAATACATCGATCCAGGGCACGAAGAGTACGAAATTCTTGAGGTCCCTGAGGATGATGGCTACGACTTCCTACGCTACGTCCGCAAGCCCCCGGTCTATAACCTGGAACGGGACAACGGCCGAAAGATCCAGACCAAGAAATAATCCTACTGCGAATGCCTCGAATCTTGGCACTCGCCCATGCCTTTCCTCCCCATTACTGCTCTCAAGATGAACTGAGTTTCGCCCTGCGCATTGCTTGGCAGGACCAGGGGCTTGATGTGGCGATTTTTGATCGCTTGCAGCGCAACGTCCAGGTTCAGGGGCGCTACCTGGCTCGACCGTTGGAAGAGTACCACCACTTCAATTCCTTCACCCAAACCAACCAGATCTGGCAGGAAGAAGCCCTGCATCTCAGTGAGCAAGTAGTCCAGCAAGTACTGGATCAAGCTCAGCTAGCAGCCGACCAAGTCCAGTTGCTGATGAGTACAACAGTGACAGGAATCGCGGTACCTTCACTAGAAGCCTGCCTGATGAACCGACTGCCGTTTGCACCGACGACTCGACGAGTCCCCCTGTTTGGACTGGGTTGTTTGGCTGGAACCGCTGGGATTGCCCGTTGTGCTGATTACCTCCGAGCTTACCCCACCCATGCCGCTTTGCTACTCTCGGTGGAACTCTGCTCCCTAACTTTACAGAAGCAGGACTTGTCCATAGCGAATCTGATTGCTAGTGGCCTCTTTGGTGATGGAGCTGCAGCTGCGCTGCTCGTTGGTGACGAGCATCCTCTGGCTTCAGCCGCACCTGTGGGTGTACTCGACTCCTGTTCGGTCTTCTTTCCAGATTCTGAAGAGGTGATGGGCTGGGAAGTCAGTGCATCTGGCCTTAAGATCGTCCTCTCTCCAGGTGTTCCTCATTATACCCGAGAGGCACTACCTGGACCCCTGAAGGATTTCCTCGCCCAGCACAACCTGAAACTTGGTGAGATCCGTCACTGGGTCAGTCATCCCGGAGGTCCCAAGGTGATTGACGC
>DJYX01000247.1:7125-7816 GCA_002450295.1 Deltaproteobacteria bacterium UBA6967
CTCGCTGAGATTGGTAATCTCTCCTCAACCTCTGTGCTGATTATTCTGGAAGAATGGCTACGTGACAGGATAGCGGAGCCAGGTGACTGGGGGATGATGCTCTCGATGGGGCCAGGCTTTTGTGCAGAAGCTGCGTTGCTGCGCTGGTGAGCGTTGAGTGAATCAGTTTTCCTGACGATAGGGTGAGAGTTCCGGATTGTCTTCGATATTGCTCTGAATTGAACGCTTCTCTTCCTCAATGAATTCTCCAATTGCCCGATGAAAGGCAGGATGGGCAATCCAGTGAGCGCTGTAGGTCAGATTGGGTAAGAAACCTCGCTGGATCTTGTGTGCTCCCTGGGCACCGGCTTCAAAACGCTGCACACCTTGTTCAATTGCATACTCAATCAGACGGTAATAACAGAGTTCAAAGTGCAGGCTCCGAAAGTCCTGCCGACAGCCCCAGTAGCGTCCAAAGAGATGTGGTCCTTTGTGATAATTGATCGTACCAGCCACCCATCTCCCCTGCTTGCGGGCAAGTGCAAGCACCAGTTGATCTCGAAAATGTGTGAAGATGTACTGAAAAAACTCATAACTCAAGTAAGGCATCGCCCACTTGCGATCAATCGTAGTTAAGTAGAAGTCATACATCACTCGGCAGAGCTTCGGCTCAACCTCCTCTCCTCGCAGCAGGATTACCTCCAACCCTTGT
>DJYX01000168.1 GCA_002450295.1 Deltaproteobacteria bacterium UBA6967
CTCGATTTCTTCCAGAATCGTGGTACGGTCGTGAAGCTGTTCGATCCATCGGCTTGGGAAAACGCTTGTCCCCCCCGCAGCTCCGAGAAGTGCTCCAAGGATGGCTCCACGATGGCAGTTGTCCCCCCCAGTTTCTGTGTTGGCGATCAAGGCCTGCTCTGCATCATTTTCATACTTGGCTAGTAGATAAAGTACGGAAGGAACAGAGTGCTCGATGTAGCACGCAGGACTGAAAATTGGGCCGATGACTTCCTGGTCCTGCCAGTTTTGACGATCCGCTTCTTCGAGCAATTTGGGCAAGCGAAGTCCGAGTGGTTGAGTGGCTTCCAGCGTCTGGTCCCGAAGGTTAGCTGAGTGCTCTTGCTGAAGCAGTGTGTGTAACAGCTCCATTACAGGTTCTGCGTAGTGTTCCAGCTTTGGAGATCGATGAGTCAGTCGAAGTTGAGTGCGAATTGTCAACCAATCTCCCATTGATTTGACGAGAACCGGAGGAAGCAGAACTAGACCTCCAACAGACGCCGTGTTGTGATCCTCAACACCAGCACATTCTTCAGCCGGTTTGCCCTTGGCCCAATTGGCGAAGAAATCTCGATGAAAAGACTCAGCATAGGTGTCCTGATGAGTGCCCGCAGTAGTCATGAAATCAATGTAGGCCGTCAAAAATCTATCTGCTGAGTAATCAGGAAGAGAACTACGCAATAAGACCCGCAGACACTGCAGGTTCAGGGTGTTTTCTCCGGCTCTAAGAGCATGGTGGTAGTGAAGCTTGGGTTTAGCCCAGAATTCCTTGCGTCCTTTGAGGATCACGTCTCCCACGATGCTGCCTTGCTGTTTGCCACGACCATGACCTCCTGTGTTGGAGAGGTGCAGCAGAGAATTCGGATGAAATTCCTTGGGCGCCTCCATGTTACAGATCGGACCGTAGTCTTGTTGAAGGGCTTTGGTGTCGTAGTACCAATGAACGGGCATGGCGAGGGCATCCCCGATAAACATCCCGAGGAGCATTCCCCGAATTTTCTCTGGTTGGTAAATAGTCATTCTGATGTCTCAATAGCGGGTTTTTTCAATTTTAGAAAGAAATAACGATTAAAAATTAGTCAATAATTTATTTTTTAAATAATTTAATCAAAATTATTTTTAAATTTTCACAGAAAAATTCTTCTTATGAATATAATTTAATCGATATGATCTTGCACTCGGCTTGATTTCCCTAAATGATAGAAACGAGACTCTCTTCAAATGAAGCATGCCCATTCTCAATAAGCCATACGCTTTCCTTAGAAAGCATCATTCGATGATTATTGCCTTTCCGGCAGTCTACAAAAAAGTAACAGGTTACACCTTCCCAAGGCTGGCGACTATATGTTGAACATTTTTGGCCAGCTTTTTAATCGGCCTAGCGCTGTGTTTGGGATCGCTGTGATCCTGTTGATGCTGTTCGCAGCAGCCTTTGCCCCTTGGCTGATGCCTCATGATCCCTTTGAACAAAGTTTTGATGGATTGACGCTGATGGGCGAGCCCCTTCCTCCAGGTGGTGAATTCCCATTGGGTACGGACCTACTTGGACGAGATCTGGCCTCACGATTGATTTTAGGCACCAGAACTTCGCTCATCATTGGCGTATTGGCCAATGGAATTGCCGTAGTGATGGGCGCTTTTGTCGGGGTTCTAGCTGGCTATTTTGGAGGTTGGTTGGGAATGGTGTTGATGCGCTTCACCGATCTTATGATGGCCTTTCCAGCTTTACTGCTGGCCATCGTGCTTGCGGCCATCTTCAAGCCGAGCCTGTTGATTGTGGCCTTGGTGATCGCAATGGTGAATTGGGTCCAGATGGCCCGGGTGGTTTACACCGAAGCTCGTTCCCTGGCCGAGAGAGAATTCATTCAAGTACAGAAAGCGATTGGCTCGAGCCCATTTCGGATCCTGTTTCGCCACTTACTCCCACATTTGCTCTCTTCGATCATTGTATTTGGCACACTTGGAATCTCAACAACGGTCTTGCTGGAAGCAACCCTCAGCTTTCTAGGTGTTGGAGTTCAGCCACCCACTCCATCGTGGGGAAACATCATCTTTGAGAACCAAACCTATTTCAACACAGCTCCCTGGTTGGTCTTTTTTCCAGGGGTCGCCATTCTCCTGTTGGCCCTGGCCTTCAATCTGGTTGGAGACGCTCTGCGGGATATTCTAGATCCTACCTTGAAGGGCCGTCACTGATGCGGAATTATGTACTCCGTCGGCTGTTGCAGAGTGGACTGATCCTGCTGGGAATTTCACTGGTCACCTTCATTCTGCTCTACCTAATTCCAGCTGATCCAGCACGACAGATTGCTGGTAGAAGTGCCACTGCCGAGACGGTTGCAAACATCCGAGCCCAACTGGGACTGGATGATCCGGTCATGATTCAGTACTTTCGCTACCTTGGGAATCTGGTTCAGGGCGACATGGGCCGCAGTTACTTGCAGAAAGCGGAAGTCAGCGTATTGATTGCCGGTCGCTTACCTGCGAGCCTGTTACTGATGATTTCTGCAATTGTGACCGAGCTGATCCTTGGTTTGACCGTCGGGATTGTGGCTGCCCTACGCCGCAACAAGTTTGAAGATCAAGCACTGATGATCTTCAGTTTTGTTTCAATCTCAGCACCTCAGTTCGTGATTGGAATTCTGTTGCTATATTTCTTTTCTATTCAGTTCCAGTGGCTACCGATCGGAGGCTACGGGACCTTTGCACACCTGATCCTTCCGTCTCTCACCCTAGGCCTGCTAGGCGCTGGGTGGTACTCGCGCATGATGCGCTCTTCTATGATTGATGTCCTGCATCAAGACTTTGTCCGAACGGCCCGAGCAAAGGGAATTGCCCAGAGCCAAGTCATTGTGCGACATGTAATTCCCAATGCAATCCTGCCAATCATTGCCATGGTTGGTATTGACATCGGCCTGTTCATGTCTGGGATTGTTGTTGTGGAGAGTGTGTTTGGTTGGCCAGGCATAGGACAACTTGCCTGGCAGGCCATTCAGCGAATTGACATCCCAGTCATTATGGGAGTCACGATTGTTTCTGCCACAGCAATTGTGCTGGGTAATTTGTTGGCTGACTTGATCGCACCGTGGATCGATCCGCGAATCAAGATCAAGTAACCCCATTCAAGGATAAATATGTTTAAGCTGTTCCTGGCTGGTCTCACCGGACTTGCCCTGTTTGGTAATGTGGCGCTCGCCCAAGTCAATGAAAATGCCCCTCAGGGTGGCTCCATGACCGTTACGTACAAGGATGATGTTGCGACGCTAGATCCTGCAATTGGCTATGACTGGCAAAACTGGTCCATGATCAAGAGTCTCTTTGATGGCTTGATGGGATACGAGCCTGGAAGTACTCAGCTGCGGAATGAGCTGTCCGCGAGCAACACCATTTCAGCAGATGGGATGGTGCACGTCTTTAAATTAAAGAACGGAATCAAATTTCATAACGGTCGAGAGATCACAGCTGCAGATGTCAAGTATTCACTGGAGCGTGTGACGAATCCAAAAACTCAAAGCCCTGGTGCAGGTTTCTTTGGAATGATTGACGGTTTTGATTCCTGGAATGCTGGGCAGGATTCTGGTCTTTCCGGTGTGAAGGTGATCGATGACAAGACCATAGAAATCCGACTTTCTCGACCGGATGCTACATTCCTGCACGTGATGGCCCTCAACTTTGCTTCAATTGTCCCCAAGGAAGCAGTTGATGCTGCAGGTGAAGATTTCGGTCGAAAGCCAGTCGGCTCCGGTGCTTTCAAGTTGGCAGAGTGGACTCCCGGGCAACGTGTCGTTTTCGAAGCTTTTGACGGATACCACAGAGCTGGAGTGCCCAAGCTGGAGAGTGTGACTTTTGAGATTGGACTAGAACCGATGGTGGCTTTGCTCCGCTTGCAGCAAGGGATGGCAGATACATTGGGGGATGGTATTCCTCCTGCGCAGTTCATGCAGGTGATGAACGATCCCAACCAGTCCAAAAACGTAATCGAAGGAGGGCAGCTCCATACGGGTTACATCACGATGAACACCCGAATGGCTCCATTTGACAATGTGATGGTTCGCAAGGCTGTCAACATGGCGATCAACAAGGAGCGTATCGTCCGCATCATCAATGGACGCGCTGTTCCAGCAAACCAACCGCTACCTCCAACCATGCCCGGTTATGCCAAGGATTACAAAGGGTACCCCTTTGATCAAGACGGTGCCAAGAAGATGCTGGCGGATGCTGGATTGGCAAATGGTTTTTCAACCGAACTGTTTGTGTACAACACCGATCCAAATCCAAGAATTGCCCAAGCGATTCAACAGGATTTGGCGGCGATCGGGATCAAGGCTGAGATCCGCAATCTAGCCCAAGCCAACGTGATTGCAGCAGGTGGTGAACCCGACCAGGCACCAATGATCTGGTCTGGAGGAATGGCCTGGATTGCTGACTTCCCTGACCCTTCCAACTTCTATGGTCCCATCTTGGGTTGTGCCGGTGCTGTTCAGGGTGGATGGAACTGGTCCTGGTATTGTAATGAAGCGCTGGATGCTCGAGCCGCTGAGGCGGATTCGATGACAGATCCCTCCAAGACCGCGGAACGAGAAGCTGCCTGGCGACAAATCTACGTTGATATCATGGATGATGCGCCGTGGGTCCCTGTCTTCAATGAACAACGCTTCACCTTCCGCTCTGAAAAGATCGATGGTGATGGGACGCTCTTTGTAGATCCGGTTCACATCCCCGTCAACTACGACTACATCTTCTCAACACAAGCTAAGTAAATTCTCATGTGCCAGAATCGTGATCACACCATTCATGGCGCCAATCATCACTTCGGGTGGGACAACTCGTTCTCACCCGCTGTTATGGTGGCTCCTGGGGATCGACTGCACTTGGAATGTCTGGACAGCTCAGCAGGGCAGTTCACTCCCCAAAGCACGACAGCTGATGTCCCCAATCTTGATTTTGGGAAGGTAAATCCTGTTACCGGCCCAATTTATGTTGATGGTGCAGAACCTGGGGATGTGCTCAAACTTGAGATTGAAGGCTTTCATCCTTCAGGCTTCGGTTGGACAGCCAATATTCCGGGCTTTGGCTTGTTAGCTGACCAGTTCAAGGAACCTTTCCTGAAGGTCTGGAAGTATGATCCCAAGGAAATGGCTCCTGCGGTTTATTCCGATATTGCCAGCATCCCTCTCAAACCCTTTGCAGGTACTATTGGGTTAGCCCCAGCCGAGGATGGACTGCACTCAGTCGTCCCTCCACGACGGATGGGTGGCAACATGGACATCCGTGACTTGACCAGCGGAACAACGCTCTACCTGCCGGTGGAGGTCAAAGGTGCGCTGCTGTCGATTGGGGATACTCATGCTGCCCAAGGCGATGGTGAAGTCTGCGGAACAGCCATTGAGAGTCCAATGAATGTGGATTTTCGTGTGGACCTGATCAAGCAGACTCCATTGGCGAACCCGCGTTTCACCACACCAGGGCCAGTCACTCGACATCTGGATTCCAAGGGTTATGAAGTAACTACTGGGATCGGACCAGACTTGATGTCCAGTGCCGGGAACGCTGTCTCCAGCATGATTGACTTGCTCTCTGCGACCCATGGACTAAGTGCGGTGGAGGCATATCTACTCTGCTCAGTTTGTGGTGATCTGCGGATTTCTGAGATCGTAGACATGCCCAACTGGGTAGTATCCTTTTACTTCCCCAGGGTGGTCTTCGAGTGACTTCCCCTCAAGTTTCTGACTCTTCTCAAGTTCCAGATCCTGGAGGGAGTCTCCTCTCCGTCCAGGATCTGCATGTTCAGGTCGCTACCCCGACTGGAGCAAAAACAATCCTTGACGGACTCTCTTTTGAGTTGGGCCGTAGGGAAACACTCTGCCTGGCTGGGGAAAGCGGATCTGGTAAATCCATGACGGCCCTAGCGATCATGGGATTGTTACCAAAACCGATGGCCCGGATCTCCAGGGGATCCATTCAACTGGGTAATCTTGAGCTAACTCGCCTCTCTGAAAGTCAGTATCGGAAAATCAGGGCTGCCCGGATCTCGATGATTTTCCAAGAGCCGATGACCTCTCTCAATCCAATCAGTACGGTTCAAAAACAACTTTGTGAAACCTTGTTGGAGCACGGGCAGTGCAGCCGGCAGGAAGCCCCAGATCGAGCCCTGGCCCTGCTCAAAGATGTTCGCCTGACAGAACCGGAACAGCGCCTTCAGCAATATCCTCACGAGCTCTCCGGGGGTATGCGCCAGCGAGTGATGATCGCCATGGCCCTAGCCTGTGATCCAGAGATCCTAATTGCCGATGAACCAACTACGGCGCTTGATGTAACGGTACAGGCTGAAATTCTTGAGTTGATGCGCAGCCTTCAGAAAGAGCACAACACCGGGTTGCTGATGATCACTCATGATATGGGAGTGGTTGCCGAGATGGCAGATCGTGTGTTGGTGATGAAGGAAGGGCAAGAAGTGGAGACTGCTGCAGTTCGACAACTGTTCAGCAAGCCAGTCCACCCCTACTCACAAGCTTTGTTGAAGGCTGTTCCGCGTCTCGGTTCCTCAGAGCCCAAGGAACCTCTGCCGACTACCCTTGAGAGTGTTGTGCAAATCAAGGATCTCAAGGTTCATTTCTATATTCGAGGAGGAGTGTTTAATCGCCCAGTGGCTCGAATTCATGCTGTTGAAAATGTTTCGCTTTCCATCCGGGCCGGTTCAACCCTTGCGCTTGTTGGGGAATCTGGTTGTGGCAAGTCTACTATCGGCAAGGCGATGATGGGACTGGTGCCCTGGTCTGGAAAGATCCAGCTAAACGGTGACTCGATTGCTGGACTCAGTCGTCCTCAGATGCAAAGAGTGCTACGGAACATCCAGATGATCTTTCAAGATCCAGGAGCCTCACTAGATCCAAGGATGAAAGTTGGAGATCAGGTGGGAGAACCAATGGTAGTACACGGGATTGCCCGTGGGACAGAGCTGAAAGATCGAGTGGCTTATCTTTTTCAAAGGGTTGGACTCTCCAGAGATGCTATCGAACGTTATCCACATGAGTTTTCTGGTGGCCAACGTCAACGTATCTGTATCGCTAGAGCCTTGTCTCTCTCTCCCAAAGTGATCATTGCCGATGAGTGTGTTTCTGCCCTTGATGTTTCGATTCAGGCTCAAGTTCTTGAACTGCTCAAGGAACTTCAGCAGGAGGATGACCTTGCTTATCTATTTATCAGTCATGACATGGCTGTGATCGAGCAAATGGCCGATGAGGTCGCCGTGATGCGTCTTGGGCAAATCGTGGAGCATGGATACCGTGATGCTGTACTTCGCGATCCACGACATTCCTACACACAAAGGTTGCTATCGGCAGTGCCCATTCCTGACCCGGAGGTTGAGCGTGCCCAACCTCGTAGAGAAACTTCAGCAGAACCGGAATCCCCAATTTTCAAACTTCACGAACAGCCTACCCCACTTCATCTTCAAGAAATTGCGCCAGGGCATTTGGTAGCGTCTTGAAGGCAGATCAGTAATTTCTTAGTCATCACAGCCAGTTGGATCTTGTCAGACCAAGAAATCGGTTGACAGAAGCCAAAAATTCAATAAGTTCCCCACAGACCAATTCGCTTGTTCGAATCATATCTCAGGATGAGTGGTTGCAGAGAGCGTGATTCCCAATGGACTGTTGAATCATTGCTTATGTCGGGCGTTCGCATGCCCATAACTTTCGATTCATCTCGAACAGAGGAATGAACATGACCCAAGAGAATGTTTTTCAGGAATTTGGACGAAAAAGTTTTCGAACTTTAAAAAATTGCCTGTTAGGGACCACCCTGGCCTGTCTGACTGCTTCCCCCGTTTTGGCCTCCGACACTCGAGTGGCACTGGTGCCTGGTGGACCACATCCATACTTTGCAGCATGGGAAAAAGCTGGACAGGACGCCAAGCGTGACTTCGGTCTCTCAGGTGCAGACTATCGTGTTCCACAGAAATGGGAGCTCAGCCAACAGAATCAGTTGCTGGAAAGCCTGCTGACCCAGGGCTACAACGGGTTCCTGATCTTCCCTGGGGATCCCGTGGGTACGAACTCAATTGCGAGCGAATTGACCGCGGAAGGAACACCCGTCATTGCCTTGGCTGGTTGTCTGAAGCAACCTACCCCTGCAGTGTTTTGCTTGGGAACAGATACCGGTAATTCAGCGTACCTAGGCACCAAGGAGTTGATTAAGACCCTTGGTGGAAAAGGCAAAATCGCTCACTTTACGGGGTTTTTAGTAGATCCCAACACTCAACTGCGAATCGATGCGGTGCAGAAGGCTGCCAATGAAACCGGTGGAGCGGTGGAAGTCATTCAAGTGATTGCGGATATTGACGCTCCAGAGCCAGCCGAAGAGAAAATCAATGCCTTCCTCGCGGCACAAGCGGACAAGGTTGATGGGATCGTAACGACTGCCTGGGTTCCTGCGGTCGTGGCTGCCAATTCATTGCGGAAGATTGGAGATAAGCGCATCAAGATGGTGGGTATTGATCATGATGAGGTTGTACTCAAGGCAATCAAGGACGGCTACGTACACGGCACCATGTTGCAGAACCCATATGGTCAGGGCTACATCGGTTCCTTTGCAATGAACAAGCTACGAAGTGGCTGTAAGGTCAACCAGAATGCCCCCTTCAAATCGACAGCATTGACCAATCAGTTTATTGACAGTGGAACGGCTTTCGTCGGTCGTGACAAGGTCGATACCTACATCGGGGCGATGGAAGCGGTCACTAAGGACTTGATGGCTTCCTTTGAATCAACCTACCTAGTCTGTAACTGAGTTTTCCTTGGAGGTGATGAGCCTCCTTGGGACTCTCTGAAGAGAATCCTGAATGGCATCAGCGCAAGAATCATCACTCTCAACGAACAGCCGTGACCGCTCATCAATAAGGAATTTTTTCTTTTCCAATGAGTTTGGTCTGTTGTTCCTGATACTCGTGTTTGCCACGATCTTTGCGCTGCTGACCACTGGCTTTACCTCTCGCTTCAACCTGTATGCACTGGGTCGCAACATCTCCATTGATGTAGTGATTGGCTTTTCGATGATGGTGGTGATTGTTACAGGAGGGCTGAATCTCTCCGTAGGCTCAATCGGTGTGTCGGCGGTAATGTTTGGTGGCTGGCTGATTGAAGGGATGGGGAGCAATCTCCCGATTGCTTTGATTCTACTGCTGTTGGGTGGTGGATTGCTGGGAGCAGTCAACGGAGTAATGGTCGTACGGACAGGGGTTCATAGCTTCATCATCACCTTGGCCACGATGAGTGTTTACTTTGGCTTGATGATCTGGCTGACGCAGGCAGAAGCTTTCCGTAATCTGCCACCCGAGGTTGCCACCTTTGGCCGTACTAAAATTTATGGCTATCTCTCTCCGCTGCTGTTGATCAGCTTGGGAGTCGCCATTATGTTGGCTGTCCTCTATCGCTACACCAGCTTGGGCCGTAACATGCTGGCAGCTGGTGCCAATCCGACTGCTGCTGAACTCTCCGGAGTCAACGTCAAACGCACCTTCATCTTGTGCCACGCCCTTTCTGGTCTGTTGGCCGCGTTGGCAGCCACGATGCTGACCTGTCGTACTGGGGCGGCGATTCCTTCAATGACAGGGCATATCGGTCAGGACTGGCTATTGCCTGCGTTTCTGGCACCGGTTCTCGGAGGTACCCTGTTGAGTGGAGGAAAGGTCTCAGTGTTGGGCACCTTTTTCGGAGCTGTCCTAGTCAGCTTACTCACCAACGGTCTATTGTTACTGCAAGTCAGTGAGTTCTGGGTGCAAGCCGTACTGGGGGCTTTATTACTCAGCGCTGTTCTTCTGGAGAAGCTGCGAAATGTTGTTCTGCTTCAAAACCGCTTCATTTAGGGCATTCTGATGCCACTCCAAAAACTTCTGAAGGCTGAGTGGTCGGGACTGTTGTTGGTTGTGACCCTGGCTATCATACTGATTGGTTACCTCAAGCCTAGTTTTCTGACTCCCTTCAACATACAGATTTTGCTCGCTGCGATCTCTGTCAACATGGTGATTGCCTTGGCGCAAATGCTGATTGTGGGGATCGGCCAGATGAACCTCTCGGTGGGTGCAATCGGCGGACTCGTAGCCATCTCTTTTGCTGGATTGATGGACGTTTTCCAGTTGCCGATTCCACTTGCGGTACTCGTGGGTTTGCTAATTGGCTTGGCAGCAGGTTTGTTTAATGGAGTGATCATCGCCTTCACTGGTATCTCTGCATTTATCATCACCTTGGCGAGCCTCTCTGTTTTCAAGGGAATCAACCTCGGTATTACGGAAGCACAACCATTTTATGGAGTAGCAGAGTCAGTAAAATCTTTTGGAAATAGTAGCTTTATTGGAACTTTACCCCTGTTGATTTTGCCTGCTTTGCTAGCTCTCATTGGTGTTTGGTTTCTGTTAAACAGGATGCGGTTTGGACGCCATGTTTTGGCGGTTGGTGCAAGTCCAACTGCAGCCGGTCTGGTGGGGATTTCCGTACGAAACATCGTGATTGGCACCCATGCCTTGTCGGGCCTGCTAGCTGCCGTTGCTGGAATGATGGTCGTAGCTCGGTTACAGATTGGACAACCAACGATTGGCGATGATTGGTTGATCCTCTCCTTTGCCGCACCGGTGATTGGCGGGGCTGTGCTAGCTGGGGGGCATGTCAACGTGATTGGCACTCTGTTGGGCGTAACCACCATCGCCATCATCACCCAAGCTTTAGTCCTTTTTGAAATTGATCCCTTCATCGTACAAATCTTTCTGGGCCTCTTGATCCTTTGGGCGGTTGGGATCAATCGACTGCGTGATCTGCGCCTCACTCTCTTTTCAAAACCAGCCTGATGTCTCAGCAGATCACCCTGAAAACCTCTGGTATTTCCAAGAGCTTCCCTGGTGTACAGGCTCTACAGAATGTAGAAATTGAGCTGCATGCTGGTTCAATTCACGCCCTGCTCGGAGAAAATGGAGCAGGCAAGTCCACGCTGATCAAGATCTTAACGGGTGTGTATCAACCTGATGAAGGGAGTGTAAAACTGCTTGGACAAGCTGTGAGCTTCTCAGATACTAAGGAAGCCCGTCGGCAAGGAATTGCTGTGGTACACCAGGAGCGTCACTTGATCCCGCGTTTCTCGGTTGGAGAAAATCTCTTTCTTGATCGCTTAGGAGAAAAAGCCTGGAGCTGGGTGGATTATCCCAAACTGCATGAGGAGGCCAAACCCTGGCTTGCGGCTGTGGGACTGGACCTGGATCCCCAAACTCCAGTAAAACAGCTTTCTGTTGCCAAGATGCAGCTCGTGGAAATCGCACAGGCGATTTCACAGAAATCACGTGTCCTGCTCATGGATGAGCCGACGGCTTCCTTGACCCCCCATGAGACAGAGAAGCTCTTCTCCCTATTGCAGAAGCTCAAGGAGGATGGGGTGACAATTGTTTTTGTGAGCCACAAGCTTGAAGAGGTACTGCAAATTTGTGATTACCTGACCGTTTTGCGAGATGGTCAGAACACTTGTACTAGTCAGCCAATTGCTCAGTACGACCGACAGGATCTGGTCCAACTGATGATTGGGCGAAAGGAACAGATTCCTGCCTGGCAAACCCGTGAAGTCAATCGACAAAGTCCAAAATTGGAGCTACGTCAAGTCAGTACAGAAGCGGGACATCAAGATCTGAATCTTCAACTGTATCTGGGGGAGATTCTTGGATTTTATGGATTGATTGGGGCGGGACGCAGCGAGTTGGCGAAGTCATTGATTGGCTATTTCCGAATGACCAAGGGAGAGTACCTGCTGGACGGCAAGGCAATTCATGTCTCTGGGGTGTCTGTTGCAAGGGATCGCTACGCGATTGGCTATCTGAGCGAGGATCGAAAGTCAGAGGGTTTGATCCTACAGCATGACGTGTTGCAGAATTCAGGCATCACCGTCTGGAGAAAGATCTGCTCCAAGTTGGGTTGGCTCTCCGATCAGCAGGTCACCAACCGAGTCTCTCCTTCGATTGACAAGCTGGAGGTCAAGACACCTTCGTTGGCACAGATGGTGGGGAATTTGTCCGGAGGCAATCAGCAGAAGATCTCCGTAGCCAAGTGGTTGGCTGCTCAAGTGGAGATCCTGATTGTTGATGAACCGTCTGTTGGAATCGACATCAAGACCAAGGCCTACCTACATGAGTTGATTCGGGAACTGGCGGATCAGGGGACTTCTATTCTCTTAATTACCTCCGATATGCCGGAAATCATCACCCTTGCAGACCGTATCATTGTAATGGATGACTTTGCGATCAAGGGAGACCTACCGAACAACCGAAACTATGAGGAGATGAGCACCGGAATTATGAATTTGATTCATAGTTGAAATTTCTGAAGGGCTAGCCGGCATAAAGGATCATCGGGTTCTATTTCCTCACCCCGAAATCTTCCTAACAAATTATTTCCTTCCTTCCCATTATTGACTGTCTTGCTTTCTCCTCGATAGCTGCGAGAGAATTCCATTATTCATCACTACTCAAAATCAAGGTCTCCCCGTTCAGTGAATTTGTAAAAGTTCAGCGCTTCTCCAAGGCCCCAGTAGAAATATAGCTTATGAATTCCATTACTAAATCCCACTACGACCAGATTCTAGAAAAAGCAACAGCTATTCAGTACAAGTGGAGAGAAATCCCAGCTCCAAGAAGAGGAGAATTGTTGAGAGTCTTTGGCAATCAATTGCGCGAA
>DJYX01000088.1:0-5741 GCA_002450295.1 Deltaproteobacteria bacterium UBA6967
CTTTGCATATCTACAGGGCTTTGCAGCCTTTATTGGTGGTCATCAGCAAGAGGCCCTTGAAGCTTTCTACAAGTCTGCCCGCATCTATCCCCATCCTGAAAACGCCTCTCTCTCGGCTCTCCAAAAACTTGGCAGACAAATCCCCGAATAGGGGAATATTCAGTGCATCCTCAAAAACAACAAACACTCACTATCTGAACAGAACATGAGCAGCAAAACTTCGTTGGTACTGTTATTCAGTCTAAGCCTATTGTTGCCCAATTGGCTGCAAGCTGAACCGATCAAAGACTTTGGGCTTTATTTGAGTGTAGGCGATCTACAAATCTCTGATTCCTCAACAGAGCAAAATTATGCGGAATCCTACGCCTACGGTGGCATCGTAGATTATCAGTGGACAGCTTCAGACTACTTCTCGGTGCGCTTGTTTGGAGGAGAACACATAGGTAGCGCTCAACAGCCTGACAAGCCTGATTATAATTACTTCAAAACAGGCTTGTTTGGACTGGAAGCCCGCGTGTGGGCTGGTTCTTCATGGTTTTTGGGGGTTCAGGCTGGCCAAGCTTACTTGACCTGGATTGAATCAATGGAGAGTTATACGGAAATCGCTTGGGCCAATCAAAGTGGCTACGGTGTGGGCTTTGAATCCGATGACGGCTGGACCTTTGCGATCTACACACAAAAGACTGGGACCATGGAATTTGAGGATCTTCCAGATCAGAGAGTCGAGGGAATCCGTCTTGAAGCAGGCTATCGTTGGAAATGAAAGGCAACAGTCGAGAAATAGCTGATTAAAGCAGAAATTTAATTCTCAGAATAAGCGGCTGCCTAGTGGAAGGTACGAATTTGGCGAGGAGATTCTTTGAACACTGTCTTGGGCATGACAGGTATCGACTGTGAAGCAGCGTACTGGTCCAGTTGCATGCGCAGGGCTCTCAGATCACTGTAAGGCCTTGGCTGCCTATTGAGTTGCTGACTGATCGCTAGGACCTCCTGAATTCTTTTCTGTTCTTCCCGATATTCCTCAGTTGGAGGATAGGGATTGAAGGGCTTGGCTCCCAGCAAAAATGGAGTAGTTACAGAAATCAACAGCAATTTCATAAGTCTGGACATCGGGCTCCCTGTTCCTCAAAACGATTCTCAAGGGGGTCATGACATCCTGTCTTGTAGCCGGCTTCATCCTGAAGAAAGCTTTTTCGTAGTCTTCCTTACTGTGGGCTCATCTTCAAGCAAACTTGAGCCCATCTAATCAAAACCAATTAGAGACTGATCAAAGAACTAGGTTATTCATCCATGAAATCAAACCTTTGACTGCTCCGCTTGACTGTAGAAAAAATGTCGTGTCGTGAAACTGATTACTTCAACAACGTTTAAAGGATGTTATGAAATACCTGATAGTGGCTTTAGTGGCTTTGCTTTGCTGGACAACTACATCGTTTGCTCAGAAGCTTGGACCGGTGGGAAAGCAAATGCTTCGGGAGTATTCAACAAAGGGTGAACTTACTTACTGGAGTTCGGTAGATACAGAGTGTCCGTTCTACAGTGATTTGAATCTGAACCAAATCATTCGGGAGAGAATTTTAAAGCAAAACATTCGACCTGCTTTTCATAAGAACAAACAACTGAGGAAGGCCAGAGTCTATGTGAAGGTTCACTGCTATTTCAAAGACTACACTGTGATTACTGCGGATTTTGAACTCCAACTCGGCTACGACCTAGCTGACCAAGTACGCCTTGGCTATTCCTCTGAGGTTTTCCTGCTGAATCATCCCATTCAAAAAATCAAAGTCGATATCGAGTCCATAGTGGATGAAAAGGTGACTGAATACGCAGCAGCCCATTTGGAAGGTGCTGCTGCTCGGAAATCTTCTTCAAGTAGCGCACAGCAATAATTGGACATGTACTCACTTTCAAAGACTCTTTGTTGGGAGAGCCACCCAATCAATTAAGATTCTTAGCCAATGAACTTCTTCAGCAATCTTTGACACTGATCTCTCCATTGGGAAGGATCGTGTTACAGAAAATCGCACCGCGCAGGATCGCGTAACTCAGATTGGCATCTCGCAGGCTGGCCTCCCTCAGATCAGTTTCTCGCAGATCCGCATTTCTCAAGTTGGCCCGAGATAAATTAGCTCCCCTCAAATCGGCATAACTCAGGTCAATATCCGGCAACTTTGCCGCTGACAAATCACATCGGTTGCAGATGATCCTTTCCTTCTGCTTGGCTACCTGCTTCAGCAAGCTATCCACATCCGACGGATTAAAACCGAGAATCGGGGACGCCAAAATTAAGAGCGTTATCGGTGTGAGCAGAAACCGCTTCATCGCAAGAGCATCATTTTTAATTGCGTGGGTAGGTCAAATTTTCTATGAATTACAAGTGTCTCAAGAGTTATTTGGAAGGGAGGCCTGTGCATCCAAGTCTCTTCGATAGTACTTGTTTCCACTTCCCCAATCTTGTGGCAGCGCTTCTCTCATCTGCATCAAGTTCGGTTCTATTTCAGGATAAGTCGAAAAATACTGTTCGCTTCGCTGAAGTTGCTGCACAGGCGGAGGAGTATAGGTTCCTGGAGGGACTGGGTACCTCTCTGTCCAGAGATACTCGAGGTGTTTAGAGTCACATCCAGACAAAATAAGGGTAGCGCCAATCAAGTATAAAAATGCTTTCCTCACTATATCTCTCCATCGTTTGAGGTGATCAGAATTTATGTGCTTCAAATAACAGCAGTACATATTTGACCAGATTTTCAATCTTTTTTTGGCAACTTACAACTCTCTGCTTCATGACCGCTCAACAATTATCTAACCGACTACCCACCAATTCTCCTATTTGCTGAACCACATCAGTTGGATTGATAAAGGCCAAAATATAAACGTAATTTCCTCAACTTGACTCTGAATAATGAAATTCAGAGCCAGGAATGTGTCTAACATAGATCAGAGCATTCTGCCCCAAAGAAACTCCTCTCACATAGAAGCCGTTCTTCTCGATTGAATCAGCAGGTAACGCAATTCCAACATTAATTTCCAACGGTCTGATTGAGTTATGAGAGAGGAGATCAGGGGAGTCACTGAATCTGGACCGAAACAGAGACTTTGGTCCAGATTCAGAAGGAGCTACTGATCAAAGAGTTGACTACACAGAAAGCCACAGCGCAGTAGGTCGACGATACAATGCAATAGAAATATCAGAGTTTTCTCTCGTAGGGTGCTTGACCACCAGTCAACTCAAGATTTATCTTTGAAATATTATTGTTCAGAGCGCTCATACCCCAATTTGGTCCCATTGGACCATCAATAAAGTCTTGAAAATCAGCTTCTGAAATTCCTTCCTTTGCTTCCCATACACAAAACATCGGACCTTCTTGTGCAACAGGCATGAAGGAATGATTGTAAAACCCCAAGTCCATACAATCTTGAACGTACTTACCCATCGCAGGTTGATCACTCATTAGCTCACCAGTTTTTTGCCACCACTGACCAGCCATACCGGGCTTCACATAGTGGTGAACTAGAAAGAATTGAGATCCCATAATTTACACTCCAATAGTGAAGTTAACGAATGTTTTGACCAAACCGTCAAAATACCGAGACAACTATCATAAACCTACTCAAGCAGCATTCATCGTTGCAGCCATTTTCTGTGAGTCATCAAAGATATGAAATTCCGCAATTTTACCATTTTCGATCTTGTAAAAATGTCCAAAATCAGCAGTCATTTTTCCTGAGCCCACCGCAGTTGCATGCAGCATCGCAAATACGTGATCACCTTCAGCGATGATGTTCACCAACTCAATTTTGAATTCATCATAAAGCTGCGGTACCTGAGACAGAGCACTCATCCAATTATCTGGACCATGGTAAGTTCCGGATAATTTATGGATCCCATTTACTTTGACTATTGCATTTTCAGCATACAGAGTGCGAAAAGTTGTCATATCTCCGGTTGTAAAACATTCATAGTTTTTCTGAACTACTTCTTTTGGTGTCATACAAACTCCATCTAGGGTGAAAACTGTACTAGTGATAGGGCAAATCCTAGCCAAACAGACTAGAACTTCTCAAAGGCTACTCACTAAAGACATATTATCAATCTATTAGTTGGATAGATTTCCGGATTAGAGTTGAAGAACCTGATTCTATTAGGTTTAAAATTGTTCCTTAAACTACCTGTCTGCACCCAAACGAAGAGAAAAGAGAGAAATCGGTTTTGTAGAACTAGTGACAACAACGCCTATTATTTTAGGTACTCTCTAGAGCACTTAGACGCAATAGCCAATCTTGCCCTCACTTGAATGGAACCTGGAGCCCAGATACCAGAGTAAGATGCCTTATCTGGTAAAATGTGGCAGCTTGGAAAATTCAGAGCCACATGAGAGGAATCAAGAACTAAGATGGAATGAGTAACAGTGAATCAGAGTTGATCATCGAGGTAGCGTTGCAGAGTGTTTGCGGTGCCATGCTGCCACAGTTGCTGCAGGGCATTTTGGAAGCTTTGTTGGAAAGCTTTAGACTCTGAGAGATCGCCAAAGATGTCCTGTAATTCCAGGAAGGCCAGGGGTTCAGTTTTAGATCTTTCGGCCAGCGTTCGTAGTCGATCCGCCTGACTATCCTCTGGTTGCATGTCTTTCCCTCCCTCAGAGAGTCCTCCCCAGTATCGGCACCAGAGTGCAGACTCCAGCGCCAAACCAGTTACAGATGCACCTGCTTGCAAACGATCTCGAGTGGAGGGTAGCACAAACTTGGGTTGTCGATTGGAACCGTCAAAACAAAGTCGAGCAATCGTATCCCCAATTTTTGGATTGGCAAACCGTTCTAGAATCAACTGAAGATAAGCCTGTAGATCCGTATTCGGTACAGGGGGAACTGACGGTAGGATCTCCTCTGTCTCCAGTTTCTCCAAGTAGCGACAGATTAGCGGATGCGCCATCGCCTCATGAACAAAGTGTTGGTCCAGTAAGGCTCCCACATAGGCAATCGAAGCATGTCCTGCATTCAGAATTCTCAGCTTCATGTGCTCATAGGGAGTCACGTCTGGCACGAAGGTCACCCCAACAGTTTCCAATTCTGGTCGCCCTAGCGGAAAGTGATCTTCCAGGACCCACTGAATGTAATTTTCACAGAAAACTGGCCATCCATCCTCAATACCAAACTCCTCCCGCAAGATCGTTCTTTCCCGATCAGAAGTGAACGGCGTAATGCGATCCACCATTCCATTGGGAAAAGCAACCTCACGCTCAACCCAGGCGGCCAATTTGGAATCTTGCATTTCGGCAAGACCAACCACAGCGTTGCGAGTGACATTGCCGTTGTGCAGCAGATTATCGCAGGACATCACGGTAAAGGGAGCAATGCCTCTCTCCAAACGAGTATGCAAACCAGCCAGAATCAACCCAAAGGCTGTGGTCGGTGTCTCTGGATTTGCTACATCCTGTTTTAAGGCAGGCTGGTCTGGATCGAACTCTCCCGTTGCTGGATTAATGAAGTAGCCTCCTTCCGTGACCGTTAATGAAACAATCCGGATGCTTGGGTCTGCAAGCCTCTCAATGTTTGTAGGATCTCCTGGTGGGAAAAAATCAATCATCGATCCCGTTACGGTTGCTTTGTAACCAGCTGCCGATTGCTCCACCACTGTAGTCAGGTAGTCCTGCTGCGCCAGGATTTGGCCCATCACACGATCACCAGGCATAACACCTGTACCAACTAGAGCCCAGTCAAGGGATTTACCAAGTCGGAACAGTTGG
>DJYX01000088.1:6045-12309 GCA_002450295.1 Deltaproteobacteria bacterium UBA6967
CCAAGTCGGAACAGTTGGTCCAGATAGACCGCCTGATGTGCCCGATGAAAATTGCCCACACCAATGTGGACAATCCCCGGCTTGAGCTGCTTAGGAGAATAGTTAGGAACTGAGATCTGCGAGGGAAATGAGGGCAGAGTTGCCCGAGAGAGTCGAATAGTCATGAAAATTTTGGAAGGTCAACTCATCCAGTTGCCACCATCGACGTTGAGCGTCTGCGCTGTAATATAGTCAGCATCAGCAGAAGCCAAGAAAACAGCCGCTCCTTCGATGTCATTGGGACTTCCCATCCGACCCAGCGGAACAGCCTCACCAACCAGTCGTTTCTTCTCACCAATGGGTCGGTTTTCATAGCGCGCAAAGAGGCCATCAACCGTTGCCCACATCGGAGTATCGATCACTCCAGGGGCAATCCCATTAACGTTGATATGATGCGGAGCCATCGCCAGTGCTGCTGATTGAGTATAGCTGTAAACAGCCGCCTTGGTTGCACAGTAGTGAGCTACCAGGGCCTCTCCACGTCGACCTGCTTGAGAAGAGAGGTTAATGATCTTACCACGGATGCCTTTCTCAACCATGTGAGCCGCAGCCGCTTGCATCATAAAGAACATTCCCTTGACGTTGATATCGAAGAGCCGATCGTAACTTTCTCGAGAAGACTTCAGGAGTGGAGCCATCTCGAAAATTCCCGCATTGTTGAAAAGGATATCGACTTGGCCAAAAGCTTTCGCTGCTGCTTGAATCGTCTGATCAATATCCACCTGTTTAGTCACATCCATACTGACCGCCAAGGCGCTGCCGCCAGTCGCTTGAATTTCCTTCGCGACAGCTTCCGCTAGCGACAGCTTTACATCTGCGACAACACAGCGTGCTCCTTCCTGAGCGTAGCGCAAGGAGACAGCGCGACCGATGCCTCCGCCACCACCCGTGACAATTGCCGTCTTGCCTGCCAGTTTCATCGAATCGCCTTCCCGTTATTATCGAATTTATGGACCTTGTCTTCCTCTGGACTCAGATAAATGGTTTCACCATAATTTAGCTGAACTTCCCCATCGGTACGAACCGTTAGTGGAGCTTGCTGGCCTTCAACATTAACATGTAAGAAGGTGTCTGAGCCCAAATGTTCCGACACTCCAACCTTGCCTGTCCATAGTCCTGAAGACTTGGAAATTTGAACGTGTTCAGGACGAACTCCAATCGTTGTTGCATTGTGGCGACTGGCTTCCCCACCAGTGAGGAAATTCATCTTTGGTGCTCCGATGAATCCGGCGACGAAGAGATTGTCTGGTGCCCGGTAAAGATCAAGTGGGCTACCTACTTGCTCAATGTTACCGTGATCGAGAACTACAATCTTGTCGGCCATCGTCATCGCTTCCACCTGATCGTGGGTGACATAGATCATTGTTGTCTTCAATTGCTGGTGCAATTCCATGATCTCCAACCGCATGTTGATCCGGAGTGCTGCATCCAAGTTTGAGAGTGGTTCGTCGAAAAGGAAGGCTTTCGGTTGACGCACAATCGCTCGACCAATCGCAACGCGCTGACGCTGCCCACCTGAAAGCTGGCGAGGCTTGCGCTCCAAATACTCACTCAGGTTGAGGATCTTGGCTGCCTCTTGGACCTTTGCAGCGATCTCGCTCTTTGGCATGCCTGCCATCTTCAGTGGAAATCCGATGTTCTCACGCACACTCATGTGCGGATACAGGGCGTAGGACTGAAAGACCATCGCTAAGCCACGCTTGGCAGGTGCAAGGTTGGTCATATCCTGACCATTGAATTCGATCCTACCTTTAGAAACTTCCTCCAAGCCAGCAATTAGTCGCAACAAGGTGGACTTACCGCTACCAGAAGGACCAACGAATACGACAAACTCTCCTTCATTGACCTCAAGATCTACTGAAGGAATGACTAATACATCCCCAAAAGATTTGGAAACGCCTACTAAATTAATGCTACCCATGTCTTTTTTCCCTTATTTGACTGCCCCGAGGGTCAGTCCTTTCACCATTTGCTTCTGGGTCACCCAACCAAGGAACATGATCGGCAGGATCGCCAGGGTGGAGGCCGCTGAAAGCTTAGCCCAGAACAAACCTTCTGGACTGGAATAGGAAGAAATGAAGGCTGTCAACGGAGCCGCTTCAAATGCTGTCAGGTTCAAGCTCCAGAAAGACTCGTTCCAGATCAACACAATACTCAACAAACTCGTGGAGAAGATCGCTGATTTTGACAACGGAAGCAATATATAAAGAAAAATTTTCAAAAGATCATCACATTCCATCTGGGCTGCTTCCAAAATTTCCTGTGGAATATCCTTAAAATAGGTATAAAGCACCCAGATGACAATCGGTAAGTTCATCAATGTGTAAATCAGAATTAAGCCCAGATGCGTATCCAGCAGCCCCATGTTCTTGTAAAACAAGTACATGGGGATCAACACTCCAACGGGAGGCATCATCTTAGTCGAAAGAATCCAGACCAGCTTGAACTTTGTACGCTTGGTCGGCCGGAAGGCAAAACTATAGCTCGCTGGTACAGCAATCAGGATCGCTAATAGCGTCGCAAACACTGAAATCACGATGGAGTTCCAAGCGTAATTCAGGTAGTCGCTTCGATTCTGTACAACAAAATAATTCTCTAGAGTGGGTATGAAGAAAAAGCTGGGAGGTGTAGCAACAGCCTCAATCTCTGTTTTCAAACTAGCCATCACCATCCAAAGGATTGGGAAGAAGATGATAAAACCGATCACCCAACCAAGGATTGACAGCAGAACTCTGTTGGATTTCATCAGTCAGAATTCATGTTCTTGGCAATCATCCGTAGTAGGAAGATCGCGACAATGTTGGCAAAAACAATGGAGATAATTCCACCAGCTGAGGCTCCCCCAATATCAAAATCTAGTAGTGCCTTACGATAGACAAGGAAGGCCAAATTTGTGGTCTGTGTGCCAGGACCCCCAGTCGTTGTGGTGAAGATTTCCGCAAAAATATTCAGGTGAAAAATCATCTGGATCATCACTACCGCCCCGATAGCCTTGCCTAGATGTGGCAGGTAAATCTGGAAGAAAAAGGCTAAGTGCCCGGCACCGTCCATCTTAGATGCTTCTTTAATTTCCAAGCTCATGGATTGTTGTGCCGTGATAAACACCAAGACAGCAAATGGTAACCAGTTCCAAGAAACAATGATGATGATAGAGCCAAGTGGGATATCAGCAAACCAATCGATTGGAGGTAATCCGAAAAGACCAAGTAGGTACGTGAAGTAACCGTTGACTGGATGCATCAACAAATTCTTCCAAATCAATGCGCTGACTGTAGGCATCACGAAAAAGGGCGAAATGATGACCAACTGTAATAATCGCCCCCCGTAAAGATCTTGATCCAATAAGTAGGAAATCAATAATCCCAATACTACTGTGATGCCAATGATGCTCCCCAGTAACTGGATAGAATTGTAAATCGAATCAGTAAAAACAAAATCGGTGAGCAGAAACTCGTAGTTTTCAATACCTGCAAATCCCTTGATACGTGGATTCAGCAGGTTATAGCGAATGAGGGAGTAGTAGATCGTAGCGATGAGGGGACCAAGCATCCAAATGAACAGCACAACGATTGCTGGATAATCAGAAAGTACTCTTAGTTTCATTCAGATGCCCGGCTTAGAGAAAATTAGAACCGATCAGAGTTGATCAGATCAATAGTATCCAGCTTGGCGCATGATGCGATCTGTAGCAGCTTGTGATTTCTCCAGGGCTTCGTCTACAGACATTTGACCAGCTACCGCAGCGGCTACAAACTGACCCACCTGTGTTCCGATGGACTGAAACTCAGGGATGGCTGCGAACTGTACACCTGTGTAGGGTACGGGCAGCAATGTGGACTTTGTTGGGTCCATGGCCATGATTGAATTCAGCACAGTTCGTGCGAAAGGAGCTGCCTTGTAGTAGTTGTCGTTGTAGGTTGACTTTCGTGTTCCCGGAGGAGCTACGGTCCAGCCTTTTCGCTCACCAACCAAGTCTACATACTCCTTGGAGGTTGACCACGCCAAGAACTGCTTGGCAGCATCAGTCTTCTTGGAAGACTTTGGAATGGAAAGCGCCCAAGCCCAGGCCCAACCAGTACCACGGTCAGTACGTGCAGAAGGTGCACGGGTGAAGTCGGTCTTGTCGTGAACCTTGGAGTCACTTGGGTTATAGATGTAACCAGCAGCTGAGGTTGCATCCACCCACATGCCACACTTGCCACTGGCAAACAAGGCACGGTTTTCATTGTGACCGTTGGAGCTTGCTCCTGGAGGTCCAAAGTTGTTCAAGATGTCAACATAATAGGTCAGCGCTTCTTTCCACTCTGGAGAATCCAACTGTGGTCGCCAGTTCATGTCAAACCAACGTCCACCAAAGGCATTAACCATAGTAGTCACGTAGGCCATGTTCTCACCCCAACCAGCTTTTCCGCGCAGACACACGCCGTACACACCACTTTCAGGATCATGCAGCGCTTCTGCATAGGCGCGGAATTGTCGGTAGTTTGGCTCTGCTGGCATGGTCAATCCAGCGTTTGCAAACAAGTCTTTACGGTAGAAAGTGAATGAACTCTCTGCGTAGAACGGCAGGGCGTAGATCACTCCATTGTGTGACAGTAGATCCCGTACTGTTGGGAAGACATCATCCATGTCGTAGCTGGCGGGCATATCGCTCAAGGGAACGAGCTTGCCGTCCTTACCCCACATTGGCGCTTCGTAAGCACCGATAGTAATGATGTCAAACTGACCACCGCCTGTAGCAATATCGGTCGTCACACGCTGGCGCAGTACATTCTCTTCCAAGGTCACCCAGTTCAACTCATGACCGGTCTTCTTTGTGAACTCGGAGGACAACTCCTGCATGATGATCATGTCGGAGTTGTTCACCGTAGCAATCGTCAACTTCTCTGCATAAGCTGTCATTGCGGCACTGGCACCAACCAGGGCTGCGATGAACATCGCTTTCAATGCTTTCATTCTGCCTCCAGAATTATTTGGTTTTCTCTTAAATCAAGAGATTATTGAACACTTCTATAAACCTTTCTGCCTCGTTAAAAGACCACCGAAAGGCTCCGCCACTACCTAATCGCGCATTGACCCCATACCTCATGGTACTTTTGGGAACAGTCCATCAGTTCTTTAGTCGTTTGCTGGGAAACAATTGGAAAACACTGTGAAAGCTTAAGAGCGATCAAACTTTCTCGATCCAGATGATATGCGTTTTCGAAGGCAGATTTTTGGGGTATCTTTAGCGGTGATTTACAATCGGGAGGATCTCAATTCCATTTTATCAATGACCTGCTGGACATGAATTATCGTGATCCAGCAAATACGTTGCAGCTCCGCTGCATCCGATCGGCGCCAACCTAACCAGTCCCTTCCCCAAGTTTTCTAGGCGGCTGTTTGCTGTGATAAGATAACACGAACAAACGCCCAGCATTTTACAAACGTGATGTGACTAGTCAACCTATTAAATATAATGATAATTAAATTTTATTGATGAACTTGTTCCATCTGAGTCAATGAACGTCTTTCTATACTATTTTTTCTCTATCGGGAAAGAGTCTGCTTGAGTGATTGTTAATGAATTCGGTTATTTCTCAAAAATAACTCTACTAAGAGTTACATTTTAATTTAATATATTTTTAATCAAAAAATATTTTGCTTGATGGGACTGATTGAAATAAAAAAATTTGAACAAGACCGATGTGACTCACAATGAGTCTTCCCTTTGAAAGTAAAAGAAATCTTGTCACTCTGTTCCGTAAGTCAATCCGAAATTTTTCTGACGAACAGCCACAAAAGCAACTTAGCTAATCGTGTTTTCTCTGAAATTCTTCCTGCAGAGCAGGATAGAGTCGACGATAACGCTCAAGTAAATCTCGGTAGGTCTCAATCAATTCTGGTTGCGGCTCCAAAACTTCCGCAACTGGGGGACGAGAACAAAACTGTGCTGGATCACCACCCTCTGCAGCCAGCAATCCCAAACGAGCTGCTCCGAAAGCTGGTCCCAACTCAGCGCCACTGTGTCGAATGAGTGGACGTTGTAGCATTGTCGCCAAAATCTGCCCCCAAGCCCGACTACGGGCTCCGCCACCAATCAGAGACACTTCACCAATTTCCGCACCAGCTTCAACAAGCACCTGCTGGCAATCAGCAAAAGCGCAGGACACACCTTCCAAAACCGCTTGAGTCAGGTGTCGAGCATCATGATTGTGATTTAGTCCAAAGAACACTCCTTGAGCT
>DJYX01000259.1 GCA_002450295.1 Deltaproteobacteria bacterium UBA6967
ATAGAAGATCCCCCCATAATCTGCGTCTCCTCCATCTTTCATTCCATTTTTATAAAGCATCTCCGCGCGATCTAGATACCAGGATTGGGGACGAATTTCCAAAAGACTCAACAGGAGACGGGCCCACTCTACCTGATGTCCAGGTTGAAAGCCCCATGGCTTGAAGAGGTCATCTGGCTGATCCTTGTGATACTCCATATCCGGAAGCCAATCTTGCGTGTAGTGTTCCCACACGAGCCCACCATTCAAGTCCGCCAATTCTAGAGCAAATTTCTGAGCTAGTTGCTCGGCTCTGTCCAAGAATTTTTCATCACTTGTTGCTTTCCAAGCGGCTAGACAAGCTTCACACATGTGCATATTGGCATTCTGTCCACGATAGCTATCGGGCTCTCTCTCTGACCAACTCAATTCATCAAGATAAGCTCCCTGAGTTGGCTCCCAAAAATGTTGTTCCATCAGTGACCAAACGTCATCAAGGAGTGACTGTGTGGAGACAAGCCCAGCTTGTAGGGCATGAGCAGCAGCAAATAGAACAAAAGCGTGCCCATAGGCCATTGCTCTCCCATCGCTAACTTGGCCTCCTGTTAATTCCCAAGCATAAAAACCATCTGGCATCTGATGGGCTGAAGTCAGGAATCGGAGCCCATGTTCTGCCAGCGCCAAGTCCTCAGGATTTCCCCCTCGGCAGTATGCACCTGCAAAGTTAAAAATGAAACGACAAGAACTTACTAAATGTTTGAAATTTTTATCAAAAAGTGCCCCGTCATCCTCAAATCCGTGAAAGAATCCACCCCTTGGATCGAGCGCTCGTCCCCTGTAAAAATTCAGTACTTTCTGGACGTGATCCTTTAGAAATTCTGCATCTCCAAAGTCAGGGTAGGACAAGGAAGCTGATGTCATGGGATTTATCTCAATCATGGTAAGAGGGAAGCTTCAATTATTTTCAGAAAGGTTGAGCAAAAGACCTCACTTGATTATGTGATCGATTGTTCACGAATATGGTAGGCCTCTCAAGTGCTGAAGATTGATCACAACTTGGAAAATCTGCACCGAGTTGAGATTTCTTTCCGGAGTTTCCTGATCAACTGCTGCCAAACCAATTTAACCTTTCGATCTCTAGATTCAGCGTAGCCATTGTATGAACGGCATTGTCATCATCCTGGTACTGGGGGCAGCACTATCTCATGCCCTCTGGAATTTGCTGCTGAAGCAAACCGAGAACAGGCTTATGATGATGATGTCGATGCATACTGTCACGGGCTTAATGGGGTTGATACTCATTCCGTTTATTGGTCCTGTGGAGGAAGCCGCCTGGCCGATGCTCCTGATGTCTACAGTCGTTCATGGCGGCTACTATGTTTTTTTGACCTTTTCCTATCGCAACGTAGAACTTGGTCAAGCTTATCCAATCTTGCGAGGTACAGGACCAATTGTGGTCTTTTTAGCTTCTTTGTTATTCTTGAATGAACCTGTCTCTACGCTCCAGTTATTTGCTTTCTTTTTTATTGCTGGAGGAATCCTGAGCCTCGGCTTGCGTTCATTCGGTTATTTTCAACAACAGCCTTCAACAATTTTTTATGCGCTCGGCACTGGAGTTCTGATCGGAATTTACAGTTTGATCGACGGAATTGGGGTAAGAAATTCTGGAAACGTCCTAGGTTATATCTGCTGGCTATTCTTCCTGGAAATGTTGATGGTGCAAGCCTACGCTTTCTATTTTTACAGAGGCGAAACAATCATCCGCTTGATCAAGCTTGGATGGAGCGGTGTCTGGGCTGGTCTGCTGGCAGCCTATGCCTACGGATCTGTGCTTTGGGCCATGGAATCGGCTCCCATCATGCTGGTTGCAGCACTTCGAGAAACAAGTGTGGTGATGGTCTCAGTGCTTGGCATCCTGATCCTCAAGGAAAGCAAAGACCTCCTAAAAGTCCTGGCTGCCGTGCTGGTCACACTGGGGATTGTGCTCCTCAAAGCCTAGAACCGAAGATAAACTTAGCTAGCTGCCGAAAGATTTTTTGGAGCAAACTCAAAAATCTCTGGCGATGTTGAACCTTGCAGCTGATTGATCTCCTTCTCTACTTCACTCACAGCTTCACTACCCACATGAACCTCCAAAGAAAGCTCAAATTTCCTGCTAGTCAATGGCTCTAAGAGCACCACTCGACCATTTTCACGTTCGAAACGCTTCGGGTTTGGGAAATTGGATCCTGGTTCCAGCCCTGTCACATATCCATTCTTCAGCGATGCTGTATTCTTCCAAAGCGAAAAACAGGGCATTTGTTCCAAAGAAAAACTCATTGAAGTCCCAAGATCCCCTGCCTGGTTACGCAACATCACCTTAGATTCGCCAGAAGAATCCCCCAACAATTCGTAGAAATATACTTGCTCTACATAACCGTTCGTAGGCCCCCGGAATTCCGAAAGCGAAATTAAATCCTCCTGGGCTCTTTGATCTCTGGGGGCTGATAACTTTACAGGTGCGACCAACTGGGAACCTTCCTCTAAAAAGGGAGGTCCGTAGTTGCAGTGATACAGCATTTCGATTTCTTCGGGTGTCGTATTCAGGTTGGTCACTTCATCCACAATCGTTAGCTTATTTGAGCCGAGTTCTGTTGAAATTTCGGTTGTGAGTCGCAGTGCTGGACCAAAGAGCATGGTTTCCTCAACAATCCCTCGAATCCTCAGAGTTGTTGGGGTGCCAACCTCCACCTGAACCTGAACAAACCTCGCCGGAATATTGGCAATCTTTCCATGGAGTGGAAGAAACACCTCCGCTTTGTTTCCATTGTTATCAACGATCACATCATTTCCAGGGGCGCCATTGCTACTCAGACCACAGCGTACAATCCACTCGTTGAAACCTTTCAACCACCCTAAGCCACCACGATCGTTTAGTTCGATAAAGGCTGGATGCACAAGATCCTTCACAGGTGAGTCCCAGCCCAGAGTCTTACCCGAATAGGATCCTCTCCAAATCCCCATCCCTCGAGTTGGGACCACGGCAAAAGAAAAATTCCCATTATTCACCTCGATCAAATCAATCCCCTGCTGCAGGCCTCCCTGCAAGGTGGACTTTTTAATTTCCCAGTTTGAGGAGGAGTTTGTGGATAAGTTCTGTTCATTCAACTCTAGTGAATCAATCCAAAGATTTTGATCCACATCTGTGATTACCTGATGAAATGTTGAAGACATGAAAAGACTCAAATAATTGTTATGAAATAGGAATTTTCCATAAAAATCTAAAATTCTTGCTAAACCGGAACACTCTCTAAGAAAAATTGTATAGATAATCAAGAAGCTCTCACCCAGACGGTTGTATCGTGAAAAACCGCACCTCCATTTGGGAAAGCCACATCCGCCGAAGTGAGCGTGTTGACTCCTTTTGCAGCTGGAAACGCTCGGTTTGCCCATAGCCCTTCAATTACGACCAGGCCAGGCCGCACCTCTTCATTGGCTTCCAAGGCGATTTCGATCTCACCTCGCTCATTGCCTACTTTAATCTGCCCAGCGTTTTCTAATCCCTCCTGTTTCAGATCACTCGGATGCATCCAGGCTTTTGGGGACAGCAAGCGATCCTGAGAAAGGGACATCTCGTTAAAGGTGGAGTTGAGAAACCATCTTGCAGGAGGCGTGATCAGGCGATACGGCTTTTCATGGGATAAACTATCTCGCACTTCCCAATGATCCGGAAACGTCGGCATCTTTTGGTTTGCCTGACCCCAATACGTCCAATCCGCTCTGAAATGGAACTTTCGATCTTCGTGACCAAAGCCATCCAAAAAGTGCATTTTTTCAAAACCAAGATCCAAATCAATTTCAAAACTTTTTTCTTCGAGCGGAATCTTTTCTTGGTAGCCGGATTTCTGCAGCATGCCAGTAATCAATTCCCATGCACTCTTCAGAAATCCTGGGTGCTCACCTTTCAGCCGCTTCGCAAGTTCCTGAATTACCCAGTGGTTTGATCGACATTCTCCAAGAGGTGGAACCACAGCCTTGGCGATCTGGAAAAAGGTATGACCCCCAGCCGAATAGCAATCATCGTGTTCTAAAAAGGTGGTTGCAGGCAGCACCACATCGGCCATTTCAGCGGTTTCGGTCAGGAATTGTTCGTGAACGCAAATGAAAAGATCATCCCTGGAAAACCCTTGTCGAACCAAGTCTGTCTCTGGTGCCACAACCATCGGATTCGTATTCTGAATAAAGATGGCCCTGATGGGAGATCCACCTTGTAGATCTTGAGGATGACCACACAGGATTGGCCCAATTCTCGACTGATCCAAAACTCTTGTGGCCGGATTCAGTTGATCCAAGCCTTTGATCTCGGACACATCAAAGGCACACATGCCCGAATTGCTATAAAGAGCCCCCCCACCAGGATATTGCCAGGCACCTGTGACCATTGGCAAACAGCTGACTGCGTGCATGTTGGAGGCTCCATTTCGGGAGCGGGTGAAGCCGTAGCCCAAGCGCAGGAAACTTCTGGGCTTACT
The DNA here is from genome assembly GCA_002450295.1 of Deltaproteobacteria bacterium UBA6967. Lineage (GTDB taxonomy): Bacteria > SAR324 > SAR324 > SAR324 > NAC60-12 > JCVI-SCAAA005. The sequence continues at coordinate 4,491 of DJYX01000259.1, forward strand.
CCCGTAAAGCTCCGCAAACTGTTCTATCTCACGGACAGCTAAACCTGTGATGGAAGCAGCCCATGCGGGAGTTCGCAGCTGTAAATGCTCTTTCAATCCCTGTGGATCATCTGAATATTTGTTCAGATAGTCCCAATCTGCCAGACCATCGCGAAACAAGATGTGCATCACGGCACAAGCCAAAGCTCCATCTGTTCCAGGTTGCAACCGAAGGTGCAAATTTGCTCGCTTTGCGGTATCAGTCGTGTAAGGATCAACCACCACCAGCTGGGTCCCACGTTGTCTTCGGGCCTGCTGAAATCGATGGATGACATTGATCTGGGTATTGACTGGATTTCCACCCCAGACAACCAGCAGATCTGTTTCACTGATCTCCCTGGCATCTAAGCCCCGCTTCTCTCCAGCTCCCACAAGCCACCCCGCATCAGACAGCCCCACACAGATCGTCGAGTGTTGCCTGGAATATCCCATCACATGCCGAAGTCGCTCAATTCCATCTCGTTGAACCCAACCCATCGTGCCGGCGTAAAAATAGGGCCAGACACTCTCCGTCCCATATGTTTCAGCAGTTTGCTTGAGAGCTGTCACCGTGAGATCCAGCGCTTCTGCCCAGGATATCTTCTCAAACGCAAGAATCCCCGTACCCTTGGGTCCAACTCGCTTCAAGGGATGGGTCAACCGATCTGGATGATGATGCCGCTTTGCATAATTGGCGACCTTTCCGCAGATCACTCCATCCGTGTAAGGGTGTTTTTTCCTACCACGAAGTCGCTTGATCTGGCTGTGCTTATCACTCTCAACCTCAAGAGCACAGGTACTCGGACAATCATGAGGACAAGTACTGTCCAACCACTTTGATTCAGAAAAACCCATGAATTCCTCAGCAAAATCTCCAAACAATTGAGCCTGAAAAGATGTCAAATCTACACATCCCCTCAAAGCCGATCAAGCCTTTCCAAAATGAAACATCGAGTGGAAGAATCCAAGAAAAATTATTGTATGTTTTTTCAGTTCTTTAGCTTATCCAATGGAATCAAAAAGAAATACTTCAGAAAATATAATGGTTATTACAAATTAAAACTGAATTCGAGAAATATTCTAAAGTTTATTATTTAATTTTTATTTTATATCAATAACTTATTAAATTTTTTTATTTCAAACAATTCAATTCTGAAATTATATGTTGCATTATAGTTACTAATTTTTATATAATGACACATTAAGTTTCGTAATACTTTAACCGATTCTGGAGCTAACTGATGGCAATCTTGCAAAACTTTGATGAAAATCGAAAAACCAAGCGATTTGATGTGGCTGTTCCCGCACAGGTTACCAGTTTTGAGTTCTCTGAACTCGTTCGCGTACATGATCTCTCAAGAGGTGGTTGCCGCATTTCCAGTGAGGGTTCTTTGTCACTCGATAAGATTGTTCATCTGGAACTCTACATTCCCAAACTGATTCACAATAATCGCAAATCAAAAGGGCTAATGAAGTGTGGAATGATTTCTGGGAAGATCGCCTACTGCTCTCAGTGGCAGTTAGGGGGCATCAAACAATATGGAATTCAATTTCTCAGCAGTCCTATCGAATCCCACGGGATCCCTAAAATTATTCGTGAAATTCAGCGGAACACTGAGCGCTACAGACCAGTCATGCGTTGGGTCGCCTGAACTTTCTTAGCCAATTTAAGACCCTTTTTAAGGTTCCCTACTTAATTTCCCCCTCCTGGCAAGTTGTTGAGTCAGCATCAAATCATCTCAGCAACTTGTCCAACTCGTTTATTCTTCGTTTTGAAGAATCCTCATAGCATTCACAAATCAAACTCCGACTCCAACAAGTTCCTGCTTCTGTAAAAATCGAGGAAACCGAATCTGTTGATCTGAACGGCTGTTCACTTCGATCAGCAAAACGACCTCCCAATTTGCTTCGAAAAACCCCACAAGTTTATTTTCCAATTGATTTCAATTGAGCCTCCCAGTAATTGAGGGTAATTTCTTTAAGTTAGTTGTCAATATAGCGTGGAAAGCAAATTTTCCAATCAACTCCTGCGAGAAAAACCAATGAATTTTCGTGTTCTTTTGAAATTTGTCTGCTTCCAATGGTTGATTGTTCTAATCCTTGGGAGTTCCGTGATAAGTGCAGCAGAGATTCGTGTCCTCAACTGGCAGGGATATGGTACGGATGAAGCCTGGGCCCTCGAAATGTTCAAGGCACGCACTAGCATTGAGGTCGTTCATGACTACTTCAACTCCGAACAGGAAATGCTGACGAAGCTCAGAACCAACCCTGGAGTCTATGATGTTGTCTTGATCAACAGTGCCTACACAGGCCAAGCTGCCGAAGAGGGTTTGATTGAAGCCATTGAGACCACCGGGATGGCCAATGTAGGTGATCTTTCTCCTAGCATGCGCAACGATCCAAAGCTCGTCACGGATGGTAAGACCTATGGAGTTGCCTGGGTTTGGGGGGTAACTTCTTTTGCAGTCGATACTGGTGATTTTCAACAGACACCGGATTCAATAGAAGCCCTGTGGGATCCAAAAAACGCTGGCAGAGTAGGCTGGCGGGACGATGCAGTGGAAGCCGTGCAACTGGCAGCTGTCGCCTTGGGTCAAGACATCAACAATCCAAGTGATATGAATGCGATTCGCCAAAAGCTACGGGCGTTGAAACCTCAAATTCGCACCTTCTGGTCCTCAGAAGATGAGTGGAATCAATTCTTCTCTGCCAATGAGTTCGACCTGGCCACCTACTGGTCTGGCTCTGCCTCCCGTTCCAAGAATACTTTCGGCCTCCCTGTGGAATTTGTCCTCCCCCAGGAAGGAGCGATCGGTTGGTTGGACGGACTATCCATTCCAACGAACGCACCGAACCGCAATGAGGCGAAGGCCTTCATCAACTTCATGATTGATCCTGATTTTTACGTGAAGTGGGATACAGAAGTGGGGGCTCCGACTTCGGCCAATGCTAAGGCGGTCTCGATGCTTCCAGCGGACGCCTTCAACCGTACGGCCTTAAGTGATTCAAAGAAAGTCGCCAAGGTTCAGTTCATGGGCCCAATGGAAAATGCCTTGCGGGAAGAAATTGTGGAACTTTGGCAGGAAACAAAAGCATATTTTCAAAATTGATTTCCTGATTTCCAAGAGAGTACTTCGTTGAAGTCCTACTGAACTGATGAATCAACGAGCAGCCGTTCTCAGTCTGATCAGCCCAGCCTACCTCTGGCTGACGCTGACCATTCTGCTGCCTCTCTCGGCGATGCTCTATTACAGTTTTCTCAGTGATGTGCCGATCGGCAATCGAGAAGTTTCGTGGACTTTAGAGAACTACGGAACCTTTTTCGAAAAAGCCTTCTACAGCGAATTGATGCTCCGTTCTTTCAAACTTGGAGCGGAGGTCACCGCCTTTTGCCTGTTGCTCGGCTTCCCTTGTGCTTTAGCTCTTTCTAAATCCATTGGAGGACGGACCAAAGAAGCTCTCTTCCTGCTGATCATCCTGCCTTTCTGGTCAAACGCCCTGGTTCGCATCTTCTCCTGGACGATGGTTCTTCGGGGTAACGGGATTTTGGAGTACTCCATCAATTGGCTCTTGCCTGGTACAGGCCCACTTGGTCTGATGTTCACTTATCCAGCCATTCTTCTGGGGCTGGTCCACTCCTACCTGCCTTACATGATTCTCACCTGCTACATTTCGATTGATGCCATCGACAACCAACTGCTGGAGGCAGCCCGATCCATGGGTGCAGGGAAATTGACCATACTTTTTCGGCTGATCGTTCCTCTAGCGTTACCAGGAATCGTTGCCGGTTCGGTGTTGATTTTCATTCCTGTAATCGGCTCATTCATGGAACCTCGACTGCTGGGTGGGCGTAACGGAACCTTCATTGGAACTATCATCGAGGATCAGTTCACCGCGGTTTTCAATTGGCCCCTTGGTGCAGCCTTGTCCTTCATCATGATGGGACTCGTGCTGCTGGTCCTGTTGGGTTTCTCGCCTATCGTACGTCGCTTCAAATGAACTTTCTCAAATGGGTTGGACGGACCTACCTGATTTGCATTCTGCTCTTTCTGTATGTTCCAATCTTGGTAATGGTTGCCTTATCATTCAACGAATCCCAACTGTATCGACTTCCAATAGAATGGAGTACCCGATGGTACGAAGCGCTTGCGAATAACAGCAAACTTCATTCAGCGACTCTAAACAGCGTAACGGTCGCTTTTCTGAGCACGTGCCTATCGACCTTGTTGGGGACTGCGGTCGCCCTTGCTTTTTTCAGGTATCATTTTAGAGCGAAGCGTTTGCTGCAAATCCTGATTTTTCCACCGATCACGATCCCCTGGTTAATCATCGGGACGGCGATGCTAGTCTTTTTCTTCTGGGTGGGGATCGGACGTGGACTTCATGCGATGGTACT
>DJYX01000054.1:0-1109 GCA_002450295.1 Deltaproteobacteria bacterium UBA6967
GGAATTCTCTCAAGTATGTTCACTGCAATTGTAGTGACGAGATTCTTCTTTGAAATGATTTACCTCAACCGCAAGCAACTCAAAGCCATCAGCATCTGAAACATGCTCTCTCAACCATTGCAAATCCGCTTTCTCGAAAAGCGACGATACACCATCTACCTCTCGATTTTCTTGGTTCTCAGCACTTTTTTGTCCGTGCTGCTTCATGGAGGGTTGAATTATGGAATTGACTTCCGAGGAGGAACCAACGTTCAGATTCGCTTTGACAGCGAACCAGACCTGAATCAATTGCGTGAATTATTCGCCAATCAAGGTTATGACAGCATCATGCTGCAAACCTTCGGAGCGGAGGAAGATCGAGAAATTCTACTAGGATTACCAATTGACAGCTCGTTGGGAACCGGGGAATCTCTGACAACCAACCTTCAACAAATTCTCCAAAATGCCAACACGAACCCAGAGATCCGGCGCGTCGAGACTATTGGACCAAAAGTTGGTGACGAGTTGAAAGAAGACGCTCTTCTGGCAGTTCTGATAGCTTTGGGACTGGTACTCATCTACATCAGCATTCGCTTTCAGTGGCGTTTTGGAATCAGTGCCGTAATGTGCCTCTTACACGATGTACTTGCCGTTGTTGGAGTATTTTCGTTGTTTGACAAGGAATTCAACCTAACGATCATCGCAGCTTTGCTGACGGTAGTCGGATATTCTCTGAACGATACCATTGTTGTGTTCGACCGTGTTCGAGAAAATCTTGCAAAGTTCCGCAAGCGTGAGACGGAAGATCTGTTGGATCTCAGCATCAACGAGACCCTCAGCCGCACCTTGCTGACTTCTGCCACAACCTTGTTTGTTGTGACCATGTTGCTGCTCTTCGGTGGAGAAATTATTCATGACTTCGCATTTGCCCTGTTTGTAGGAATCCTTGTTGGAACCTACTCCTCCATCTATGTAGCCAGCCCGATTTTCTTGCTGCTTCAAGAAAAAGCGCCACCCAAACCAGCAACACCCAGCAACACCGAACTCACCCAGGAAAGCCAATGACAGAATCCCCCAATCCAGGTTTCCAGCAGATTGCGATTGTCGGACTGGGCCTGATTGGTGGTTCC
>DJYX01000054.1:1502-39714 GCA_002450295.1 Deltaproteobacteria bacterium UBA6967
CCATCATTGTGAGGAGGCGCTCCATCGCAATCTGGTTGACTCTGCCTCAACGAATTTTGATGAAAAACTCCGCGATGCGGATCTTGTCATTCTAGCAACCCCAGTCAGTAGCTTTCCTCAAGTCCTCCACTTTATCCGTCCTCAACTTGGACCGCATACGCTGTTATCCGACGTCGGCAGTGTGAAATCACCTCTCTTGTCCACAATCCAGGACTACCCCGAGTTGATTCCAAGATTTGTGGGGGGACATCCAATTGCTGGTGGCGAACGCTTTGGACCCACCAGCGCACGGACTCACCTTTTTGAAGGAAAGCGCTTCATCCTCACCCCTACTGATGCAACTCCTCTCGAAGTCACTCAACGACTCCAGCTGCTTTGGGAAGCGCTTGGAAGCAAGGTTGCTGTAATGAATGCGGCACAACACGACCAAATCTTTGCAGCAGTCAGTCACTTACCACACTTGATCGCCTATGCCAGCATCCAGGCCATCATTGGTTCAGATCAAGAGGAAGTACTTCAGTTTTCTGGGGCGGGACTCAAGGACTTCTCGCGAATCGCTTCTTCCAGTCCAGAAATGTGGACGGATATATTTCTTGAGAACAGAGAGCACCTACTGCCCAGACTTCGCCATCTAAAAGAATTGTTGGGGCAATTGGATGATCATCTCGAACACGCAAACCGAGAAAAATTACAGCAATTTCTGCAGCAAGCAAAGTTTGCAAGAGATCAGTGGATTGGCTAGAGAATCAGCCTGAAAAAACTTGTGCTTTTGCTTGTTGAGTCTCATCTTTTTTCGTTTTATCTCGTAGATTTAAGCCGATAATCATGATCGGTTGCAAATCGATTCATTGTGCTACCGAGAAGGTGGTCGTTCCTTGTCACATGTCGTTGTAAACTCCTATGAAAGTTCAGGTTCAGGATCTCGGTAAATTGCGTCGCGAAATGCAGATTGAAATTCCTTTCGATGAGATCCGAGGGGAATATCAACAAGTGAAGGATCAGTTGCGCAATACCCGCCTGCGTGGATTCCGTCCCGGCAAGTTCCCCAAAGGATGGATGAAAAGCCGGTTCCGTAGTTCGATGGCCTACGAGATCCGTGAACGGTTATTTCCTCAGTTCTACTCGAGAGCTCTTCAATCAGAGAATCTGATTCCAGCAGTCCCTCCGACATCGTTGAACATTGACTTTGACGAGAAGAAGCCTCTGAGTTTCAAGGTTGAGTTGGAAATTGCACCGACACTTCCTGAAATTGACTACGACAAGCTGGCCCTGGAAGAACAAGAACTCAGTGAAGTCACTGATAAGGATATAGATGACATGCTCCAGCAGCTTCGTCGTGCTCGCTCGGTTCGAGAACCCAAGGAAGCTGGAGTAGTAGAGAAAGGGAATTTGGTGACTTTTGATGCTCGTGGTACTTTGGATGGAGAGCCATTGCCAGAGGAGCAACAGATCGAAAAATCTGAGTTTGAGGTAGGTGGAGAATTATTTACTGAGTTCAGCGATGCCGTTTTGGGAATGGCTGTTGAGGAAACAAAAACTGTTACCTTGGAGATGGGCTCCACCTTCAATGATGAATTGCAGGGGAAAAGTGCAGAATTCGAAATCACTGTTCAAAGTATTGAATTATTGACTCTACCAGAGCTAGATGACGAGTTTTTCAAGTCCTATGGGCACGATACCGAAGAAGACCTACGCAAAGCTGTTCGTGAGATGCAGTCAGAGAACAAGAAAAACAATCGCATGACAGACTATCGGGAACAGCTTTTGCCGCAACTCGTTAGACAACTGGAAGATATTGACCTGCCCGAGAGTAGTATCGCAGAGCGAGAAAAAGCACTAAAGGAAGAAAAAAACGAAGCTGGAGAAGAGCTGACTGAAGAGCAGATCAGCCAACGAATGGAAGCACATCGTGATCGCTTACGCAGAGATTTTTTGGTAGATCACATCTTCCGAAGTGCTGCTCTACAACTGGACGAAGCAACACTGGCCAATCGTTTCTCAAATGCTGCTGGGATGATGGGGCTTTCTGCACAGGATTTTTATAATCATCGATATGGTCGAGTGATGATGAATTCGATGGTCGCAGAGCTACGTGGCGAACAGGCACTGAACCATGTTATCGAAAAACTGGTTGGGCCAGAGCCTGCGAGTGAGGCATCAGACAATGCAAAAGAACAGCAAGCAACTGCTACTGAGCAGGACTGAACCGAACGAACTAACCCCAAATTAAGAGCGAGCCGATGCCACTCATCCCGATGGTCGTCGAACAAACCAATCGAGGGGAGAGATCCTATGACATCTATTCACGACTGCTTAAGGATCGTATCGCCTTCATAGGCACCCCAATCGATGATAATGTTGCCAACCTGATGATCGCACAGTTGCTGTTCCTTGAGGCAGAAGATCCAGAGAGTGATATTTCTTTGTATATCAACTGCCCCGGCGGTCTGGTCTCAGCGGGATTGGCGATTTATGACACCATGCAGTACCTGCGTCCTCAGGTGCAAACCATCTGTATTGGTCAGGCCGCCAGCATGGGAGCTATTCTTCTCGCTGCAGGCGCTCCTGGCAAAAGATATGCGCTTCCCAACTGTCGGATCATGATTCACCAGTTGATGGGTGGTTTCTCTGGACAAGCTGAGGACATTGACATCCAGGCACGGGAGATCGTACGCTTAACGGGCACGCTAAATGACGTCCTTGCCAAACATACTGGTAAAGATCCAGGACAGATAGAGCAGGATACGCAGCGTGACTACTATTTCTCTGGAGAGGAAGCCAAAGCATACGGCCTCGTGGATCATGTAATGACCAAGCGGGAAGATCCACCTGCTTCGAGCAATAGTTGATTGTAACACCAACCACTCTTTTCCATTTGCTGAGCTTCAGACCCAATTGAATGATGTTTGGGTCTTAACAATCATGGAGTCAGTATGAGCAACCAGAAAGACGCACCATTGCGCTGCTCATTCTGTGGAAAAACACAGGATGAGGTAAAAAAAATCATTGCAGGGCCCGGCGTCTATATCTGTGATGAGTGCATAGAACTGTGCAATGACATCATGGAAGAGGAGTGGCAGCGCGAAAAAGCAATGGATGACTCTGAACAAGTGTTGCTGAAGCCTGCTGACATCAAAGATGTGCTGGATAACTACGTGATTGGTCAGCAGTTTGCCAAGCGTGTGCTTTCTGTGGCAGTTCACAATCACTACAAGCGTATTCATGCAAATCTGCACGATAGCGATGTAGAGTTGCAGAAGAGCAATATTCTGTTGATTGGTCCGACAGGCACAGGCAAAACCCTATTGGCTCAGACCTTAGCCAAGATCCTGAACGTACCTTTTGCAATGACTGACGCTACAACGCTGACCGAAGCCGGTTACGTTGGAGAAGACGTCGAAAACATTGTACTGAAACTTCTGCAGGCCGCTGATTATGATACAGAGCGCGCAGAACAGGGAATTATCTACATAGACGAAATTGACAAGATTACACGCAAGAGTGACAACCCTTCTATCACACGTGATGTTTCAGGCGAAGGTGTACAGCAGGCTCTGCTGAAAATTATTGAAGGGACAACCGCTAACATCCCTCCTCAAGGAGGACGCAAGCATCCACAGCAAGAGTGTGTTCAGGTCGACACCTCAAATATCCTCTTCATCTGTGGTGGCGCTTTCGTCAATCTCGATCAAATCATTAAGCGACGGATTGGAGATCGGGCCATCGGTTTCGGTAGTAAGATTCAGGATAAGATCAAAGATGCAGATTTGTTACGACAGTTGGAGCCGGAAGATTTGCTGAAGTATGGTCTGATCCCTGAATTTGTGGGCAGACTCCCTGTCATCAGCACACTGCATGATCTGGAAGAAGAACACCTGATTCAAATTCTAGTCGAACCAAAGAATGCTTTGATTCGACAGTACCAGAAGCTTTTTGAGTTGGAAAACGCAAAGCTATCCTTCACAAAAGGTGCTTACAAGGTGATTGCTCAAGAGGCGATCAAGCGCAAAACTGGTGCTCGCGGTCTGCGCTCGATTCTCGAGAAAGCCATGCTGGACATCATGTACGAAACTCCTTCGAACAATAACATTCAAGAAGTTGTAATCAGCGAAAATACGATCACTCAAGGTGTACCTCCCAAGTTGATCATGCGGCAATCTGCTGACAACAACCGAAAAATGAAAGTTAGCTAAGCCCTCCCCGACCTATGCCCCAAAAACCACTAGACGTATACGGTATCGGCAATCCATTGATGGACCTGCTAGTACACATTCCAGCGAGCTTCCTTGAGAAGCAGGAACTGGAAGCCAATCGTATGTACCTGGTTCACCAGGAACGCCAAGATGAGTTGATTGAGGAGTTGCAATCCGGTCAACACGAAGTGATCTCTGCCCCAGGGGGATCGGCAGCCAACACCATGAGTGGGCTGGCACTTATTGGTAGTAACGTGGGGTATACTGGTAAGCTGGGCCAAGATGAGTTGGGGCAACTGTACGAACAGTTGTTGGCAAACGAAGGAGTCACTACTCGCTTTGGTTTTGGGGAGGGTAGTAGTGGGAGTAGTCTGATCCTGGTTGGAGAGGACGGTTCTCGCACCATGAACACCTTCCTTGGAATGTGCCAGGAATTACACCCAAGCGACATTGATGCTGAGTTGATGCAGCAAGCCCGCTACCTGTACATCGAAGGATATCTCTGGGACACAGAAATTCAGCAGGATGCCGTCAGTCAAGCGATTGGCCTTGCCAAGAAACACGGTACAAAGGTCGCTCTCAGTCTTTCAGACCCATTCTGTGCTCAGCGTCACCAAGAAGCGTTCCACCGGCTGGTTCGTGAAGATGTCGATCTCCTCTTCTGCAACCAGGAAGAGGCTTTTGCACTGCTCAACACCGAGATCTCACAGGAAGCTCTGGAATACCTGGCCGCCCAAGTGGAGACCGTTGCTTTTACGATGGGAGCCCGTGGAGCTTTGGTATGCGAACAACGTGAGATGTTCTATATTGATCCTCGGCGAGTGAATGTCGTTGACACAACGGGAGCGGGTGACGCTTTTGCAGCAGGATTTCTATACGGCCTGACTCACGAAAAGAGCATTTTTGAAAGTGGTGTTCTCGCCACTGCTATGGCAGCTGAAGTGATCCAGCATATGGGTCCTCGGCTGGACAGAGCCGTCAAGGAGAAAATGCAGAGCTTTTTCGGCTCTCACAACTGATCCCACCTTCATCTTCTCTATACCCATGACGCTTCCCGAATTGCTGGCTCCTGCCGGGAGTTTAGAACGCCTGAAGGTCGCTGTTCTTTACGGAGCTAACGCTGTCTACCTCTCTGGACATCGTTTCGGGCTGCGCAGTGGAGCAGATAATTTCACTGATACTGAAATCATCGAAGGACTGCAGTTCGCTCATCAGCATGATGCCAAGGTCTTTGTCGTCCTCAATGCATTCCCCCATGACCAAGATCTCAAAGAGATGCCAGACTATGTGATCTGGCTGGAGCAGCAAGGTGTCGATGCTGTTATTGTTTCAGACTTGGGAACTTGTACGCTGATTCATCAGTACACCAACCTGCCGATCCATCTCTCCACCCAAGCGTCCTGCCTGAATTCTTGGGCCGCTCAAGCTTGGAAAAACTTGGGAGTTCAGCGTCTCATTCTGGGAAGAGAAGTATCTGTTCAGGAAGCTGGATGGATTCGGCGCAAGGTAGGGATCGCTGTAGAATTGTTCATTCACGGGTCGATGTGCATGGCCTACTCTGGCAACTGTGTCATCTCAAACTACACCGCTGGCAGAGACAGCAACCGAGGCGGCTGCGTTCAAAGTTGTCGATTTCATTATGATGTTCAAGAAACCAATAAAGAAGAAGCCTTCAAAGCGTCCTTTATGAGTTCCAAGGATCTACGGGGTCTGGAGCAGTTGCCCCAATTTCTCGAACATGGAATTGACAGCCTAAAGATTGAAGGTCGAATGAAAAGCAACCTCTACGTTGCCACGACGACTCGTGTTTATGCACAAGGTTTAAAAGTTTGTGCAACCGAACCACCTCCACTTCGGCAAAGTCGCCTGCAGGAGCTAACCCAGGAATTGGAACGAATTCCACATCGGGGTTACACCGAGGCTTCTTTGAACACACCTGCTGGACAAGACAGTATTTATCAGGGTCATCGCAACGGAGAGCAACGTTATGAGATTGCCGGAACAGTACTAGACACCTCTGAAAATTTTCTGACACTATTGGTTCAGAACCCCTTTACTGCCGGAGAATCCCTCGAATTTCTAACTTTCGCAGGAGACACTATTTTACTGAATACCTCTGGGCTTCTGGATATCCAACAACGACCACTGAACCGCGCCAAGCCCAATAGCCTTGTCTTGCTCCCCAGTATTCCTCAGATCAAGCCGTTGAACTTGGCTCGTCGACAAGCTGCCTAAAGTCAACGTCGAATTTCAAAGCCTACTAGTCTCTCGCCCACTTCATCTCTTTCTACATCTACCGTAGCAACTTTTGAATAAGCAGGCCCTAGTTTACATTGCTCTACAAGTTGCTCTAATAGTGCCTCCTCACATTGAACGACAACCTCGACACTTCCATCGGGGCAATTCCAAACAGCCCCTTCCAGTTCTAATCTAGCTGCCTCCTGACGTACAAAGTAGCGAAAACCAACTCCTTGTACGACTCCTGTAATTTTCAATTTGTACTGCAACATTCCTTTTTTTCCCTACCGAGGACTGACTCCACGGAATAGCTGAACCTGCCATTTGTCCCGATACTTCTGGACAAATCCTTCGACCAGGATCTGATCTCCAAATTGCCAACTTGGTAAGCGATCCTGATACTTTTGACGCACCACTACCTCCACACCATTTTCCAGTAGTAGCAACTCTATGTAAGAACCTTTGCTAACTCTTCGTTCCAAGCGACCTGCCAACTTGATAAAACGTTTATCATAGCGAGCAAGGTCTACGTTCTCTGCCTTTTGCAGCTTTGTAACATAACGGCGATTTGTCTTTGAATAGACTGTTCTTCCTTCATTAGCCAAGCGTTTCAAATAACGCCGACGTGAAGCATACGTGCTCCAGATGCCTCTCTTCTCTTCATAGGCTCGGGCCTCAGCATCTACATAGCTATCAAAATTACTGGGCAACTGGTAGCGAGCATCAAAGAGGCTATGACCAAGACCGATGAGTAGTAGATTTACATTGGCATCTTCAGCCTGCAATAGCCCTAAAGTCCGTTGATAGCGATCTCTTGGAAATCGAGGAGACACCCAGAGTTGCAAGGGCCCATTTTGCAACCGATCCTGGAGGAAATCCCTTGCCGGCAAACCAAATTCTAGATCCTGACCCTTATGGGATTGATTCAGCTCTGGAGTATCAACAAACAGTAACCGGATTTTTTCTTCGGACTCCGTGTAGTTGTTCCGATTCCAATCAGCGTAAAAAGTGTCTCCATCGACTACCTTGACCATCGAAGGCGCAATGGGCTTTGCCTCCCAGCCAGAATTGCGCAAGTCCGTCCAGGACTCGGCAATTAACAGTTTGGGACTGAGCAGGCATACAAGACAGATCCCAATCAAATAAATTTTTTGCAAGGATGCACCTCACATAAATGCTGTTATTCTCTATGATTTCCAAAAGATTTGTAAAACTGATTTTAACTGATAACACGGCTCCATATAATTGAAAAATCCTCAGGCAGTTCATGCACCAAAGAGCTCAACCAACTGTGGATTCTGAGGATCAGAAAATGTTTCATTTCAGAAAATCCTTGGGGTAATAACATGCTTCGGAAGCAGACAAAATACCTTGCAGTCTAGAAGTGTGGCTGTTAGTTTGAATCCAATTTTTCCTTCATCTGAACCAACCACACTGCTTCATTTGACATACCCTCTGTCAATCTTCATTCATAGGCTTCCCATGCGATCCTTTTCGCGACTGCGCCGATCGATCGGTCGCTCGTTCCTACTTTTGCTTGCTGTCTCCATGACTCCTTCCTTTACTCTTGGTGCCGAAGGTCTCTCCGACGGTTTATATGCCGATCTGGAAACCAATCGAGGTCGAATTCTACTGAAACTCTTTTACAAGCGAGTACCGAGAACAGTAGCAAATTTTGTGGGTCTTGCTGACGGAACACAAGCTTGGAAGGATCCAATTTCTGGAGACTCACGGAAGAGTAAGTTCTACGATGGGTTGACCTTTCACCGGGTCATTGCTGACTTCATGATTCAAGGTGGGGATCCATTGGGCACTGGTAGTGGTGGTCCCGGGTATCGCTTTGCCGATGAATTCCATCCAGAATTGCGACACAGCAAGCCTGGTATTCTCTCGATGGCTAACGCCGGACCGGATACCAACGGAAGCCAATTCTTCATCACCCACAAAGAAACTCCCTGGCTCGATGACAAGCACTCCGTTTTTGGCGAAGTTGTTGAGGGCATGGATGTAGTCAATGCGATTGAGAAAGGTGACCGAATCGAACAGCTGCGAATCGTGAGGCAAGGGTCGGATGCGGAAGCCTTCGATGAAATGGCGGTCATCTCCAAAGCCGATGCCACCAAGCAGGCTTTGTCAGAGCAAAACCGAAAAGAGCTCCCTGAAGCTAGTGCAGAAATTGATCCCTCTCGAGTGCCACAACCCGACCAACCCGTTGCTTCCAAAGTTGCTCTGGAAATGCTTGTGATTGGTTACCAGGGTGCGCGTATTCCAAAGCAGGATCTCTACTACGACCGAGAAGGGGCGGCTGAGGTTAGCGCAAAGCTAGCCGACCTTGCTCGTCGTAAGGGAGCAGATTTCAGTGAATTGGTTGACCGCTTTACAGATCTGCCAGAGCAAACCCGCATTCCAATGATTGATCAGGCCAATCCACAACTACCACCGTTCCTCAAACCAGCCTTCTCACTATTGGAGGGTCAGGTCAGTGATCCAGTCGAAACCCCATTAGGTTTCTTGATCTTCAAACGCGTATCGCTTGAATTGATTACAGCAAGTCATGTACTGATTTCTTATCAGGGAGCACTACGATCTGAACAAAGCCGTAGCAAAGACGAAGCAATGCAACTCGCCCAGCAACTGCTCGTAGAAATTCAGGATGGTCGTGATTTTGCGGAAGTTGCTAAAGAGCATTCAAATGGACCGTCTGCTCCACAAGGCGGGATGTTGGGAGAGTTCCCCCGAGGAATGATGGTACCTGAATTTGACCAAGCAGCCTTTGCCTTGGAACCCAATACGGTCAGTGAGGTGGTTGAGACCGCTTTTGGTTTCCACATCATCAAACGCATCCAATAACATTGCATGCCGGAGCAAGTCGCTACCGCTGCCATTGTGATCATTGGCAACGAGATACTTTCGGGCAAAGTGAAGGATGAGAACTCTCACTATCTCTGTCGCGAATTGCGTGATCTTGGAGTGGAGGTTCGTTCTATCGTGACCATCCCCGATGATACCAAAACGATCGGTAGTGTTGTCCGGCAGGCTTCTGAAAAGTACACTTGGGTTTTTACCAGCGGAGGCATTGGTCCTACGCATGATGATTTGACGGTTCCTTCGATTGCGGCGGGTTTTCAAACTCCACTGGTACGTTCGGAAAAGCTAGCAAAGCTGATCAGTGGCTACTACGGGAAAGAAGTGAATGAAGCTCATTTGAGAATGGCCATGATTCCAGAGGGCTCAGAGCTTCTATTTGATGAGAGCAAGCGGGTCTCTCAAATACTCTTCCATAACATTTTGATCTTTCCGGGAATTCCCAGACTGCTTCAGCGAAGATTCCAAACCTTTCGGGAACGCTTCCGTAGCAATCCAATCTATCTACACCAAATTTTCCTGAATTGTGATGAAGGACAGATTGCACATCTACTGGATCAAACCCTCGTTACCTACCCAGAATTGCAACTAGGTTCCTACCCACGAACCAAGGACGAAGAGAAACACGAGGTGAAGCTCACCTTGGAATCGAGAGAAGCCGCCTACCTGCAGGAAGTAGCCAATTACCTGCTTGAACGCATCCCTCCCCAGTTTATTTTGCGTAACGAATCCCCAACCTAAGACCTGCTGATGAATCCCCTACAACTAGCGGATCAGTTTCGAGATCGTGGCCCCTTGTTACACCTTGTGCTAGATGGCTGGGGAGTAGGCCCTCCCGACGACACCAATGCGTTCCACAAAGCTTCTCTGCCAATCTTTAGACGAATCACAGAGCAGTATCCTTACACCCAACTATGGACGCATGGTACATACGTTGGCTTACCTAGTGATAAAGATCTCGGTGGTTCTGAGGTTGGACACATGACCCTGGGCGCCGGAATCGTCATGGAGCAAGGTCCCTCTTTGATCAAACGTATGATCGACAGTGGGGAATTCTTTGAAAGTCCAGTTCTGCAGAAGCTAACCAACAATTGTCTTCAGAATGACACACCTCTCCATCTCCTTGGCTTACTCTCTGATGGTAATGTTCACAGTCACATTGATCATACCATTGCCTTGATTAAGCATGCCTTCAAGCATGGTCTCCGTCGTTGTTATGTGCATGCTTTGCTGGATGGCAGAGATGTTTCGATTCAATCGTCACTGGACTACACCGAACAACTGGAGTCTCTCTTCCATCAACTCAAAAGCCAGCGTCCAGAAACCGACTATGCTTTTGCCAGTGCAGGTGGACGCGAAAAAATCACGATGGATCGGGATCAGAACTGGTCTAAAATTGAACTTGGTTGGAATCTGCATGTTCACGGGAAGGGAGAGCATCAATTTACATCAGTTCGTGAAGGGATTGAATATTTTCGCCAGCAGTCTCCCGACATCATTGACCAGGATCTACCCGGATTTTCAATCGTGCGGTACGGAAAGCCTGTTGGGCCAATCCAAGATGATCACAGCCTCATTTTTACCAACTTTCGGGCAGATCGAGCGATTGAGTTCACTCATGCGATTTTGGACGATTCCTTCCCACATTTTGACCGAGGATTACGACCCCAGATTCACTATGCGGGAATGATGACCTATGATCAGGACCTCTATCTACCACCAGACTATCTTGTCGGAACACCCAAAGTTGAAAACCCTTTCGGTAAGCGCATTCTAGAAAAAGGATTGCGACAATTCCGGCTGACAGAAACCCAAAAATTTGCTCACGTGACTTTCTTCTTCAATGGAGGCTACCGAGAACCCCTTGATCCAAAAAAGGAAATCTATCACCTGATTAACTCGGACAAGGTTGATTCCTTTGCGAATGCTCCTGCCATGAAAGCCAGGGAAATCACAGACCAGGCAATCCAGTTTTTACGTTCGGGAGAGTTTGATTACGGACTAATCAATTATGCAAATGCCGATATGGTGGGGCATTGTGGGAAAATAGAGGCCGCAATCAAGGCGGTAGAGGAAGTGGACCGGCAACTTGGCAGATTATTACCGGTGATCGATGAAGTGAATGGTATCCTTGTGATCACAGCAGACCATGGAAATGCAGATGAAATGCTGGTCAAGAATAAGCAAGGTAGCTGGGAAAGCAGTACAAAGCATTCGCTGAATCCAGTGCCTTTTGTGATTTATGATCCGAAATACAAGCAACAGTATCAACTTCAAGCACATGGCCCCGGGATCAACCTGAACCTGAGTCATGTGGCAGCGACTCTGTTTATGCTCATGGGAGAAACACCCCCTAATGACATCAATGATTCCTTGTTCAGATTATGACTTTGCACAGGAAAGTTGTCTGTAAAGAGTGCCAGATCACTCTTGGCTATCTTGTAGCATTGAAAACCCTAAATTCCGCCCCAATCTAACACAAATGTCGCAGATCACCTGTATTGGAGCCGGCTATGTTGGTGGCCCAACAATGGCCATGTTGGCTCTCCACTGTCCAGAGCATAATTTTACAGTTGTGGACATCAATGAAGAGCGAATTCAGCGCTGGTCTTCTGACAATCTACCAATCTATGAGCCTGGTCTGCTGGAAGTCGTGCAGCAAGCAAGAGGTCGTAATCTCTTCTTTTCCAATGATATTCCCACAGCTATTCAACAAGCCGATATTATCTTTGTTGCCGTGAACACTCCAACCAAGACATTTGGTGAAGGAGCTGGGAAAGCTGCTGATTTACAATACTGGGAAAAGACTGCTCGGGATATTCTGACACATGCCCGACAACCTGAGGTGATTGTCGTTGAGAAGAGTACACTACCAGTTCGTACTGCGGAGGCAATGTCACGGATTCTATCTTCAGGTTCTAGCCACAGCCAGTTCTCAGTCGTATCCAACCCAGAATTCCTAGCAGAAGGCACCGCAATCCCAGATTTACAGGAACCAGATCGAGTGCTGGTTGGTGGGGAAGAGAATGAATTCGGTCGTCGTGCATCCCGAACGATTGCTGACCTTTACGGTCACTGGGTCGCGGCAGATCGAATACTGCTCACCAACGTCTGGAGCAGTGAACTCTCCAAATTGGTGGCCAATGCGATGCTGGCACAGCGAATTTCTTCGATCAACAGCATTTCCGCTCTCTGCGAGAGAACTCAGGCCAACATAGGTGAAATCAGCCATGCCATTGGGATGGATCGGAGAATTGGACCTCATTTTCTGCAGGCGAGTATTGGGTTTGGTGGTTCTTGTTTCCGTAAAGACATCTTGCATCTGTCTTACCTCTGCGAATATTACGGACTACCTGAAGTTGCTGATTACTGGGCCAGCGTTGTGCGGATCAACGAGTTCCAGACAGATCGTTTCTTCCAGAATATCCTCAAGCAGCAGTTCAACACCTTGGCGGGAAAGAAAATCACCCTGTTTGGCTTTGCCTTCAAGCCAGATACTGGAGACACACGTGATTCTCCGGCCATTCCGCTCTGTCACAAGCTACTGAGTGAACATGCCCAAGTGCGGGTGCATGATCCCAGGGCTCGGGAAGAAACCGAGCATGACCTGGCTTCCATGGAAGGAGACATCGCTTTTGTTGAAGATCCGTATGAGGCTGCTTATAGAGCCCATGCTGTTGCGCTAGTGACACAATGGCAGCAATATCGTGATCTCGATTATGGACACATTTTAGAGAACATGATGCGGCCTGCTTACCTGTTTGATGGCCGAAACCATCTCGACCATCAATATCTCTTCAATCTGGGTTACAACGTCTTCCCGCTGGGGAGTGCCCCCCTAACTCACCTTTAACAATAACCTTGGTGGTTAGGAGCCACCACCTTTAACCTGAGGGGAATCCATGAGTAGCTTTGAGGCCAACCTGAAGACGATGCCCTTTGCAGAACAAACAATCCTGCTCCGCATCTTTAACTCCAAAGACGAGTTGATGGCAATTTTGCCCAATTTTCCTGCCAAGCAGGGGACCTTGCGTGTATTCTCACACGTAGCCAGTACCACGGGACAAATTGGACGGGACGAAGCCAACGAAGCGCTCCGTGTTTTTGGAGAGTACACCGAGCGTGCACAACAAAATCCTGGTCTTCATCCAAAGCTGGACCTCCTCCTCAATCTTCGTGATGGAGACTTTCTGAGAATTGAGAGGATCGAAAGCTCATATGCTAATCTGCTAGCCAGTATCCATGACCGCAAGGCAAGCGCAGCAGAATCAGAGGCTTTCATCGAATTGCTTAATCAGGGGAAAGTGAGGGCTGCTGAAAAGGTAAGGGAGGAATGGGAACCCCAAACCTACGTGATTGATGGAGTCCTGAATTACTTTGGCACCCACGGAAATCAGCGGATGGAATCCAGCTACTGGGACAAAGTCCCTTTGAAGTATTCCAACTACACGGACCAAGACTTTGAGGCTAGCGGTGTTCGCTATGCGCCTGGCAGTATCGTGCGAAATGGAGCCTATATCGGCCCACAAACTGTAATTATGAATCAGGCTTTCATCAACATCGGCGCCTTTATTGCGGGAGGCGGTGTGATGATTGATGGTGGCAGTAGAATCGCGTCCTGTGCTCAAATTGGGCGAGGGGTTAAATTCGGTGCAGGTTCCGGAATAGAAGGTATCCTCGAACCTGCAGGCCGTCTGGCCTCCATTGTCGAAGATAACGTTAAGATCGGAGCGATGTGCGAGGTGGCAGGGGTGATTGGAGAGGGTGCGGTCGTTGCCAGCGGGGTCGTGATGGCTTCCGGCAAGAAAATTATTGACGAGGAGACAGGAGACGTGGTCCCTCCACTTGAGTGTCGTGTGGGCAGTGAAACATTTCTACTTCCTGTTATTCCACCATACCGTCTTGCAGTCGGAGGTTCTATATTGAGTCCCAAGGGACGCATTGCAACGGATGCGGTCATCCTGAAACCAGGAGATTTGAGAGAGTCGGCAACCCTAAAGCATTTCCGTAAACAAGGTATTCTTTACAGCTGATTACCAACCCTACAAAGTCCGTGCACTGTGCTGCGCACGGACTTCCTCTCATTGTGCAGCAACTGCTTTGCTGTCACGTAGCTCTTCTACGATTGTCCGATCGATCGGCACCTGAACATATCCAGTTTCTTCACTCCAGAAGTAATAATAACCGGTTGGCGTTCCATCCTCTTTCTCGCCACTGGTAATCTTACCATCCTTGATTGTCCAGGACTTAACGACTTGTCCTTCATCGACGTAGCTAACCTTGTAGTCTTTTCCGAGGACATTATCGGCGCTTCTAAAAAACTGGTTGCGAGCTTCTTCTGTACAACCCGCAGTAGCTAACGCCAGTAGGAAAAGACCTATCAGAATTCTCATATGGTGT
Source organism: Deltaproteobacteria bacterium UBA6967 (assembly GCA_002450295.1). Classification (GTDB taxonomy): domain Bacteria; phylum SAR324; class SAR324; order SAR324; family NAC60-12; genus JCVI-SCAAA005. The sequence continues at coordinate 16,199 of DJYX01000054.1, forward strand.
CTCAGTGAGAGTGGATAAATGGTGAAGGGAAAGTACGAAACAAACTAGCGAAAGCTAGCAGGGAGCGCAAGTGAATCTGGTGAAGACAGCAGATCCTGCCACTGGGAGTGGAGGATCTGCCAAGAAGAAGGAAGGAATCAGCCGAGCAGGTAGTAGAAGCCCATGTAGCTCACACCCATAATTACAGTAGGAATGGCTGCGCCCATGGCCAGATTAGCTGGATTCACACCACCAGGGAAGTAGCGTGACAGGATAGATTGTCCTGCAGGATTCGGAGCGTTGGCGATGACAGTCAGACCGCCACCAGTTACAGCACCTGCGACAACTGCGTACTTCTGGCCATCGGTAAAGCCAGGTACCAGTGTAGCCAAGAAGGTAATTGCCGCGTTGTCATTGAACGCTGTCAAAACCGTTGATCCAATCATCAAGGGCAACTCACTCAAACTTTGTAGCACTGGCGCAATCCACCAAGCCTGAACCCCACCGTGAGTTACTAGACCAGCTAGGAAGAAGCCTACCAACAATGGCCCCTTGATCTCCAGTTTGTTCTGATAGGCTTTGGAAGCCATGGTGAATCCAATGAAGAAGAGGAAGCCACCAATGAACAGCGGTGGGTAGTGCGCATTGAAGACAGTCCAGGCCATGAAGAGCAGGTGAGTGACTGTGACCCAACCTGGAATCGGATCTTCACGATCTTCCCACTTGACCGGCGTATTTGTTTCGGATGATTCGCTAGAGTCAGACTTCTTTAGGTTGGCAAATTCATTCTTGAAAATGATGTAGTAAAGAATGTTTGCTATCACAACACCTATGACAGCTTTCCAACCAAAGTTGACCATCATGAACGCGATGTCCCAACCCCAGGGCGCTGCGACCATTAAAACCGGTGGAGCTGCAAAGTGGGTCAGCGTTCCACCCACAGACACATTGACAAACAGCAAACCGATTGTCGCATAAGCAAACTTAGGACTTGGGTTGTAATCATAGAATTGCTTGGCTAGTAACAAAGCAGCAATTGTCATCGCAGCTGGCTCAGTAATGAAGGAACCGAGCAAAGGAGCTAGAGTCAAAATAGAGAACCACCAAGCCTGAGTAGTAGATTGACCAAAAGCAGCCACTCTACCCATGATCTGCTCTGCTAGCTTTACGATCGGACGAGTAGAGGCGATAGCCATGATCACTACAACAAACATTGGCTCAATATATACTACCGTGTGCGCGATATAGTCCTTGAAGGTAGACCAATCGTAGAAGCCAATGATAGCAACCATTAACGCAATTACCCAAATTCCAAAGATTGCCTCCACTTCGCCAATGAAGTGAAACAACTCCGCTTTGAAAGATGGGCTGTTCTTAATGAACTCCTCAGACTTCCCTGCTTTGCGAAGCTCTTCTTCGTGGTGGTGTTTAATGTGGTGCGCTTTTGCTGTTAGTGGAGCAGCCGCAAAAGTGTGGCAAATCGCTAACAGGAACACTAATGAGCCCACAAGATTGAAGGGGCTTTCTGCGATACGAGAAGCCAGAATCGATCCGATTCCTCCTCCTTCTGGGTCGTTATAATCTTCCAGAGCAATTGGGAAGTTCGTTTCCACAGTTCCACCACCACCACCGGCAGCAATCACGAAGCCGGCAAGCAGTACGAACAAGACTGGAATCATCCAGGCTCTTCGTGACAGGGCTACAGCAGCCAAAGTAGACAGACTCCAGTCACGAATGCCGAGCTGTCGCTCTATTCCGTCCAACATCTTTTGGATTGGTGCTGGCAAACTGGGGCTACCCAGCACTTGTTCTCGAAACGCTACCGAACTTCGGCGAGTTCGGTTCGCTGACGCTCCTGAGGACCGGCGTCGAAAGGAGGAATTTCTCCGCATTTTGGGCTCCATTGCTGAAAATATTATGAAAGGGGAGGTGATCGGGGGCGAAATTGATTTGGCTTTTTTCTGGCATGCCATCTTGAGATCAACTGGCGGATGCTGAAAACAGCGAAAGCGGCAGCGCCTGAAATCTGGCGATTCAGACTGTCTGGAAGCCCCTCTCCTGATTCGTTTGCAAGGATACATTGATCAGTTCCGAACGCAATCCGAAATTCCAGTAGCAGAGCGATTGTGTCAACTGATTCGCTAACAATCTTGCATCTGTCTGACTTACACTTCAGTGCATATCCCAAAAATTGGGACCAGTGGTTTTCTAAACGACTACTGGGAGCTACCAACTGGTGGCTGAACCGGAGCTCAAAATATCCATCACAACGCTGCCTTCAACTGATTGAAGTTGTGAGACAGATGGGTTGGGATCACTTGGTGATTAGCGGAGATCTCACACAACTTGCGCTACCTGAGGAATTTGCCAAAGCACGAATGGCTTTGCGGCCTCTCTTACAGAATCAGGAAAGAGTTAGCATTGTTCCTGGGAATCATGATTACTACGTTAGCGAAACTGAGGAATCAGACTATTTCCGAAGCTACTTTGGAAGTTTCTTTGGCAAAAATGAAATTCACACCCGTCGATTGAATCAGGATTGGCACTTGATTGGTTGGCACAGCGCAACACCAACACCTTGGTACAGCGCTTCTGGCTGTGTCCGGCGTCAAACGCTAAAGGCCACAGACGAGTACCTGCAACAACAAGCGGCAGATACGCGGTTTGTTCTGGTCAACCACTACCCAATCAGCTTCCCAGACAGGGAACACGACACGAAACACGAGTTGTTGAACTTGGAGCAGGTCCAGTATTGGCTGAGCAATCGGCCACAGATTCGACTATACCTGCATGGACACATTCATCATAACTGGCATCATGTGCAGCAATATGCATCGCATTCGCTGCATGTTGTCAATTCGGCTTCATCGACCATGATTGACGAGAAGTCTACATCCAGTTTTCACCGTATTCGGCTGCATAAAGACCAAATACAAGTGGAACCTATTAGTTTTTGAAAGCCCATGTCCAAACTTTGGTTATCCTTCTGCTGTCTAGCTCTCGCTTCTCCGGTGTTTGCCCAAGGAAATAGCATATCTGGCAACCGCTGTGCTGAAGCAATCCGTCAACTGACAGAATTCGAACCAACTGGAATCTACGGAAGTAGCGTCGAACACGAATGGACACCGGCTTCAATGTATCTGTTGCAGCGAGAAGCGGAGAAATATCGGGTACTGCACCGACATTTTCTAGATCAGGTAGAAGATTGGCGTTTCGAAGTGCTGGAAATGAAAGGGGGGAAAACGATGATGTTTGTTTTCGCTAAAACTTTTGAACCTCGCTACTGCGAAGGCCCTAACGCTTTTTTTGTCAAGAGACTCAAGCAGGAGCCGATTGGGGAAACTCGCGCACGAGTTTCAGACAGGAGGTAAATTTTCTTCCCGATTTCGTTTCCGGGAATTCCATCCGTGGCGCATTCGCTCCAGCGTCTGCTGCCACAGCATCTCTTCAAATTGTCGCAGAGAAAGGGGTTGATTCTTCATGACTCGTCCCTCTTTCGGAAGTCTGCGTCATTGCTTACCACAAATCGCTTTCCTGAACTTCAATCATCTCCAGGACATCTTCCGTCAGAATTAGGTCATCACCGAAAATTGGTTCTCCAACTACTTTGTCAATCTGCTGAATTTGTCCACCTCGCTCCAGATAACGAGTGGTAGCTGCTTGAATTTCTTCGCGAGTGATTTGAAGGATCATGGGATCTCCTTAATAAATCAATTTTTTATTAGTGAATGATTTCAGATGCCTAATTAGTCTTAGTCAAGAATTATTAAGGCCATTTATACACAAACTGCAGTATTCATACCACGAATAAAAAAATTTCTTACTACCCATGATTTCCCAAAACTTTATTTTTGGTTGGAAATCCGCCAAAATAAGTTTTTTGTGATTCTTACCTAATACAATCTTTTCTGGTTTCTTATTCAGGGAGGAAATAACCCATGGCAGAAACCACATCAGAATCTGCACTTTCCGAAGAAGAATTGGAATATTTTCGCAAGAAGTTGCTCGCAATGCGTGATGAGATTTACGCAGAAAGCGCAGCAACTGTTGAGGAAATGCAGAATGAGTCTACTCTCTACCCGGATCCAAACGACCGAGCCAGCCTGGAAGCCGAGCACTTCAACACCCTAAGGATCAGAGATCGTGAACGAAAGTTACTCGGTAAGATTGAGGCTGCCTTACAGCGTATTGAAGATGGTACTTTCGGTATTTGTGAGATCACCGGCGAGCCGATTGAAAGAAAACGTCTGGAAGCCCGTCCCGTCACTACTCTCAGTCTGAAGGCAAAGGAAGAGCAGGAGCTCGAAGAACGTCGTCAACATCGCTGACCCAGAACCTACCCACCAACTCAATAATGCAAATCAACCAATCATCCTCGCTTTTCGCCAGGGCTCAACTGCGCATTCCAGGTGGAGTGAACAGCCCTGTCCGAGCATTCAAATCTGTTCGCAGTACACCTCTTTTCATCCGTGAGGGGAAAGGAAGCCACATTACCGATGTCGATGGCAATGACTACATCGACTATATTGGCTCTTGGGGGCCTCTTATTCTTGGACATTGTCACCCTGAAGTAATGGCCGCGATCGAAGAGGCGCTTCATCGAGGAGCTTCTTTTGGAACACCTACCGAAGGAGAAGTGCATCTAGCAGAAATGATCTGTACTGCAGTGAACAGTGTCGAAATGGTCCGACTGACCAACTCTGGCACGGAAGCTTCCATGGCTGCGATCCGAGTTGCCAGAGGATATACGGGCCGAGATAAAATCATCAAATTTGAAGGATGCTACCACGGCAGTGTGGACTCTTTATTGGTCAAAGCGGGATCAGGTGTGATGACTCTTGGCCTTCCAGACTCCCCAGGAGTACCTGCGTCTTTCGTTGAACACACTCTCCTTGCCGATTTTAATAATCTCGAGTCGGTCACCGATCTCTTTGACGAATATGGTTCCGAGATCGCAGCCGTGGTTCTCGAACCTGTCGCAGGAAACATGGGAATGGTAGTGCCAGACCTAGATTTTCTGAAAGGATTGCGGAATCTCTGTGATGTTCATGGATCCTTGTTGGTGTTTGATGAGGTGATGACTGGCTTCCGAGTTGATTATGGAGGGGCTCAGGAGATCTTTGGGATTATCCCTGACATGACTATTTTCGGAAAAGTGATTGGAGGAGGTCTACCAGTTGGAGCTTATGGAGGCAGACAAGATGTGATGTTGATGGTCGCACCTGCTGGTCCAGTATATCAAGCTGGCACTTTATCTGGGAACCCACTGGCGGTAGCAGCGGGTCGCAAAACATTGGAAATTTTACAGGCTCCCGACACCTATGCGGAATTGAGTCGAAAATCCAACTGGCTGATCGATGAAATGAGGCAGAGCGCTGGACAAAATGGAATTCCATTTCAGACCAATGTCATGGGCGGGATGTTCGGCTTTTTCTTTGCTGAGAAACCGGTTCGCAATTATCAGGATGCGGCTGAATCAGACCAGGATCGCTTCCGTAAATTCTTCATGGGTATGCTAAAGGAAGGGATTTACTTGGCGCCTTCTGCCTTTGAAAGTGGCTTTATCTCGATGGCTCATACGGAAGAAGACTTAGAAAAAACAGCAGCAGCTTGCCGCAAAGTGATGGCTACACTGTGAGCTTGCTCACGATTGATGAATACCTTCGGCAGCCCGTAGCCGAGAGACTACCCTACTATCAGCGAGAAGGTCGACTATATCATGTGATGATGTCACAACAGTTCCCTCGTCCGCTGATGGAGGAAATCTTCGGTGTCGCCAACACACTCAAGGCTATGTCACATGACTACGAAGGTCTTGAGTTCCTCTCTCGTCTGCTACGCCACAAGCGGGCGATGCTTTACTTCACCCAACCTTCGACTCGTACTTTTCTCTCCTTTTTGACTGCTTGCCAACTTGTCGGCATCACAACCGGGGAAGTGCAAGATCCTGCACTATCTTCTGAATACAAGGGAGAGAGTCAGGAAGACGCGATCCGGGTCTTTAGCAGCTACTTCGATCTTGTCATCATGCGTGACCCGAAACCTGGTTTTTGCGAATACATCGCGTATCGCCAAGATCGGACCGGCTTCAGTGTCCCAATCCTCAACGGTGGCAGTGGCAAGGACCAGCATCCCACCCAGGCGCTACTGGACCTCTACACGATGCACCGCTCCTTCCAGCGAATGGGTGGAATCTCTGGGAAGAGGTACGCTTTCGTGGGAGATCTTCAACGTGGTCGAGCTGTGCGCTCAGTCATGTATTTGCTCGCTAATTACGAAGATCTCGATTTCTATGCCGTCGCGCCCAAGGGCTTTCAAATTTCTCCAGACCTTCAACTACACCTGGAGGAACGTGGGGTTCGGCTACACTTCACAGACCAATTGAACGAGGTGTTGCCTGAGGTAGATTGCATTTATATGACACGCGTACAGGATGAGTACGACCTCTCTGGAGAGTCAGGCAAGATCGACTTGGCCAACTTTAGCCTCACTGAAGAAAATGTGAATCTACTACCCGAACACGCCATCATTCTTCACCCTCTGCCTCGGCGTCAGGAGATATCCAGTGGGATCGATGCCAATCCACGAGCAATGTACTGGTCTCAGCTGCGTAACGGAGTCTATATTCGGGCTGCACTGCTGCTCTACATTTTTGGAAAAAACGAACAACTGCCGATTATCCAGGAAAAATCCAACCCATGACTAACAGCCTCTGTATTAGAAATGCCACTGTCGTTTTACCCGATCAGCTGCAACAAACTGATGTCTTGGTAGAAGATGGGATCATCAGCGCCATTGGTCGTGGATTGCCTGACGGTAAAGAAACTCTAGATGCTTCTGGTTTGATTCTCTTCCCGGGCTTGATCGATCCTCAGGTGCATTTTCGAGAGCCAGGAAATACTCACAAAGAAGATTTACATACTGGATCTAAAGCTGCTGCTGCCGGAGGAGTCACCAGTTTCTTGGATATGCCCAACAATAATCCAGCGGTGATCAATGCAGAACGAATGGCTGCCAAAAAACAACGTGCTGCCGAACAGTGTGTGGTCAACTATGGATTCTTTGTTGGTGCCACGCCTGAAAACCTAGCTGAGATCAACACCGTTCCAAATGTTTGTGGAATCAAGGTCTTCATGGGTTCTTCTACTGGAGACCTGCTCGTTCATCGTGAAGAAGACCTAGAGCGAATTTTTGCCAATGGTAGCCGCCTGATTGCTGTACACGCCGAGAGTGAACGTCAAATTCGAGACAACACGGCCCTGCTCCAAGGATGTAAGGATGTCAAGGCACATCCCAAAATTCGAGATGAGGCCACGGCGCTGGAGGCAACTGAATTAGCAGTTCGTCTATCTATCCAATACAAAAGACGGCTTCATATTCTACATCTCACCACTGAAGAAGAGACCCTACTGTTACGCCGCTTACCAAGGGATCACAAGATCTCCACGGAAGTCTGCCCACAACACTTCACGCTGACAGCTCCAGACTGCTACGAAAAACTAGGAACTCTAGCCCAAATGAATCCTCCCTTGCGCAGTCCACGTCATGGCAAGGCACTCTGGCAGGCACTCAAAGATGATATCATCAACTGCATTGCCACTGATCACGCCCCACACACTCTTGAAGAGAAGGATGCTCCTTATGGTAAGGCTCCATCGGGGATGCCCGGAGTAGAGACTTCCCTGCCATTACTCCTGACAAGGCATAGTCAAGGAGACTGCAGCTTGGTAGAAATCGCAAAGTGGATGAGTGAAGCGCCTGCTCGACTTTATAAGATGAAAAACAAAGGCAGGATTCAGGTGGGATACGATGCCGATCTGACCTTGGTCGATGCACAATTGAAGCGAACCGTGGAAAACGGGAAACTGTTCACGAAGGTAAACTGGTCTCCCTACGCAGGCACGGAATTAACAGGATGGCCGGTTCGCACCATCGTTCATGGTCAGACCGTTTTTGTGGATGGCCAAATCCAGCATGGGATTCGGGGTAAAGAAATTCAGTTCATGGAAGATTGACTCTTCCTATACAGAGAACTTCCTTAACAACTTCATCACTCAGCTCCTAATCGAGATTTGCGTAGAGCCTCGGTGAAGGGACGTCCGTCATTTTCCTCAAGAATCGCAGTCTGCAATCGATTCTCATACACTTTCAAGAGCGTGTAGGTGTACTCTTCGACTCGCTTCATTCGACGAGGGAGTTCATCTTCTTCATAGTGACGACCAGAAGGAATCGGAGCCAACAATCGGTGAAAAATAAATCGTAGAGACGCTTGGGGGTAGTGGATCATGTAAAGTAGGTAGGGGACCACTTGCTTGTCTTGTTCACGTTCCTCATAGATTCGTAAAAACAATAAAACTAAGTGGTAGTAGTTGATCCCTCGGTGGACTTGGCGCTCTACAAAATGTCTGATCGAATCCATGTAGCGTTCCTTATTGAAACGCTGTTGACCTGTATGTGCTTCGTAATAGCGTGTAATCAGAATTGATGAGATGAAATAGCTCCACGCCTTGCGAAACTCTCCCAGTGGAAAGCGTTGACGCTGATCATTGCGTGAAAATTCTTCAGCACAATTGATCAAAACTCCTGTCGTTGAGCGTGTTTGTTGAATCGACGGCAACCGAAATTGAAAATTTCTAAGTAGCTGCTGAAGACGCTGGACATGTTCATCTTCAAGGGGATTTTTTCCTGAATGCTGTTGGTTCAAGCTGATCCAACGATGCAGTCCTCGAAGCGCCTCCCAGAGCTTTAAGTAAATAGAGTTTTCATACTGTCCCTGCAGTTCCTTAACAAGGCCTGACCATTCTTTGACCGGTAAGCTTCTGGGCAATTGTTTAAGCAATTGAATCGGAAGTTGCTGGCGCTCTCGTTGTAATGCTAGTGAAATCGGCTGATTTGGTAACAGAAAAACCAGCGCTTTGCGTTCTTGTTGAAGCTGTCTCATCCGACTTGCCAACTGTTTCAGCATTTCTTCAGGCTCCCAATCCTCCTGACCCTCTTCCAGATTGGCTGCCAACTCTGAAATAAAACCAACCAACCCATCAATTTCTTCCAGCTTATTGGAAGCTGCCCTGAGGTAATGTGCAGGATCTTCACGTTCAAACCTTGAATATGCTCGATGCTCATGTGGAAGTAGAAAATGAATTTGTCGATCCAACTTCTTGACCTCCAGCAAACTCTTTTGCAAAACATCCGTTGGATTACGGCGAAAGGTCTCCAGAAAGTCTTCAAAGGCTTGTTCAATCACTTGGTTGATTTGTTTTGATAGGGCCTGAGCTTCCCAAAGCTGTCTCCAGTGGGTCGTCAGTTGAGCCCGGATCTTCTCTCCATCTTTCTTGAGCGAGTATCGGCCCTGCTGTGCAAAACTTTGACACTGCTGGTCCCAGCCTGCGCTAGAAACTTCCTGAGTACGGAGGATGTCCAGCTTTTCAAGCATCCCCGCGCTCACACCCGACTGCTCGCTATCAGCACCCTGCTGGTAGAATTCCATTGGCAGTACGCTCTCATTCAGATAAATTTCTCCAATCAGCTTTGAAAACAGGGTGCGAGTGATGTTGATGATCTGTTCACTAGTCTTGATCTCTTCTGGCAGAATAATAGTGATCGTGTAAACTCTTGAAATTTCATTGAAATCAAGTCTGGAAGCTGGCAAGGGCACCTTCCCTTGCAACTGTAAACCAGACTCAGACTCAAATTCATGAACAGGTAGAAAGCGGATTTGATGATTCGGATCGCGAAGCCTCAGGTCTAGGCTCGCAGAAAATTCGAGGATGGAAGGAATGAGGTGTTTGAGCAGTGTGACTGCCTTCTCCGGAAGTTTTGCTGAGAAGTGCAGGTTTTTGAGAACAAACTCCTTATCAAAAGTTTGCTCCGTTTTCTGAAGATCGTAGTCGCGGAGTTGCTGTTCAAGGACATCAAGGTTCCCAGGACGACGAAACCGCTCTGCAAAAAACTCTTCGCTGAAGCCTGAAACAGCCATGCATGAAGCTCAGTGGAGCAGGAATAATCAGCGCTTGCGAACGGTGGCAATGTCACTATTCCAGTGGCGCAATTCTCGAGGACCTTCCAGAGCCGTCTTCAATTGAATCAATTCCATGAAGGGCTTGCTCTCGATATCAATATCTGGGTAACGCCGGCTGAGGTAACTCCACAAATTCAGAAAGTTTTCGTCTTTCTTTTTCTCATTTTCCCGGTTTCGATCTTCCGGAAGGAGATCCTCCCGATGGTACTGCGCATGCTTGCTCATAACAGATTTCCTTGTCAACCGTGATCGCACCCGGAGATGCCTAATTATCCAGCTGTATTCGTTATTGTTAAGATGGTAATCTGCAATCTGCTTGCCTCACCCCCAAGTACTTCTTCTTTTCATTACATACAACTGTTTTTGTTGAATTTTATAAATCGTTTCTAACCCGTACCTTCTTCTCATCTCTCAATATCTTTTCTTCGATGTCGACGTCCTCCCAACAAACCATTGTCCTCAAAGTGGGGACTTATGTTCTTCAGCAACCCAATGGCAAATTGGATTATAACCTGATCCAAGAACTCGCAAAAACGATTGCTGAATTACGCCAGAGAGGCCATGAAGTCTTACTCGTCAGCTCAGGCGCAATTGGAGCCGGTCGGGAACGCTGCACGGTCCTCCCGAACCCTCCGCAAGCAGCAACACCAGGTAAGGGTCGTAAAGAATTGGGCATTCAACAAATGTTGGCGGCCGTTGGTCAAGTTCGACTGATGCAAATCTACTCAGAATTTTTTCAGGAACACCAAATCCTCGTAGCTCAGGTGCTCGTCACTCGGGCTGACTTTGCCAAACGCCAATCGTATCTGAATATCCGCAATACCGTCCAACAGCTGCTGCACTTTGGAATCTTACCGATCATCAATGAAAACGATGTGGTCTCCACAGAGGAGTTACCGTTCTTTGGTGACAACGACCAACTCGCTGTTTCTTTTGCTGCATTGGCAGGCGCTAGTCATCTATTTTTTCTGACTAGTGCACCAGGGCTACTGGTTCGTGAGCAACAAACTGATGGTTCTTTCAACGATGTGGTGCTTCCCGAAGTCAAACAAGTGAATCAGGAGTTGCTTCAGCATTGCCAGCGCCCAGGAACCAACGTGGGTCGTGGAGGGATGGAGAGCAAAGTACGCGCGGCAGGGAAATCGATCTCCTTTGGGATTAATGCCTATATCACTGCCGGGAAAGAGCCCAATACTGTTCTCAAAATCTTGGATGGTGCGCAGGTGGGCACTCATTTCGTAGCTCATGGATCAAAGCTCAGAGGCTACCGCCAGTGGCTCGCGGCAGGAGCGCTGAGTCAAGGTGAACTACATGTGGATTCGGGTGCTGAACAAGCTTTACGAGTGCATAAAAAGAGTCTCTTGCTCTCCGGCGTTTGTGAGGTCCAAGGTAATTTTAGTGCCAAGGACCCAGTCAATATCTTCAACCTCCAGCACGAACTCATTGGGGTTGGACTCGCAGCTCAATCCGCTCAAGCTTTGCGGGTCTTGCTCCAGCACAGTGAAGCCAACGGACATACAAGAGCAGTAATTCACCGTGATGACTTATTTCTGGCAGACGGACATCTCTAGTGGCTCTTTTCCAATGCCAAGTTGAAAAACTTGTCTTCGGTGGAGCAGGGCTGGGGCACTTAAAGGGACAGGTTGTTTTCATTCCAGGCGCCTTACCTGGAGAGGTCGTAGAGATCCAATTACAGAAACAGCGAGGAGATTTTTCAGAAGCACGGCTCGTCCGGATCCTGGAAGAAGCTCCAGAGCGAATCGCACCACAGGAAGATCACTTTCACTGCTGTAGTCCCTGGCAAATTCTTGCTCCAGAATTAGAAGCTTACTGGAAACGTCAGATTGTCCTAGATACCCTCCAACGTCAAACTGTGCTCTGCCACAACGATTTACAGGTGATTGAGGAAGGGCCTAGGTTGGGTTACCGCAATCGGTTGGAATTCCATTTTACCGAAGTGAAGAACCGGCTGCACTTGGCACTTCATGAGCCTGCGAGTCAAAATCCAATTCCTGTAGAAACTTGTCAACTCGGGCTACCCACCTTGCAACGGGCATCTCAGGAATTGATCCTCCTGCTTGACGACGCTCAACTCCGACCAAAGGAGATGGGCCGCTTGGTTTTGCGAGGGAATCGAGCAGGGCAGGTTGTTGCTTTACTCCAGCTGAATGCAGCTGCAAAACAACGTTTAACTTCTCATCAGCGCCACTGGCCAAAACTGGATTTTCAGTTCATTGCTTATTCTGAGAATTTCCCAAAAGAGGCTGTCTCTCAAAGTGAATTGTTCGAATCTGCTGAGAATGCCAGAATCTGTTTTGGCGGGCTAGGTTTCTTTCAAATCAATCCATTCTGCCTGGAATCGCTTGTGCCCGTAGTCGGTGAATGGATCAAGGGAGAAGAGGTCTTAGATCTATATGGTGGGGTGGGAACTCTCAGTTTGCCCCATGCTGAACAGACACAAAGCTGTATGATTGTTGAAGAAAACCCTGACGCAATCCATTTCGCTCAGAGAAACACCAAAGAAATTCCTCACTTCCAGGTCACTCCCTCAAAAGTACAACAAGCCTTGAAACAAATTGGTGGGCAGCAAACTGTTCTACTCAATCCACCACGGGCGGGCATTGCCAATCAGGTTCGTCAGCAACTCCTCAAGGTGAAGCCCAAGAGATTGATCTATCTCTCCTGCAATGTAAGCACTTGTGCGCGAGATCTCAAAGACCTTCAGGCCTGCTATCAGCTAAAGTGGCAGCAGGCATTCAATTTTTTTCCAGCCACACCACACATCGAATTATTGACAATTCTAGAAAGGAAGAAATGAGAAAGAAGAGGATGGAACTGGGTCAGTAGCATCTTAGACTATAGTGAGCCGTATCGATTGGTTCCGAGTGGACCTCAAGCAGTACTTGTGAGGGGGGACTCACCCGAAATTTCTACGAACCCAATCCCATTTGATGAACGGTATCAGACCACTTGTGAGTATTTGACTTCTCGACTTTGGTGATACTCCTGATAAGCAAGTGCGCTATCTTTCCCCATGAAACGCTTAGCCAAGGCTAGCGGAATAGAAGGCACGTGGACAACAATCAGTCCATCCAATGCATTTGAAAAGTCTCGATCCACGTTGAAGGAGAGGAACTGAGCTCCTAAGCGCAGGTAATGACGTACCAGCACAGGAACACCCTTGTTATCCTGCTCAATCTCCGAAATTAGATTGCTAATTTCTTCTAGATCATTGGGGGTGTTGCTCAAACTGTTTTTTGTTGGGATAGACTGTGGATGTCGGTATGGAGTTCTTGGGCGAACTTCCTGAGACAGGCGGTGATCGAAATGGTTTGCTTTGAGGAAACGAAGTAAAAGATTCTTTGACGTCCTGGAGTAGCTGTGACTGATGCTAACGGGCCCAAAGAGATTCTGGTACTGAGGGTGCTGGACGATGAATTCCCCGATCCCTCGCCAAAGCAAAGATAGAGGTGCTGCCTGTCTTTGAAAGTTAGGATGGATGAAAGAGCGCCCCATTTCGATTGCGGGATTCAGTTCTCCGACAAATCTTGAGCTCAGTTCAAACAGTGAATGAGTGTAAAGTCCATTCACTCCAGCAGTTCTAGTGATTCTATCGGCCAAACCGAGCCGATATCCACCTGCCAACCTGCCCTCTGTCTTACTCCAGAGAAACAGGTGCAGATAGCTTGCGTCATAGGCATCTAAATCCAAAGACTTCCCCGATCCTTCTCCGACGGCACGGAAGGTAATTTCTCGCAACCTGCCAATCTCATGCATCAACTCATCGACCTGAGTGTGATTTGCATAGCCTACAAGAAAATCCTCCGTTTCCACCAACAACTGTTCCTGTGGCAGGCCTTCTACCTCCAAGCTCAACTGATTTCGGGCAGATGCCTGGGCAATTGGCCTTCGAACTGATCGAGACTGACGAAGCAATTTGGGTAATGGAATCCATTGTTTGTGTCGTCGATTCGCAAGGAAGTAAGTCTTGAATCGAAGGTAATCAATCAGTTTTTCGTTGGACTCAAATTCCTGCAACCGCTTGTGAGGAACACCTTTCCCAACGAAAATCTCAACAGAGGACCCTTGCTTGTTGAAAAGTTCTCGGATCAATAACCCGGTCCGCAATCTTGGATGAATCAGACCAAGCAACTGGAAGAGGATGCTGTTCTGACCTCGAAAAAACATCGGCAGGACCGTCGCTCTTGTCATTCGCAAAATTGCTGAAACATGAGGTGTCCACGCTGAATCCATGATGCGCAGTGACTTCAAGTGGAGATAAGAGACCTCACCAGCGGGGAAAATGACTAGCGCTCCCCCTACACGCACAAAGCGCACTGCTTCCCGTAGTGTTTTGCTGTTGGCTGGACTGGAAGACAGATTTCCGAAGGGATCGACTGGGAAAATCCAGGGCTGGATTTCGGGGATCTTGTTGAGCAGATAATTGCCCATCATCCGGAAGTCTGGGCGAACTTGCTTCAGTAACGTGCCGAGGACGACAGCTTCAAGCCCACCAAAGGGATGATTGGCCACAATGACGAGAGGGCCCTTGGCAGGGATGCGTTGCAGATCCTCCTCTGAAATTCGAGGCTCAACCTTCAGTGCGCTGAGTGAGGTCTCCCAGAAATTAGCTGATGTCAGGTCGACTGGAAGTTGCTCATATTCTCGATTCAAGCGGCTTATTCCAGTCAGAATTTCTAGCTCGGGAGCCAATCTGTTGAATGGCTTAGGAAGGATCTCACTTAGGCTGATCAAAGGGTCTTCAATGTTGGTTTGCGTTAGCTTACGAACCATCCTTATTCCTCATCAAAAGCAAAAAATATTTATAAAAATTTTGCCTGATGAGTGTTAGCACCTAATGAGATTTATGTTAGAGAAAAGTCAGCTAGAGATTTTGTTTGATCAATTGAACAGCACGATCAATCTCTGCTTGGCTTAGCTGTCCATCCTTGAAAAAAACCACTTTTCCAGCTCTATTAAGGATGATCACTGCAGAGCTCTCTGGAGCTAATCCCCATGCATTGCGAATCACTCCCTCCTTGTCCAGTACGAAGCCAGGTACGATGTACTTCCGCTTACGGTCTTCCACAGTGCGCTGGACGATACCAGAGGTGCCGAACATAGCATCGTCCAAATTGATGATGTTGAATGTCTGATGGGGATTACCCGGGAGTAAGTCAAACTGTTCCTCCAAAAGTCGATCAATGAAGTCATCATTCAAGGATGCCGCTGAACGGGTCCCAGCCAGATGGTAAATTGTGAACACCTTTCCACGAAGTTCCCGACTGTTCCACGGAACATAGCTGATCTGCTCTCCCTCAAGATTGAGTTTTCCAAATTCTGTTAGGCTAACTTCTGGTAGACTTTGTCCAAGCTTGATCTCAGAGGCAGTGCTGACTCCAGCTGAGAAAACCACCAAAAAAATGAAGGATAATAATTTAAGAATCAGTTGCATCGGTAATTTAAATTGATCATTTCGGGGATACAAAACAGACGACCTTTACTGACTGTAAAAGCCAAATATTCCAAAAAGTGACATCATAAATAATAACTGGACTTATCATTAAACTTTCATTAGTTCATTTTTAGTTCGCAAAACTGCCAACTTAATATTTGCACGGAAGCTGACACCAAGGAAGGTGTACTTAGTGCAGAGGGTTTTGGCGTTTTCCACTTCACCCTTATTCGTTCGAACCATCACCCCTGGAGTCGACGTGAAACAGTTCCTCGAAACTCTTCGCGAACAGCGTTGGGATGACCATCGCTTCTATCACCACTGCCGAATCAACCAATCCCTGCATCTTATTAGTGCTCTATCTTTTCTGGGTTCATATGTGATGCTGTTCATCAACCCAGTCTGGTCTGCAATCGTGGCTTGGACGTTTTCAATGACCACAAGACAGGCTGGACACTTCTTCTTCGAGCCCCACAGCTACGATCATGTGAACCGGGCTTCCCATGAGCACAAGGAAGAAATCAAGGTCGGCTACAACCTAAAGCGCAAAGTTGTTCTGCTCAGTATCTGGGCACTGTTGCCGATGGCAATTTACTTCAATCCAGGCTTTTTGGGAATTCTACCGGAACACAATGATTGGCTTAGCTTCATAGAAGCAGTGGGCACAGCTTGGCTTTATTTGGGCATTGCGGCTGTCTTGTTTCGCGGCATTCAGTTGTTCGTTCAACAGGATCTCAAGACTGGATTTGTTTGGATGACAAAAATCATCACAGATCCTTTTCACGATATCTACATCTACTATAGAGCTCCGCTACATCTACTGCGAGGGGAACGCTTTGAGCGAGATCCTGTAATGGACATGGGTGATCTTGAGCCAATTCCTAATCACTAGTCTTTTCAGGCCAACCTAGGGTTTCACGTAGAATCTGTAAGCGAATGCTACGATGCGTTAGCTTCGGATTCTGCCACCACCAGCCATCCTCTGACATTTTTTTTGCCGCTGACACGAAGCGGTCCAGAACTGCCTGGAATTCAGTTTCTCCGTAGTTGAGACTGAAAATCAGCCGTCCTGTACCAACCCAGCTGAGAGCCAGTCCTTCGGCACGTAAATAAAATTGGAGTAGCCAGTGATAGCGTCCTGGTTGAGTATAGCTGATTGTCCAAACAGAGGACATATTTGTGGCTTGAATAGGGAAATCAAAATTCCTCATGGTGTGGTTGAATTTTTCACAACGTTGATTCCATCTTTCGTCCAGCCCCTCGTAAAGAGCTTGGATCTCGGGCTTTTCAATCTCATCCAGAAATGCCTTCATTGCTGACAGCACCACAGGATGGGCATTGAATGTCCCACGAGCAAAGCAGATGTCTGCAGGACGGTTTTCTTTCCAGCGTTTCATCCAGTGATGTTTGCCACAAACCACTCCAACAGGATAACCGCCACCAAGCGTCTTTCCGTAAGTAACGAGATCCGCTTGAATCCCAAAATATTCTTGTGCACCACCAGGGGCTAATCTGAATCCCAGAAACACTTCATCAAAAATCAAAGCAATTCCTTTTTCAGTGCATACTTCTCTCAATTGCTTCAGCCATGATGTGTAGGACGTTCGATCATATTGAGCCTTGCGGCTTCCATCTAGCAGCGTTGAATCTCCAGGGGCATTCCGATTAGGATGGATTGCCTGTAAAGGATTTACTAAAACACAGGCAATATTCTTACGAGATCGCAATACTTGTAGGGAGCGCTCACTCATATCAGCTAAGGTATATGTTTCATGTGGTGGTTGTGGGTTTCCAGGCCCTGGCTGAACATCCTCCCACCACCCGTGATAGGCTCCACAGAAACGAACAAGATGCGTGCGCCTCGTATGGTAGCGGGCTAGCCGGACAGCTTGCATCACAGCCTCTGTTCCAGACATGTGAAATGAAACTTCATCCATGCCACTGATTTTACAGAGTCGAGATGCGTTACTGGCCACATGCGGATGATAAACCCCTAATGCTGGGCCGAGAGGAACACCTTCTTCTAGGCCTATTCGCATAGTACGCTTATAAAAGTCCGAACCAAAAAGGTTTACTCCATAGGAACCTGTCAGGTCATAAAATTGACAATCATCCAAGTCTGTCAAAATGACGCCATCAAATGACTTTGCAACGCTTCCAACCTTGAGGTGCTCTCTAGCGTAGGGGCTGAATGCAAATGGAATTCGATAAACTGATGTGAACTGCAAATCACTCAGGTGCTCCTTGGCCTCTGTGGTTAAACTAAGTGTTTTTTTATGTTTTTGTAGTGTTCGAGCAAGGCTATTAAATCCATTTTTCCTTTTCTCAGCCACATCATCTGGGGCTCCATCTGCAATAAAGAAAAGCTCTTCACCTAATGCATAACCGGGCAATAAGCGTGCGAGAAATTTTGCTATTCGGGAATGACCCGCTAATGATCTGTGCTTTGCTCGGGACAGTTGGATTCTACGATAAATTTTGGGACTGAGCGCAGCCAGTAGGCTAAGACTAATGAGAGTGGTTTCCAAAAGGTTCCTGGGTTGATGTGTTGACTAAATTTTTACAACTAAATGAAGGACCATTGACAAATTTTCTTAAAAAGCTTGCTCAGCAGGAAGATCTCAATTTTTTGCTGACTAATCGAATTCCTAGAATCACCCTAACTCGTTTTATGGGTTGGTGGAGTAAGCTAGAGCATCCCTGGATTGTAAAAAGTTCCATTGCGCTCTGGCAAACCTTCAGCGATTTAGATCTTTCTGAGTCCAATACCAAGACTTTTAAGAGCCTGCATGACTGTTTTACAAGGGAGTTAAGACCGGGTCTGCGACCGATTCATCCCAATCCAAACATCCTAACCTCGCCGTGTGATGCGATTGTTGGCTGCTCAGGAAAAATTGAAGAGAATCAGATTTTCCAAGCCAAGGGCTTTCCCTACAGTCTCCAAAGTTTGCTGGGAGAGAGTCCATTTAGTCGGGGTTGGGATGAAAAGTTGGAGGGTGGCCATTATCTCACACTGCGCTTGACCTCCAGCATGTACCATCGGTTTCATGCTCCCTGTGATGTGCAGCTAACACATGTGACTTATATCAGTGGCGACACTTGGAATGTAAACCCAATTGCCTTGAAGCGCGTGGAAAGGCTTTTCTGCAAGAACGAGAGAATCGTTATGCACTTGCAGACTGCGGCAGCAGTTGATTTTTTAATGGTTCCGGTTGCAGCCGTATTAGTTGCAAGCATGAGACTGCATGCGCTAGATGTTTTGTTGAATCTTCGCTATCAAGGCCCGAACGAGGTTCCCTGCCAATCCAACTATCTCAAAGGTCAGGAATTGGGCTGGTTTGAGCACGGCTCTACAATAATTTTGCTATTCAACAAAGATGTGGAGCCTCTCCCTGAATTACAATTTGGAAAACAGGTACGAATGGGGCAACCCCTCCTGAAATGGACTACAACCAACTAATCTGAAGTAGGCAAGATGGTTGGGGAGTCGAATTCGTTGAACTGGTACCCGAATTTACCACTTTCAATAGGAGCCAGATGGGACAGGAAAGTCTGGAAGCAGGCATCCCAATCCCAATCCATAGAGCTTTGATGAACAACATCTCTATCTAATTTTAAAGCATTGAGGCAGGCCTCTTTGAGATTTTCTGATAATACTCCATCCACTCCTGGCTTCAGGACATCTTGAGGACCAGGAACTGGGAAGGCTGCTACTGGTGTTCCTGAGGCAATTGACTCCAGTAGCACATTCCCAAAGGTGTCTGTCTTAGAAGGAAACACAAAAACATCGCTATCAGCATAGAGTTTGGCCAATTCCTCTCCAAATTTGTAACCGAGCCAAACAGCTTCGGAATACTTTCTCTGCATTGATTCTCGAGCGGGGCCATCACCCACAATGATTTTAGTGCCCGGCAAATCAAGCCTGAGGAAAGCCTCAATATTTTTTTCGACAGCGACGCGGCCTGTGCAAAGCCAATAAGGACGCGGGCCATAGGAATCTTCCTGGGGACGTGGTCGGAAGAGTTCATGGTTGACTCCTCTGTTCCAGATAACCGTCTTTTGGTGAACCCTGTGCTGATTGAGAAGCCGCCCCATCGTAGGAGTTGGTACCATCACTCTTTCCGCCGCCCCATGAAACCACTTTAAGAAGCTGTATCCCCAGGACAGTGGGATGGGTAGCCGTTCTTGAACATACTCAGGAAAGCGAGTGTGGTAGCTTGTGGTGAATGGAATCCTCAAGTGAGATAACCAAATTCTAGCGAATATCCCCAAAGATCCTTCGGTAGCAATGTGAACTGCATCAGGAGAAAATTCCCTCAATATATTCATCATTTTCCAAGGCGTTGTTGCCAAGCGTATTTCGGGATAACTTGGAAGAGGGAAGGTCGGGTAATCTTGCGGTTGAATCACCAGAACCTCGTGATTTTTGGCTCTGCCAATTTCAACCATTGTCGATAGAGAACGGACGACTCCGTTGACCTGGGGGTGCCAGGCGTCAGTTACTAGGGCGAAACGCATGGGGTGTATGCCTTTCCTTTAAAATGAATAGCTTAACGAACCTCACTGAGGAACGGCTTCTCGACTCATTTTCTTTTCTTTTTCCTGGTTCTTCAGATTTTTCATCGCTTCGGAAATGACATCATCATCATGATGGTGCCAATCAATAATTCTAAACTCTCCATCTTGAGTTTCTACCAACGCTGTACACGATTCCACCCAGTCACCATCGTTCATATAAACCACGTTGCCAATTTTACGAATTTCAGGTGTATGGATGTGCCCACAAATCACCCCATCGTAACCTTGCTTTTCGCAGTAGGTGGCAACATTCGATTCAAACTTGAAGACAAAGTTAGTTGCCCGCTTAACCTGTGCCTTTAAGATTCTACTAAGTGGCCAATACGCAAAGCCAATCGACCGACGGATGATGTTGATCCAGCGGTTCAGAAACAGCGCGACATCGTATGCTCGGTCGCCTAATGCGTAAAGCCAGGTGTTGAAAGACTCAATTCCATCGAAAAGATCTCCGTGGATTACCAAGTATCGCTGTCCTCTTTTGCTTTGATGTATACATTCATTTGACAGCTCTATATTACCAAACCTCATATCGAAACTGAGCCAGTTACGTAAAGCTTCATCATGATTTCCAAGGATGTAGTGTACCTTGGTACCCCGTTTGGCCATTGTTAGAATACGGCGAATGACGTTAGAATGTTCTTGTGGCCAGTAAACCTTGCGCTTCAGTTTCCAGACATCAATGATGTCTCCAACAAGATAGAGTTGATCACACTCATTGTGCTTCAAGAAATGGCAGAGTTGGTTGGCTTGCGTACCCTTGGTCCCAAGATGAATATCTGAGATAAAAATAGCTCGGTAATAGTCTTTCATCGGCCACGACTCCTTCATGGAAAGTTTGCACTACCAGCAATTTAGGGGAGTAATGTTTAGAAACGATAAGTGTTTTGTTAATTTCCAAAACCTCAGAGCAGACTGGCAAATGGGCAGGGAAATCTAATGTCAGAAGTAGTTGTCGTTGGCGGTGGCCCAGCAGGTCTATCGGCAGCATTGATTTGTGCGAGAAGAGGCCTTGACACAACTATTGTGGAGAAGCGCACTTTTCCTGTGATCAAAGCCTGTGGAGAAGGGTTGATGCCAGGTGGAGTTGATGCCCTGAAGCACTTGGTTCCTCAGGAATTGATCAACAAAATGGAATACCAGAAGTTTTCAGGAATTCGATATATTGCTCCAAACGGTGAGTGCACATCAGGCTATTTTGGCAAAGGCGATGGGTGGGGAATTGAACGCTCTGAACTTTCAAAACTACTCAGTCAGGCCGCTGAACAAGAGCCAAAAATCAAAATCCTTGAAAATACGGTTGCTACATTGAAAGGCTCACCAGAGCAACCTATCGTCCATTTCAATCACCAAACCCTGAGGCCAAATCTTCTGATCGCTGCAGACGGATTGCACTCTCCCATTAGAAGTTGGGCTGGATTAAATGGTCTCCCCTCCAAACTAAAGCGATGGGGCTTGAGGCAGCATTATCAAATTACACCATGGACCAATTTGGTAGAGGTCCACTGGTCAAAGGATATGGAGGCCTATGTCACACCTGTATCCCCGAATACTGTTGGCGTTGCTATTCTAAGTCGCCGAGAATTGATATCAAGTTGGCAAAAGCCAATTTCTTTGAAAGAAACAGTACAAGTATTCAGTAATTTAGGACCAAAACTGCTTTTGAGCGAAGCTAAGGATCAATTGATTGGAATCGGTCCGCTTCATCAAACAGTAAAACGAACTGGAACTGGGAAAGTGGTATTGGTGGGGGATGCGGCAGGATATTTGGATGCAATCACAGGAGAAGGAATCAGTAATGCCATGGAACAAGCTTTGCTGGTGGATCGAATACTGGAAAAGCAAAAAGAGAAGCCAAGGTTAGATGAGCTGGTGATTGATTATTCCAACCAACTACCTGCCTTGATGAGAAGCTACTATTGGCTCACTCGGCTCACTCTGCTTTTGCATCGTCGTCCATCATTGGTCAACCAAGTTGTTAAAGTCTTTCAGAAAACTCCTTGGTTGTTCAATTACCTACTGGATTTAAATTCTGCTCGGAGTTTTTCCGAAGCAGCTAGCCATTCACTCCAAATTCATGGAAGAAATCATGGAAGTGAACTACTCAAAGCTTTTATTAGAAGAAGTATCGGAGAGATTAGAAAGAAATCCTGAAGGCAAGTGTGCCGGTACTTGGGCCCCGCTTGATCAGATTGAAGTGGAAAAACTATTGGTAGGAGAAGCGGACGGAGAGTGATGGGAGTCATGTGACTCCCGTAGAAATCAGGCGGCAGCTTTTTGCTTCGCTTGTTCCACAAGTTTTGCAAATTCAGCAGGGTTTTCGTAGGCGAGATCAGCAAGTGATTTTCGATCAAGCCCAATTCCTGCAGCTTTCAGGCTGTGCATGAACACGCTATAATTCAAACCATGTTCACGAACAGCTGCGTTGATCCTCATGATCCACAGTTGTCTGTAATCACGCTTGCGAACCTTACGATCACGGTAAGAATACTCTCTGGCACGCTCTACTGCGTCTTTAACAGTTCGCCATAGACGACCGCGGCCACCTCGATACCCTTTAGCGGATTTTAAATATGCATTCTTTTTTTTGCGAGCGTGTACTGCTCTTTTAATTCGTGCCATTGATCAGGTCCTTTAAGCGTATGGGAGCAATGCGACGACTGCTTGATGATCACTGCCCTCAACATACCCTTTTTGTCTGAGGCTGCGCTTTGCATCATTACTACGCTTGCGCATGCCATGGCGCAAGTAAGCTTTTTTCCGTTTGAACTTTCCAGATCCCGTCATTCTGAATCGCTTTGCCCCACCCTTGTGGGTTTTCATTTTGTAACCAGCCATATTACTTCTTTTTTGATGGGGCGAGAATCATGAACATAGAGCGTCCCTCATTACGGACAGGTTGCTCAACAATCCCGTTCTCACCAATCATGCTTAGGAATCGCTCAATAAGAACCAAGCCCAAATCTTTGTGGGCCATCTCCCGACCCATGAAAACGACATTGACTTTAACCTTGTCGCCCTCTTCAAGGAAGCGAAGAGCGTTTCGCACCTTGAACTGTAGGTCATGATCTTCAATTTTTGGTCGGAGTTTCACCTCCTTCAGATGTATTACCTTCTGATGAACCTTGGCAGCATGTTGCCTTTTGCTTTGCTGGTATTTGAACTTTCCGTAGTCCATCAACCGGCAAACAGGCGGATCCGCCTTAGGAGAAACTTCAACTAAATCAAGTCCATCCGATTGAGCTCTGGTGAGGGCATCAGCAACTGTAATCACTCCAACCTGTCCACCCTCTCCATCAATCAATCTGATCCGCAGAGCGGTGATTTGATCATTGACTCGTATTGAGTCATCTTGCTTGTTTGGAGCTTTCGATCTACGAATGCCTATGGTCGCCTCCAGTAAAGTTAGATGATTTGGTAGGCACGGTCGGGATTGAACCGACGACCCCTACCGTGTCGAGGTAGTGCTCTCCCACTGAGCTACGCGCC
>DJYX01000048.1 GCA_002450295.1 Deltaproteobacteria bacterium UBA6967
AAAAAGAGCTGTTGCTGCAATCAATAACCAGATCCCGGGGGCAAAAGGTATGAATAGACCTATGAAACCGATCGTAAAGACGGCGAAAGACAACAGCAACATGGATATGGATAAGGACACAGATGCAGCATTAGCAATGCCACGAATCGTTGAATGTACAGCGTTTCTACAATCCTGTGAGGTCTGGTCGATGATTTCAGTTGGCATCAAGGGAGTTTCAGAAATGGAAAATCCTTGAAGGTTCAATTGGTGAGCAATACGACCAAACACCAGTGTCAACGGGTCTTGGCGAAGGCGTGGAGCTGAGGCCAATCGGCAAATAACAATCGAACCAACCCTCTGATTGATGCGGACAAACCAGCTGCTTTGGGGGAAAACATTGAGAAGGTCATATTGCAAGCGGACCCAATCAAGAGCAGATGATTGGGACACAACGAATCGCCAACGATGATCTGTACGGTGGCGCAAATGAAGCGTCGGTGTCATGAGTTTGCAGCAACCATGGAATAGTTGTTGCGATCCTTGCTGTACTCCCAACCATAACCCTCAGGATCATGGGCCGATATCCAGTCAATGAAATCACTGCGACGACGCCTGGCGGAGATCTTTTGGTAACTCAGACCAACACGACTGGAGAGGGCAGACAAATCAAGTTGGATGGAAGGTGTTGGAGTTTTATCGTCTATGGAACTTTTAGTGATCGGCGTTACTTCAGAGGCTTCAGACAGAATCGGCTCCACCAGAACTTCAACAGATGAAGCATCAACCTCGGGGAGTTCTTTAGCTTTGAAGCCAAGAGCACGAATCGCATTACCCGCTGCCACGAGACAAGAACCGTTGTTGAGGAAAACAGCAGCAATAGGATTCACGGGCAAGAACGTACCGATCAAAAGTGCGGATAAATTCGGGACACCAACAATTCCAATGTTCTGCTTCACCAGGGCAAAGGTGTGTCGTGCTAAGTCCTGTGCAACAATTACATCCGAAACCCGATCATTGGTAAGAACAATATCAGCAGTTTCTCGAGCAAGGTCGCTGCCTGAGGCAAACGAGACGGAAACATCTGCATATGCAAGAGCTGCGGAATCGTTGATGCCATCACCCACAAAGACAACTTTTTTGCCTTCAGCAGTAAACTTCTGCACCAACTCGGCCTTCTGATCAGGCAGAGCATCAGAATGAACTTCGTGCCGCTTTAGTCCAATATCGGCAGCAACTGCATGGGCGACAGAGGAAATATCACCGGTGAGCATGTGAGCTTCGATACCGCGACGATGCAATTCAGCGATCATGGCTGGCGTATCAGGTCGCACACGATCAAGTGCATAGTGAATACCGACCAATAGGCCGTCAACAGCGAGATAAATTGGAGTTGCAACGTCGAGTTCCGGATTGGAATCGACTGACCAAATCTCGACACCTTCTTCATGAAGAAGTTTTGAATTACCTAACAGAACTGTCTGCCCTTTCACAGTGGCGACAACACCACGGCCAACCCTGTAATCCCAGCTTTCGCAGTCGATAACCTCGACATCCTGCTCGGCAGCAAAATCACGAATCGCCTTCGCGATTGGATGATTCAAACCTTGCTCCAGTGAGGTGGAAAGTTGCAAGAGATGCCTGATGCGATCAGGAGCAACTGCTTCGACGGGGGAACCTGTTTGATCAAATATCGTAAATTCGACAACGGATGGATGCCCTTCTGTCAACGTGCCGGTTTTGTCAAAAACGACAACATCCACATCAACCAACTGTTCAAGAGCTCGTCCGCTGCGAATCAGCAAACCCTGGCTTCCAGCTCGGGTGAGAGCAGCCATAATGGCAGTGGGAACGGATACACGTAAACCCGTACCAAGATCGAACATCAACAGCGACGCTGCTTGGGCAATGTTGCCTGCACTCAGCATCAAGGAAACACCCGCAAGCACCAATGTTGGGATAACAAAGCGATTGGCAATATTTGCGGCAAAATTGCCAACACGTGTATCAAATACAGGAGCGGACTCAATCATCTTGGTGATCTGTCCAACACGTGTGTCGTTACCGACAGCTGAGGTTGTCACAATGATGTGACCCTCCAGGACGATGAAACCTGCCAGGATTTCCTCTCCAGGGCCAGACATTCTGGGTACTGATTCACCTGTCAACTTGACAACATCCAGGGAAGCTTCTCCAGATTCAATGACGCCGTCAATTGGAATCTTGTCACCTGGTAAAAAGGAAACTCGATCACCTGGATTAAGATCAAAACTTGAAACAATCTTCTCGCCATCATCCGTGAGAAGACGAACATCAGATTGAAGACTTGAGACCAGATCAGTGTTTGATGAATTGGCAATTCGCTGGGTGGCGTCCCGTACAGCTTCACCACCCTCAATCATGGTGATCATCATTGCCGGACCTAGAAGAAATCCTTCCAAGCTGTGAAGCAATACAGCTAAGGCATCCAGGAAATCAACATTAATTTTACGTTCTTTCTTTAAGCCTTCCCAAGCTCGTTTAAAACTCAGATGTGCGGCACCGATAATAAAAACCCCAACGGCAAGGGGAGGAAGGGAAAGAGGACCAGCCGCTATCGCCAGGCCGAGAGAGCAGACGGGGAGGATAATACGCGTTGGGACAAATTTTTCATCTTCTTCCTCAGCGAACTGCTCATTTGAAGAAGCTGTCGCATCAATCAGCGCAACTTCTGGCACAAAAGGTATCTCACGCGCACGTCGTGGCAAAGCACTGAGCCACTGAAGAGAATCAACTGATTGACCTGTCTTAAAAACGACGACAAAGCACGACGCCCAACTATTGAAGCGAACCTGTTCAACTGATGCAAAAGACTTAATATGACGTGTAAAGTTATCTGGATCTTTAAAACCAGACTCCACACTAAATCGAAGTCTTCGGGACGAAGCGTGGAGAATGCGATCAATAAATCTTGGTAGAACGTACTCTCGGGACGTTTGCGTAGAAGCTCCTCCATCAACGATCCCAAAACCTGAATCAAGCTGAAATGATGTGGTCATGATGTTTACGAGAGAGGTTTTGGATAGGTGCTGGAGTCGTACTTACTCGACAGTCACATTGGTGACTCTCTGAGATTGAGAGGCCTCGGCAGGAGACTGCGCATCATCAATGTTCGTTGGCTCAACCCGTTCGGATTTAGCCTCTTCAACCAGGTCTACAAATGATTCAGCGACTTCAGCGGCATTCTTAGCAACACCCTTGGCAACTTTCCCAGCAACGCCTGCTGCAACAAGACCTACCTTTACTCCGCTTTTAGCCATGGTGCGACCAGCCTGCCCCATTGAGTCACCAAGTTCTTGGTTGCCCATTTTGCGAACGACCGGAGCTAAGGCCATCAAGGCAGCACCCGCGCCAAAAGCAGCAAGGGTTTCCAGCTCAAACATGGTGTTATGGAAGTTGAAGAAACAATAACTCAAAATTCTTAAAATCTCTGACAACATCCCCGATATAATGGCGTTCGAAGATGAAGACGGTGCCTTGATTCTATTGGTCAGCGCAGATAGGTATACGGCGATACATCAATGGTTGCAAGATTTTTTTTCGAACCAGACAACAGATATTCAAATCAAGCTGTACGACCTTTCAGGTGAATTTAATTTAGATCTCGCGGACTTCACGGACAGCAACAAATGTAGTATTCAATACTTCGACCATATCAGTATTCTTAAGCGGCTTTGGATGCAGCTCAATCCTCACGCCATGGAATGGTGGCAACTGCTCGACATTGCCTCTAAACAATCGACCGAGCTTCCTCCAATACCTGGTATTGAAGATTTAACCAAATTGATCTTCTTCTCAGAAGCACTAGACAGTGCTCCAGCCGGCACAATCTTGATCGTAATCCTGCCAACGCCATTGCTTGCACTGAAAATCCTGGGAATGGCGCAACAGGGCCCAGCCCTGATCGACCAATTGCTTGAGCCCTTGCTCAACTGGTGGGACACAACGCGCCAAACACTATCGGCAGTCGAAAAAATACTGCGCCTACGCTTGCCTTCGTCACAACAGTTGCGTCTTAATGATGCCTGGAAAGGGCGCTTACATCTCCTACAAAAAACAATCTCAGATCGTAGCAATCATCATTTCACATTAATTCTTGACGGCAAGAATTACAAGCCTGCGCAGCTAAGGAATCGACTTAGCATTGCTGGAATGCACCGTGCAATTCCTCATATTCTTATTGTCGAGGAGGCAAGCGCAGAAGCCAATGTTGAACTCGAGAATGAGTGCCGAAAGGGACCAATAACGATCAACAAATCAATCGCTATCACCCATTTAGCTCAAGAAGCCAAAACCACTGACGAAAAGAGAGCTAGTAATCGCATCGAGGAGTGGGATGCAGAGAGTCTTTACGCGAAAATATTCTTACCAGGTGTATCAAAAGCTGATTTAAAAATCGAACAAATCGACGCAAGTATACATTTAATTTTTAATGGGTATTGTCGAATTATCGCATTACCAAAAGAATTTATTTCCAATCAATGTGAGCGCGCTCAAATCACTGTAGGCTGGCTGAATTTATGGTTCAGTCACAACTGACAGCTCAGTTGATGATGCTGGTCTCCAACCAAGCCACCATGCTAGTAAGAAAAAAGGTGTTCCTGGAAGAATTGGGAGAATCCAGCCAAGTATTGCTATTACGATCATGGAGTGAGCGGTCCAGCCTTTAACCTTATCGATCAATAAATCTGTCTTTGATGGTGGAAGCAAGGGTCCCTGACAATCGGAAATCACTAAAAAATCGCCTATCCAGCTCGTGATCTGAGAAAAGAGTGATTGATCAGCAGCTTCATCGAAGTAGATCACGCAACCAGAGTTGCCCGAAACCGGGCGAAAGCGACATTTGGGAAACTCAAAAATAAATAAGCACTCCATAAAATGAATATCATGGAGTGTTAGTTTATTCTGCCAATAAAATCTTACACGCCCAAAAATACGGTGCTTAACTGTAACTTGCAAGCCTTAAGCCTTTGGTGATGCGGTTTTGGTTTTCGGTACCGCCATGTCGGCTTTGGCTTCAGCAAGAATGTCGCCGAAACTTTCACCCACTTCATTAATGCCAGACTTAACGCCAGAAAATAGTCCGGACACCTTGCCTCCAACAAAGAGACCGACCTTAAGGCCTTGTTTTGTTAGGCCACGGCCTGCACCTGAAACAGACTTCGTGATGGAGCTTTCTTTCCCTGCAGCAGCTGCCACAACAGGAGTTAGTGCAACAAGTCCAGCACCCAAACCAAAAGCAATAAGATACTCAAGTTCGAACATGTCAAAATTGAATTAATCTACAAATACTATAGTGATGATCTGGGTTTTGGGAAGTGATCAATGCGGCAACCCTCTTAAATGATTGGAAATGCACACAAATCTACTCACGCGAGGTTGGAACATTATTCAGTCAACTCACTTGCGTTGCCAATGAAAATATGATCGATAGGACTGTTGAGGCAAAAAGGAATGATGAAAGGCAGTGAATAATGACTACACGCCTGACAGAAGAATCCCTAATGCCACAATCAGTCATTGAATAGGTAAGGCCTATTGAATAAGATATGTACAAAAAATCGCTAAATGTAGGCTCTTCACCTTCAAATATAAAACCCCTTGGATCCTCGGAATCAACAGGAACAGTCGGGTTCATGTCAAAGTACTTTTTTGCGTAGTAGAGAGCAAATCCATTGTGCAGCTGAAGCCAGGTTAAAAACAGAGCAATGAAGCTTATAAAAACATGAAGCTTATTTGGCAAAACATCATTGTTGGAATGCAGTTCGGCAATACAAAAACTCAAAATACCTACACTTAGGAAGACAATGGCTATAGTCCTCTCGGCAACAGAGGACTCTTTAGCATTGAATTGCTGAAAGATTTCCCTCGTTTCATTGATTCCAATGAGCCATGACTGCTTGATGAAGATCAAAAAGTCAAGTAAAAGCGAAAATGTGATCGAAATAGTAATCACTTCCTTGGTCGCTAAGACTGGCGAAAACAGGACACTCACCACAGTTCCAACCAAAAGAGCCCGTAAGAGTCGGTATCGGTCAGTCAGCTTTCTTTTCAACATAATTCAGACCTCTTGATTCGTTGAGACAACTTTTTGATTTCCAATCAGTTGGGAGTGAATTTTCGGAATCGCCAAGGATTTAATGATCATCGAAAGCAATACGGCGCCGCAAACAACATCCGCCGAGAAGTCAAAAGCATTTTCGGGAAAAACTTCAGCAATCTCGAGTCCGAAGGTTCCCTCTAGAAGTTCTGGTGCTGTAACCGCCAGGGCCATTGAAATGGCACCCTTCGGACTCCACAGCGACAACAACTGACGCTCCTCCGGCTCTGCGACTGAGCCCTTAAAAAAAAGATTCACTGTAATTGGCCTGATAATGATGATTCCAAGCCAGACGTAGATCGCCACTGGTAGGTGAGCGATGAACGAAGTGGATTTAAGTCCAAGACCAATCGCAAAGAAGAGGATTGCTTCAGAGGCGATGTTAAGAGTTTCTAATTCTTCTGCGAGAAATTCTATTTCTTCCTCAGTCGAGCTTTTCCGGTAGGTCAGTGACGTGACAATACCCATCACTAGCGCACAAAGATATCCACCCTGGTGAGTGATTGAAAAAGAAACCACGTAACCAATTAGAGTGAAAGCAACTGCACCTAAAACAAGCTGAGGTTTGGAGGTAACTACATGACGAATCGTAAGCATCAATAGGTATCCAAGAGCTATTCCTGTAGCAGATCCGATCAATATTCCTTGGAAAATTGATAATAGCAATGGCCATCCACTCAAAACCTGATATTCAGGATGAATGGCGACCCATGCAAGAACGAGAATTTCAGCGACTGCTACCGAAATTGAAGCCGATATGGTAGTTTCTATTTTAAAAATATTTGACAAAATTGATCGAAAACCATCTATTCTCTTAGAGATAAACATAAAAGAATTCCAATCCTGAACCGCAATAGAAAAAACAACAGTTACGACGATAAGACTGATAAACTCCCGCTTTACTCCTTCTAAATAGCCGAAAACATTTTGAAAAAGACTAAACCCAACTAATAAGTATAAAAGCCAAAAGAACATGCTCAGCAATGTGCCAAATAGGGCCAAGCTGATCGAATTCGACAACACTTTATTTTTCCGCAAGAGCGATCGATCAAAAGAAAGTCCGCTGAAGAACAATAAAATGCACAAAGCTACAACGTGAAGTTCTTCTATCGGAAAAGATTCTAAGCTAAATCCCGAAAGACGGGAACAGAGTCCAGCAAAAAATAAGAAAATTGAACCTGGGATGCCAAGCCTGACGCCAAGCTTTTCAAACAAGATGCTGAACAATATCAGCAAAGAGAGCGACAGGAGTGCCGCAGGAAAGGAGAAATGGATAACAGGTAGATTTTGGTGAACTTCACCAGCAGTCTCAACTTCTGTCGCTGGCCCTATCAAAGCCAAAATGGAGAATGGGACAAGATTTGCAAACATCAAACCTGTGTATTTAGGCTTATTATGGGGCTGATGCCCGAAACAGCCTCACACAAAATGTCAGCATTCGCTGACTAAAGGTTCTCATTTATGTGAATCCCAGCAAGGATTGAATTGATTAAAAATAAATCAATGATCGAATCAGATTATATTGATTCTGGCCAATACTTAGCAGATCCAAATAAAATTGTAGGGGAACTCAAACGAGGTTTTGACCGTTTTCTGAACAACAGGACACATCATCCCCACGCAACACAAGCACGTCGGCATCAACTCGCGGGGGGACAGCACCCGCAGGTTGCTTTACTAGCTTGTTCAGATTCAAGAGTTCCGGTTGAGGTGATATTCGATGCTGGATTCGGAGATCTTTTTGTGATCCGCAATGCTGGAAATACAAACACGTTTGGATCGGCTGGTTCAATTGAATACGCCGTCCTTGACCTCAACGTTCGTGTCCTCCTCGTGATGAGTCATCAAGGTTGCGGGGCAGTAAAAGCTGCCTATCTCAAAGACCGAGCTTTTTCAGCATCATTAACCGAATTGGTGAATGACATCCAGCTGGGCCTTACGAGTCACGGCATTAGCATTGAAGACGATCAAGCCTATCCCAACGCCTGCATCCAACATGCCATCATCACAGCCAAATCATTGATGGAAACAAGTGAGCCGATTCGTAACGCTGTTGCAGAAAAAAAACTGATGATTCAACCAGCTTTTCTCCACATTGATCCCCTGAATATTTCCTGGTTAGACCCGTTCTACGGTGTCAGCTGAGCCGACAGCTGCACTGCTTCTGGCGCAATCCACATCGCATCGCCATAGGAAAAAAATCGATACTGCTCTCGAACCGCCTCGGCATACAAGCGCAATAACTTTTCCCGACCGATCAGCGCACTGACCAACAACAACAGCGAGCTTTTGGGGAGGTGAAAGTTGGTCATCAGGCCCTGCACCACTGCAAAGCGATAGCCCGGTTGAATCACAAGGTTGACGGGCCC
>DJYX01000125.1:0-7510 GCA_002450295.1 Deltaproteobacteria bacterium UBA6967
GAGGCGACGGAACTGAGCGAGCGGGAACGTCAGATCTGTTCCGCCCTGGCCCCGGCGCTGCGGGCGGAGGGCTTGTTCTTTGTCGGCATCGATGTGATCGGCGGCATGCTCAGCGAAATCAACGTCACCAGCCCCACCGGCGTGCGCGAAGTGGAACGGTTAATGAACCAGCCATTGGCGGATCAAACGATCGAACGGTTGCGACAGCTGCTTTAAATCCGCACAGCTAGCGCGAAATGAATTTTTCGATTTTTCACATAAGACTTCTCTCAGCCCGGGGTCATTGCTATCTGAAGGGAAATACAACTATCTCCCGATGAGTCAGCGATTCGACACAATTATTGTAGGAGCCGGAGCAGCTGGTTGCATCTTGGCCCGTGGTCTTGCAGATGCAGGCCAAGGTGAGGTTTTGCTCTTGGAGTCCGGAACTGACGGTCAGGAGCCTCGCTTTGTTGAGTCCGGAATCTCAAATCTGTTCCAATCATGGTTCACAGAAGCCGACTGGCAGTTAAAAACCACCCCACAAGTCGGCCTGGGTGGCCGGGAAGTTTTGATTAATCAAGGCAAGGTCCTTGGAGGTGGAACGGCAATCAATGCCATGATGTATGTGCGTGGGAGTCGTTTTAATTTCGAGGAGTGGTATCAAACAACTGGTGGTGATTCGAATTGGTCTCCTGATCAATTTCAAGCAATGTTCAAGGAGCTGGAACATTGTCTAGGAGACTACGGGGAGGATGTGCTCCGTGGGAAAAATGGCCGGATGTCCATTAATCATCCTCCTCGCCCAAGTGCTGCGTCGGGTTCATTCCTTGAGGCCTGTCAGGCACTGGGTTATCAGCGTGCCGACTTCAATGGTTCTCAGCAGAATGACCGTTGCGACTACATGCAGCTGATCATTGATGCTGAAGCCAAACGTTCAAGCACTGCGAATGCATATTTAAGAGGTGTTCTTCCAGCCAATTTAACTGTGCGCTGCAATAGCAATGTTCAGTCGTTACTGATTGAGAACGGTCGCTGCCT
Organism: Deltaproteobacteria bacterium UBA6967; assembly: GCA_002450295.1. GTDB lineage: Bacteria > SAR324 > SAR324 > SAR324 > NAC60-12 > JCVI-SCAAA005. Next base: position 1,021 of record DJYX01000125.1, read on the forward strand.
CGGCGTTCAACTTTCCTCCGGTGAAACGCTGGAGACAAAACATGTCATCCTCAGCGCCGGGGCCTTGCAAAGCCCAGGCTTGTTGATGAAGTCAGGTGTTGGTCCCAAGGATTCACTTGAATCGGCGGGCATTCCTGTCAAAGTTGATCGTCCAATGGTCGGACGCAACCTTTCAGACCATATGCGAGTGATGGTGGCCTATCGCTCAGAGGCTGATCCGGGTGCAACCGATTTTCTTTGTGAAGCTGCGTTGTTTACACGCTCTGGCTTGAATGCCGGTCTAGAAACTGATTTGCAAATCAACTTCTCGGCTGGAGTCGATGGGTTTGTGGCCGAGGAGTTTCTGCCCGAGGGTGGTCTTGAGCATTCGGTGATTTTCGTCCCTGTTCTTGGGCGTCCTCGCAGCCGTGGCTCCATCCGGCCTGTACGCTCTGACGAGGGTGTGACCTTCGATATCAATCCTGCTTATCTGGAGGATCCAACGGATCTACAGGTTTATCAGAAGGGCCTTGAGATTGTTCGTCAGATTGCATCGTCAGATGCCATGAAGCCCTATTGCGCCGAGGAACTCTGTCCGGCTGATCATTTTGCTGATGCTGACTATTTGAAAAAGTACGCAACAACCATCTGGCATCCAGTTGGGACCTGTGCTGTGGGTGCATCGGAGGATGCGGTGTGTCGTCCAGACTTCAGTGTTCGCGGTGTAGAGCAATTGAGCGTTGTAGATGGATCCGTTTTACCTTCGCTGACGAGTGGTAATCCACAAGGGGCGATCTTCGCTGCTGCCAGCACGGCTGTGAAACAGTTCAGTCTATAAAGACAAAATAAGGGTGTGTTTGCTAATAAACACTCCCTTATATTTATTGGCTATTTAAAACAAATAGCTCAGAAGGTGGTCGTTAGGCCAAAATTGTAAACATGCTTATTGGAGCTTCCATCACCATTCAAAATAAAGTCTGTGGTCGTAGGGCCTAAATTGATATATGTGTAGCCAATGCTTGCATACGTTTTGATGGTTTTACTGGATAGACCAGAAATTGGCACCGTAAACTCTGGACCCACTGAGAAAAATCCATAATCATTGCCATCATAAAACTTGTTGCCGAGGCCAACACGCATTGGCACTGCCAAAGTGACAGGGAAGTTCGTGTCGGACCCAAAAATATAAGTGGGTGTAATGCCAGGCTCAAAAAGAAAGGCGTCAGGCTGCAGTCCAATCTGCGACTCCCATGGAATTTCGTAGATCAACAAGAATTGCGGTTTCAAGGCAAAGTTGTCGACAACCATTCCCGTGTCATCCATTGAAAGAACAGCTTTCAAGAATGCTCCAGGCCCGAACGCACCAGCCGGAGATTGAAGCTCAGTGAGAGAGGTCGTCAGATTGAATCGATCTTGGAAGGTGACTGATAAACCCGTAACCAAATCAGCTTCCGTGTAGTAACGATAGGGTGATGTAGGGCTTGAGAGATCTTTATTGGTGCTGATATCGTTCCAGGATGAGATAAAGCCAGTAACATTATTAATGAAACTGTCTTCAGAATTGTCAAGAACCTTGTCAAAGAAGGTGTATCGCAATGCCAGCATTGGCTGGATCGTCACACCTTCATCTTGTAAAACAACACCGAATGAGATGTATTGAGACTTGAAGTCAAGCTTGAAAACACCCGAGAAACGCGGATCTGTAAATGTTGTTTTTTGGCCTGGAGGAGTCGGATCATCGGATCCAGGATTGGCACTCACGCGAGTAGATGCTAAATCTTGACGTTCTTTTTCGATCCTTTCCGCTAGAGCATATTCAATTTCATCCTCGTACATGTAGTATTCATCTGCATGAGCAGGTTGACTGGCGAGAGGACTGGCAAGAAGCAGGCTGAGCATTAGGGACCGTTTCCAGGCCCGATCTGACAAAGACGGAAGTAATTTCATTATGAGTTAGAAGGTATAGCGAACACCGGTTTTCAGGATCCAGTTACGGCTTCCTTGAGGCTGCAAATTACCAAAATCTGTGTTTTCTAGCAGAAAACCGTCTACAAATGAGTATTTACCACCTAGAAAGAACTCAGCTTGATCTGTTGCGAGATAGCTGATACCTGCTTCGAGTGTCATAACAGGATCGGTGGAGGCTCCATTAGCCTCGGCACCTAACCCGGCAAATGGGAAAAATGAGGGGGTAACACCCTTCAAAGTTGATGTTTGTAAACCAATCCCTGCTCCTAGATAAGGCCTAAACCTTCTTTCATGACCAAACCCATTCAGATCATAATATGCATTTAGTGTGTAGCTTTGCAGTTTTACATCACCATTACCGGAAACTTTAGACGATCCATCCTGAAGAATGACATCTTTATTTTTAGGATCTCGGAAGAGTTGGCCACCATTACCTGCTCGCATATCGCTGACATCATTATTCATTTCAGAGTATTCAAACGCGAAACGGAAATTGCGGTCGTAGCGATAGCCAACAGCTAGACCACCGTAGAGGCCCTCGTTGAAGAACAACTGAGTATTGCCATTTTCCCCTGACCATTCACGCTGTTGTATCCCGATATCGGCCTGTACGTAAATTCCGTTTTTGGGCAAAGCAATCTTTTTGCCTTTTCCGTAAACGCCTGCGGCTTTCTTTAATTTGATCAGCTCAATTTCGAGCTCTTTAATTCGATCAGCAATCTGTTCTGGTGTGATTTCAGACTCGGAGTCCTCAATGACTGCCTCAGCGGGTTGAGAGCCAGGCAGCCAATTTGTGGATTCCGACTCTTCTCCTGCAAGAGCAGGTGAAGCAAACGTCGCAAGACATGCAATGATTGCTGAAGTCCGCTTCATCTAAAATAAGCATTTGGGGAATTTTACTGCTTTTTTCTCTGCAGGATAAAAAGTCTGAAAAACGTCACAAACGTCCTGGATTCAGCTGGGCGGGTCAGCCCTCCATCTGAAACTGATAGGGATGAGGAACACGGTGGTTTTCAATCATTGCCTCGGTCTCTCCATAAAGCAGTGCCCTTGAGAAGAAGTTGGGGAGTGCTGGGCTTCCGTACTCAAGCATCGTGTATGGGTAAGCGCCAAAGGCCGGGTACGGCGATGTGATCGCAGGTGATGTGATGGCATTGATTTTTGCCATTTGTTCGTCACTGAGTTCAAATTCTGTAGCTCGCAATGCATCAGTGAGTTGCTTAGCGGTGCGTACTGAGAAAATCGGAATCGTGACGGTCTCCTTTTGTTGCATCAGCCAGCGCAGCGCAAATGCAGTCCATGGCTCTCCAATTTCGTCCACGATGGGTTGAAGTTCTTTCAGGATGGCCAGGTTCCTCTGGGTTGCTTCGTACCAGAATTGACTGCTGTCCTTGACGTGCGGTAGTACTCGATTCGGAATTGAGGGATCCACGGAATCGGTGGTGTATTTACCCGATAAAAGTCCACCGTGAAGTGGGGACCAGCAGGTCATTCCAATGTCGAGTTCTTTGCACATGGGCAGGTATTCCGGTTCGTGCGACCGCTCGACCAGGCTCCACTCATTTTGTAGTGCAATGAACGGGTGCAGACCGTGATAATCGGCATAGGTGTTCATGCGTGAGACCTGCCACGCAGGCACACTGGACAAGCCTGCATAGAGGACTTTGCCTTCTTTGATGAGATCATTGACACTCAGGACGATTTCATCAAATGGGGTTGTGTAATCCCAGATGTGAAGCCAAAGGACGTCGATGTAATCAGTTTTCAGGCGCTTCAAGCTGCCCTCCACCGATCGCCTCAGGTTTTTGCGGTGATTACCGCGGTTGTTCGGGTCTTTTTGATTGGTTGGCTTGCCAACACCATTGAAATCTGCTGCGCCATCACCCAGGGAATATTTCGTTCCGACAACAAAGAAATCTCTTTCTCTTTGAATGAAGTCACCGACCCACTGCTCTGACTGCGATTCTTGATATCGGTTTGAGGTGTCCAGATAATTTCCACCTGCATTGGCGAAGCCTTCGAGGATCTTATTGGACTCTTCTTGATTGGCCCCTAAATCTCCCCAATTGGTCCCGAGCGTGCCACAACCGAGGCACATTTCGGAAACGCGTAGTCCTGACCTACCGAGAAGGCGATACTTCATTTGAGTCGTATTCGTACATATACACTCTAAATATTTCTGAGCTCCTTGCAATTGATTTGTAGAGCAACCCACAAAAAAGCCGGCCTTTTCAGGTCGGCTTCTGGATTCATCCCACAGGACTGTGGCGATTCAACTTTTCCTCGGATGATTTAGCAAGCATTAACGAAGGGATACTCTCCCTCGAAAGCGGTCACTGTGATCATGCTATCAAAAATTCCCTCATTGGAATTGACGCGGCCTCCATTTTCAGACGATGCAGTTTGAACGATAGAGACCATGACGTCATAATGACGATTCGAAGGAATGGCCATGCGCTTTTCGCGTGTATTCGCGATCACTTTGTCGTTCTCATAGAAGAACTCCTGGATTTCGAATTCACGGTCGTAGCTGTGTTCCCACTGATCTGCGAATGTCTGAATAAAGGCGTCGATTCCTTGGCGAACCTCTGAGTCGGCAAAGGGGAGAAGGTCTGGATCGCCTTGGAATTTAATCAGCGCGTCGGGTTGGGTTACTGGCTCGAGAGCTGTGAGTCCAGATGTGTCTCCTGTTCTGCTACCTTGAATTCCTCCGAAGGTGCCAAACCAGTTACCAACGATTCCGAATGCTGTTTGAGTATCGATGTCACGATCTCGGACAGGCTCCAACACATCATCCATGTTTGGGTTGGGAATCTGATCGTCCTCCCCAACAATGGCTTCAGCCATGGGATAGCTGTCGTAGTGGAAGCGAAGATCTGAGATTCGATCCTTCGCATTAACAGTCATGTAGGCAATTTGGTCGAGACGAAACGACTTGCCGTTTTCTCTGACAGTTGAGAACTGGTCTGTGGCCGCAGCAATTCTGTCGGTTTGAGGCGTAAATTCAAAGGCTGGACTGACAGCAAAACTGTTGGACAGGACGTCATGAACTGGCATCTCTTCAGTAGAGACCAGTTGGCGCAAACGTTTGAAGTTTTTGATTACTGTTGATCGGCCCTCAAAGACGCCGCCGACTGAAGAAATCAGGCCGGCCTGACCAGACCTGTCTAGTACGACATCTTTGGCCAAAAAGGGACGAAGATCTCTGGCAGATGCCTCTCCTTTCAAATAATCTTCGTAGACTGCGAGAAAGTTTGATGAAATCTCTGCTGCAGTGGCCATCTTTAAGCTGGGTATGCTTTACCAAATTTTATTTTAACTAAAATTTCGCAGAACGACCTTCTTTGATCTAAAGAAAAGATTAAACTGACATGGTGCCCTGCAAAGTATTACGCCAATGGTCCAACGTAGCTTTGGGTAGGAATTGGAAAAGGCTCTGATCCGTAGGTTGCTTCCACGATCGGTGCTGTATCAAATAACCCTTCCGTTGACGCAGTGAGTTGAGGGAGGTCAGGGTTTTCCTCGTTGTTATGAATGTAGGTGATGATTGCTGCGTCCATAACAAACCGATTTCCTAGGCTCGGCCCATGGCCTTCTTCGGAAAAACCAGGTCCAGATGAAATCCGTTGTTCTTTATAGTTTGCGACAGAAATGTCATCAAGAGCATAGATTTCTTCCATCGTGAAAAGTTCACTGATGCTTTGCACCCATGAGCCTTTTTGTACGGCTAAATAGTCATCCTTCCCGATGCCAATTATGTCGCGGGCCGAGAGTTGAAAGTTGGGATCTCCCTGGAACTTGACTCTCACCTCGTCCGTTAGAACGGGTGCGATCACGTCAAGGTTGTCTGGATCTGGGGGTGCCGCGGTTGCAAATGTCCCGAAGAATGTAAATGTGCCGTTAATGGTCTGATCTGTGGTTACAGAACTATCGCGATACCCCTGCATCGCCTCGTCCATATCTGGATTGGCGATCAAAGGCTCCATGCCTGACATGGCTTGTGACATCACATAGGAGTCGAAGCGCATTTCAAAGTCGTTGACTTTGTCGTCATCGCCGACTGTGAAAAAGCTCGCGACATCAAGGCGGAAATTGTTGTTGGTATTTTTGGCCGTTGCGTAATGGTCAGAGAGTATGACCACCCTGTCCGTCATGGGTTCTGTTGCCCACGTCACCGGATCTGTGATGGTCAATGATGTGCCGAATTCCCCGCCGATGACGAAATCAACTTCGACTGAGTCGGTGGTGATTTCTTTGCGGAGTGCCTTGAACCGCTTCATCGCGTTGGAGCGTCCATTAGGAATGCCGTCGCTGTAGAGAGGATCTCCCGTGCCGTCGTTTTTGACGGGTTGATTGGATGCTCCGTAAGCGTTGGAGACAATTCCTGGTGTGCCAGAGACTTTCAAGTTGAAATCTTTAGACATCAAAGATCTCAAAGCTTTTTTGCTTTCCTTCCTTTCTCCTTTTTCGCTTTGCAGGTAAGCGACAAAAGCGTCATAAAAATTTGACGCAACATCGTTTGCTGCCATTTCCTCGGTTAATT
>DJYX01000125.1:7884-8335 GCA_002450295.1 Deltaproteobacteria bacterium UBA6967
ATTTCTGACATTAAGAATTGTTGCTGCGTCAAATTCCTTAATCAGAACTCGTAATTTTAGATCTACTTCTTGCATTTCCCGATCCGGGCATGAGCCGCGAACGAGCCCTGCGCCGGCTGTGAACTCCATCTGATGTCCTCGGGCGTGGCCGCAGCGAATGGCGACACGAAGCTCTGCATCACCTTGGTTATCAATCCAGCCAATAGGTGCCGCATAGTTGCCTCGCTCGAAGGGTTCGAGCGTGCGCAACCAGGCCATGGCTTCCCGTCGTGGCAAGCCAGCGACGGCAGGGGTCGGATGCAGCTGTTCTGCCAGCCTGAGCACTGGCCTTTCCTGCACCTCAGCCGTGATCGGGGTGTGCAGATGGGTGAGTTGGCCGTGGCGGGCCAGCTGCGGCAGGCGGCGGCGACAGGGTGTCAGTCCCATCTGCAACAGCTGGTTGGTGAGCGTG
>DJYX01000061.1 GCA_002450295.1 Deltaproteobacteria bacterium UBA6967
CCTCGCCTGCGTTCCGAACGTCCCTTGGCCAGACCAATGATGTCTTGTTGATGCCAGTCAATTCCTAATTTTTCCAGAACAGCCAGAGCCGCATTAAGCTGTCCCTTCCCACCGTCAATGATGATCAGATCGGGCAGAGGTTGTTGGCCGCTCAACGCACGCTGGTAGCGACGAGTTAGTACTTCCTCCATACTTGCAAAATCATCCGGGCTATGAATCGTCCGTAGCTTGTACTTGCGGTAGTTCTCTTTGGCAGGCTTGTTTCCTTCCCAGCAAACCATCGAAGCAACGGTCATTTCACCGCTGAAGTGTGAAATATCAAAGCACTCCACCCGATCTGGAAGTTTTTTTAGATGAAGAAAATTCTGAACTTGCCGGAGAATCTCGCTGTCTTTAACGACTCGCCTTCTCTGTTCCTCCAGATTTGCTCGAGCGTTTTGAAAAGCTAGGCTCACCAATTCTTTTTTATGACCACGCTTGGGAACCATTAACTGAACCCTGTGACCAGCTTGCTCAGACAAAGCATCTCCCAATATTTCTTCTTCAGGATACTCAAAGGGCAGCAATACCTGGCGAGGGATACCGGTCATTTCACTGGTGTAGAGCCGATTGATGGCCTGTCCAAGTAAATTTGCATCCGAGGCTTGTTCACTCGTATCAAAGAAGAAAAAGTCTGAGCCCAACAAGCGTCCATTGCGAATGAAGAGTACCTGAACACCAGCAGTTCCAGCTTCTCGGTAGAGATTGAAGACATCTCGATCCTCTCCATCTGGTGACATCACCGTCTGTCGAGTAAAGATGCGTTGCAATGATTGAATTTGGTCACGAAGTTGGGCGGCTCGTTCAAATTCCAGCGTTTCTGAAGCGATTTGCATTCGCCTTTCGAGATCCTGCAATAGTTCCTGATCACGGCCCCTCAGGAACAATCGAACCTGGCGCACCAATTTTCCATATTCATCAATGGCCACATTTCCACGACAGGGAGCTAGGCAGCGTTTCAATTGGTAGTTGAGACAAGGACGTAAGACCTTGCTTCCATCCAGTTCCATTTTGCTGGTTCTCAACGGGAAATAGCGCAGCGCTACTCGCATCATGTGACGGGCATCCTGGGCTGAAGGATACGGTCCAAAGTATTCTGCTTTACGCTCATGACGCTCCCTCACAAGGCTCAGGCGAGGGTAGTGCTCCTGGACGCTTAGCTTGAGGTAGGGATAAGATTTGTCATCCTTGAGGGCCACGTTATAGCGTGGCTTGTGAAGTTTGATCAGTTGTTCTTCAAGCAGAAGGGCTTCTGCTTCGGTATCCGTCAGAATCCAAGTCACATCAGCAACCAACGAAACCATGATCTGAATTCGCAGGTTATGTGCGGTAGATTTTTGAAAGTAGGAGCGAATTCGATTTCGTAAAACCTTGGCCTTACCAATGTAGAGCAAATCACCAGACGCATTGCGAAACTGATAGACTCCTGGTGCTTCGGGTAGATGTTTCAGTTTCTGCCAAACTGGAGCTTTTTCTGGAGCGCGTTTCATCGAAGCAAAGCGCATTGCGATAATCCTCTGGTGATCTTCATTTTCTACCGAGTCTCTTCTTGAGCTTGCTGGCTGGATGACATAGCGTAGCGAATTCTTACGCTTTGCCAACCTTCTTTAAAATGCTGATGTTACCCAAACAACTTGCGGAACATGAACTTCAGGCCCTGCTAGCGCTGGATCATCATGAACCAAGATCTGTACTGGGATTTCATAGTGAGATCACAGAAACAGGGGTGACTTGGCTGATCCGAGTCTGGGAGCCTGATGCTGTTTCCTGTCTACTGAGATGGCCAGAAGAATTTGGATTACCTGATCTCAAGTTGGAGCAAGAACACCCTGCAAGCTTATTTGTAGGAACTTGTGAAGGGAAGACTGCTAGTGTCCCATATACGCTCCATTTCAAGTATGCCAATGGTCAAGAGCACAGTCGACTAGATCCTTATTATTTTCAGCTTTCAATCAGTAGTTACGATCAATATCTGTTTGGGCAGGGGAAACACCGCTTCCTCCATGAAAAACTCGGAGCGCATGTCGAGCAACGTGAAGGGATTGCCGGGGTACGCTTTGCAGTATGGGCACCGAACGCTAGACGAGTCAGTGTAGTTGGAGACTTCAATGGTTGGGATGGAAGAAGACACCTGCTCCACGTCTTAGGTGGTTCTGGAATCTGGGAACTCTTTGTGCCTGGAGCTCAATCCGGGCAGTGTTATAAGTTTGAACTTCTCACCCAGTCATATCAGTTACTTCTAAAGAGTGATCCTTTCGCTTTTGCCACCGAGGTTCGGCCATCAACCGCATCACGTATTCAAGAGTTTTCCGGATTTACCTGGGAAGATGAAGGCTGGCTCGAAAAACGGGAACAAACGGACTGGCTCTCTCAACCTCTGAACATCTACGAAGTACACCTCGGTTCCTGGAAGCGCGTACCCGAAGAGGAAAATCGATTCCTGAACTATCGGGAACTAGCCGAAGACCTGATCCCTTACGTCAAGCGAATGGGCTATACTCACTTGGAATTGTTGCCCATAGCAGAACACCCCTTTGATGGCTCATGGGGCTACCAGGTGACTGGATACTTTGCGCCAACATCCCGCTTTGGCCCTCCAGAAGATCTGATGTATTTCATCAATCGATGTCACCGAGAAGGATTGGGAGTGATTATCGATTGGGTGCCTGGTCATTTTCCCAAAGATGCTCACGGACTGGCCCAATTCGACGGAACAACGCTCTATGAACACGAGGATCCACGGAAGGGAGAGCACAAGGAATGGGGCACGTTGATCTTCAACTATGGTCGTCACGAAGTACGAAATTTTCTGATCAGTAATGCTCTATTTTGGTTTGAAAAATACCATATCGACGGGATTCGTGTCGATGCTGTTGCTTCGATGTTGTACCTTGACTATGATCGACCCCATGGGGAATGGATTCCCAATTCGAGTGGAGGCCGTGAAAATTTAGAGGCTATTGATTTTTTTCAGGAGTTGCACGAAACACTCTTCCACTATTTCCCTAATGTTCTTTCCATCGCTGAAGAATCAACCTCATGGGATGGGGTTACCCGTCCACCCTACCATGGCGGATTGGGCTTCAACTTCAAATGGAACATGGGCTGGATGAATGACTCACTACGCTACATGGTGTTGAATCCGGTACATCGCCCGTATCATCACCACAGGCTTAGCTTTTCGCTGGTTTACGCTTTTTCCGAAAACTTTGTACAGGCAATTTCTCATGATGAAGTCGTTCATGGCAAAGGTTCATTACTGAACAAAATGCCCGGTGATGAATGGCAGAAGCGTGCTCATCTCCGCCT
>DJYX01000067.1 GCA_002450295.1 Deltaproteobacteria bacterium UBA6967
CGCAACCTCGTCAGAGGTGGAGATCTTCTTCGACATTTTCTCAAGCTGTGAGACGACCGACTCGACGGCCATGTCAATACCGCGCTTCAGATCCATTGGATTGGCGCCAGCAGCCAAATTTCGGTTACCTTCGTTGACGATCGACTGAGCCAACACTGTTGCTGTTGTGGTTCCGTCGCCGGCTACGTCAGATGTTTTGGAAGCGACTTCCTTGACCATCTGAGCGCCCATATTTTCCAGCTTGTTTTCCACTTCGATCTCCTTGGCAACGGTAACACCGTCTTTGGTTACCAGAGGAGCGCCGAAGGATTTCTCAATTAACACGTTACGACCTTTAGGGCCCAGTGTGACACGGACGGCGTTTGCCATCTTATTCACACCGGCTAGCAATTGGTCACGGTTGTCCGCGCCAAAAATAATAGTCTTCGCCATGGTTCCTTTATCCAGAAAAATTGGTTAGCGGGAGGATTGAATCAGAGGACGCCGAGAATGTCATCTTCACGCATGATCAGATAATCCTGACCATCTACCTTGACTTCGGTGCCGCCGTACTTGCTGAAAAGAACGCGATCACCAGCTTTCACATCTGGCTCAATCACATTGCCATTGTCCAGACGCTTGCCCTTACCGACAGCAACGACTTCACCTTCTTGTGGCTTCTCCTTAGCGGTGTCTGGAATGATGATACCGCCGGAGGTCTTCTCTTCCGCCTCAATGCGTTTCACCAAAATGCGATCTTGCAGTGGACGAATCATGGTTCTCCTTTTGCGAACGATTTTAAGGTTAGCTCCAAGTGAATGCCAGTATTAGCATTCGGTTGAAGTGAGTGCTAAAAACTTATCCAAGCCAGTTTGAGAAATCAAGAGAAAAATAGCACTATCCATCAATGAGTGCTAATCATTCCAATTCGAATGAAGACGATCTTGAAGAAAACGGATTATCCAACAACTGTGGAATGGCAGAGGCTCTTTGCTAGAGAAAAAGCCTCTGATCTGTGGTCTTAGGAGGTGTGGTTAGTTTTTGTTCTGGCTGTCAACCTTGGCAGCTTTGGTTGGGTCTTCCCACCAGGTCAGCAGTCCAAGACCATACTTGGGTGTGATCGCGGGGCGAGAGAATCGATTCCAGTAGCCCACTCGGAAATAGTTGATGTGCCAATGTGGAATCAGGTAGTGGTTCCAGAGCAAGGCTCGGTCAAGGGCTCTCGTACGAGTGATCAATTCCTGGCGATTTGGTGCAGCAATTAGCGATTCAACAAGTTGATCGACAGCTGGATTACGGATTCCCATCAGATTGCGGCTGCCTTCTAAATCCGCAGATTCCGAGTGCCAGAACTCGCGCTGTTCATTGCCAGGTGAGAGCGATTGTCCGACCACGGTGACAACCATGTCGAAATCGAAGCTACGTAGGCGGTTGACATATTGTGAGGGGTCCACGACTCGCACGCTCATGTCAATTCCCAAACGCTCCAAATTTTTCTTGAAGGGCAGTACGATGCGCTCGAAAGCTGGAGAAACCAGCAGGATTTCAAAGCTGAAGGATTCGCCGGCGTTGTTGACGCGCTTGCGACTATTAGCATCTACTTGCCAGCCAGCAGCGCTTAGTAGCGCACCAGCTTGACGCAATTGGGAACGTAAATTCCCGGATCCATCACTGACTGGAACCCTAAATTCCGTAGTAAAAACTTCTGGAGGTAGCTGATCCTTCAGGGGTTCTAGATACTTTAGCTCTGCTTCTGAAGGTAGGCCGGAGGAAGCCATTTCAGAGTTGGTGTAGTAGCTAGTACTTCTGCGATACTGGCCATAGAAGAGGTTCTGATTGCTCCATTCAAAATCGAAAGCATAGCCCAGTGCTTCCCGAACTCGAGCGTCCTGGAAGATGGGTCGTCTCAAGTTATATGCGAAGCCTTGCATTCCACGGGGAAGTTCGTGGTGAATCTCTTCCTTAATGATCAATTGTTGTTCGTATTTGGGGCCATTGTACATCGTGGCCCAGTCTTTGGAGGTGTTTTCTTGGCGGAAGTTGTACTCACCGGCGTTAAAGGCTTCTAGAGCAACAGTGCTGTCGCGGTAGTAGTCGTAACGAATGCGGTCAAAGTTGTAATGGCCACGTTGCGCAGGTCGATCTTTACCCCAATAGTCTGGCACACGTTCGTAGGTAATTGTCTTGCCTGCTTCGAACTCGGCAATGCGGTAAGGACCACTTCCCAAGGGAGGTTCCAGCGTTGACTCTCCAAAGTCTCGATTCTCCCAATAGTGCTGTGGAAGCACTGGGAGTTGGCCGACAATCAAAGGTAATTCCTGGTTAGTGCTATCCCCGAAGTCAAAGCGTACTCGTCCTTCACCAAGATCAGTCACAGACTGCACATCTTTGTAATATTTCTTGTAAAAGGGATCACCTTTCTCTAACAGTGAGTTGAAGGTGAAAATCACATCGGCAGGCTTGACTGATGCTCCATCATGGAACTTGGCATCTGGGTGCAGATGGAAAATCACAAAGGATCGGTCTTCAGGCATCTGAACATGTGCTGCGAGGAGGCCATATTCGGTGAAAGGCTCATCCTGCGAACTAATCATTAGGGTTTCATAGATCAGCCCGATATCCTCAGCACCGACACCTTTCGGAATGAAAGGGTGAAAACTGTCGTAGGTGCCAATCACGCTCTGATGAAGTTGGCCTCCTTTGGGTGCGTTTGGGTTCGCATATTCGAAGTGGGTGAAGTCCGCTGAATATTTAGGTTCACCATTCATGGCCAGTGCATGGCGTAATGGTAATTCTTCGTTGGCAGCAACCGAGCTGACCCACAAAAACGATAGGGCACAGAATCCCCAGCAGAGTAGTCGCTTCATAGTAGTTCTCCATATTGAAAACTTAGCAAAATCAGTAGAAAATTACTTTATCGGCTTGCTGGGGGAATGTCGATAAAACAATGCAACTCATGATCAGTGACTGAATTCCAGAACTTGTTCCTTAAGCATATTTTCTCTAATATAATAAGTCTTTCTAATCAATCTTGAGTCCTTCAACCGAGACAGTTCCATGTTTGTTGCGAACGCTGAGATCAGAACCGTGCCGATGCTCCCAATGCGGGAAGAAGTCATTTTTCCAGGGATGACTACACCTTTTTTCGTAGGCCGAAAAGCTTCGATGGAAGCCTTGGACCGTGCGCTTAGCGAAGATCGTCATATTTTTGTTGTTACTCAGCGCAATCCAAATGTCGAGAGCCCAAAACAGTCAGATCTTTACGAGTATGGTGTTCTTGGGAAAGTGTTACAGGTAATGCGGTTGCCAAATGGAACGGTCAAGGCCCTCTTCGAGGGAGAGCAGCGAGCACAGCTCCTCGAGAGCAGTTTGGAGCGTAATGAATACCTGGCTAGAATTCGTCTGATTGAACTGGAAGAAGGGGAGGAAGACGGCATGCGGAGCCTGGTAGATGATGTTCGGAAGATGTTCGATGAATACACTAAATTGGTAAAAAATAAGGCTCGAGAGGAAGCTCGCAAACGCCTGCAGAAAGCTTCATCTTTTTTAGTAGCCGATCTGATTGCCCCGGTTTTGGATATTGGTAGAGAGCAGAAACAACAGCTCCTCGAAGCCCTTGAACTTCGTCATCGCCTTGAACTTGTGCGTCAATTTATGAGAAGCGAGTTGGAGATCAACCGCTTGGAAGATAAACTGAAAAAGCAGGTGGAAGAGCAAATTTCTCGCTCGCAGAAAGAAACTTACCTGCAGGATCAACTACGTTCCATTCAGAAAGAATTAGGCCAAGCCGACGATGGGCAGACAGAGTCGGAGGAAATGGATCAAAAGATTACAGAAGCAAAAATGCCTGAGGGTGTGGAGGAAGAGGCTCGTAAGGAACTGAAAAAATTACAGATGATGTCGCCACTGTCCTCCGAAGCTAACGTGGTTCGGAATTATCTGGAGTGGCTCGTCTCTATGCCTTGGAGCAAGAAGACCCAAGATAACTTTGATCTGATTCGTGCGCAGAAAATCTTGGATGAGGATCACTATGGACTGGAGAAGGTCAAGGAGCGCATCGTCGAATATCTTGCGGTAGCTCACCTGCGAGGTTCTTTGAAAGGGCCGATCATCTGTTTGACTGGTCCTCCAGGAGTGGGTAAGACGTCATTGGCAAAGTCAATTGCAAGAGCGTTGGATCGAAAATTTGTCAGGATGAGCCTGGGAGGCGTGCGTGACGAGGCAGAGATCCGTGGTCACCGTAGAACATACATCGGTGCCTTACCAGGGAAGATCATCCAGTCTTTACGCAAGGCGAGTAGCAATAATCCAGTACTGTTGATTGATGAGATCGATAAACTCTACCAAAGCGTGATCAGTGATCCTTCAGCAGCCATGCTTGAAGTTTTGGATCCAGAACAAAACAACACCTTCACGGATCACTACCTGGAAGTTGAATACGATTTGTCAGACGTACTGTTCATCTGTACGGCCAATTCTACTCAGCAGATCACTGCTCCTTTGCTGGACCGGATGGAGGTGATTCGCTTGTCGGGTTATACTGAACTGGAGAAAGTTCGAATCGCAGAAGATTTTATCATTCCAAGACAACGAAAACTGCACGGTTTGATAGCCGAACAGTTACGTTTCCGCAAGGCTGCGGTGGAAGAAGTGATCCGAAGCTATACTCGTGAGGCCGGTGTGCGTAATCTGGAGCGGGAACTTGGCAAGATTTGTCGGAAAGTAGTCACCCAGTTGGTTCGTTCTGAAGAGAAGAAGAACATGATGGTGACGCCGAAATTGGTACACAAGTGCTTGGGAGTGCCACACCCACCGAGGGATCGCAAGAATGATCACAACGAGGTGGGCGTAGCAATGGGCTTAGGTGTCACTTCACTGGGCGGAGAAACCATGCTGGTGGAAGTTGGACTGATGCCGGGAGGTGGTAAATTGTCCCTGACTGGTAAATTGGGTGATGTGATGCAGGAGTCTGCCAAAGCTGCATATTCATGGGTACGCAGCAATGCGGAGTCACTTCGCATCGATCATAAGCTCTTCAAAAAGCGAGATCTACATATTCACTTGCCGGAAGGAGCGACTCCCAAAGATGGTCCGTCTGCTGGGTTGCCGTTGATTACAGCAATTGTTAGTGCTTTTACCCAGATCCCAGTTCGCAACGAAGTAGCGATGACGGGTGAGATCACTCTCCGGGGACATGTCACAGAAATAGGTGGGTTGAAGGAGAAACTACTAGCTGCTCGTCGGGGCATGTTTTCAACGGTTGTAATCCCTGTGGAAAATGAGAAAGATCTGGCTGAAATTCCAGCTGAAATTACAGATGGACTGCGGATTCGAGCGGTATATAACGTGAATGACGCCCTTAACATTGCCTTGGAACATCACCCAGCCTTGCTTGAGGTACCAACCACTGCCGGAGAAGAACTTCCGACAGATGGTACTGAAACGGTTGCCTGACCAGATCACAACGATATTTTCCCCAATAGCCCGCAATAATATTTTTCCATGATTGAAGTTTTCTTGCCCGATGGTTCATCCCGTCAATTGCCTGAAGGTGCTACAGGATTGGACCTGGCTAACAGCATCGGTCGCCGCTTAGCACAAGATGCAGTGGCTGTTCGTATCAATGAACAGCTTAGTGATATTTATCTAGAATTGCCCAATCAGGCACAGATCGAAATTGTAACACGAACTCAGCCCGATGGCGTAGAGTTGCTGCGCCATGATGCGGCACATGTGATGGCCCAGGCTGTTAAAGAACTCTACCCAGAAACTCAGGTCACTATTGGTCCGGTGATTGAGAATGGGTTCTATTATGATTTTGCTCGTGAAGAGTCTTTCACTCCTGATGATTTGGAACGGATTGAAGACCGGATGCGAGAGTTAGTGAAAGAAGATATCTCTATTCAAAGAGAGGTCTGGGAGCGGGACGTAGCGATCACTTTTTTTGAAGAGCAAGGAGAGACTTACAAGGCACAAATCATTCGTGATCTCCCAGAAGATGAGGTGATCTCCCTCTATCGCCAGGGAGAGTTCATCGACTTATGTCGAGGGCCCCACCTACCTTCAACAGGCCGTTTGGGGCAGGGCTTTAAGTTAATGAAACTGGCAGGAGCCTATTGGCGTGGGAAGTCTGAGAACGCGATGCTTCAACGCATCTATGGCACCGCTTGGTCCAATGAGAAAGAACTCAATGGCTATCTGCATCAACTGGAGGAAGCAGAGCGGCGAGATCATCGACGACTTGGTCGTGAGATGGGGTTGTTTCATTTCCAAGACGAGGCTTTGGGATCTGTATTCTGGCATCCAAAGGGCTGGACGTTGTACAGAATTTGTGAGCAGTACATGCGTCAGCGGTTGGAAAAAGCAGGCTATGTAGAGGTTAAGACCCCACAGTTAGTGGACCGATTGCTCTGGGAGAAATCAGGCCATTGGGAAAAATTTCGGGAGCATATGTTCATTGCCGAAGTGGATGAAGGTGGCAAAGGACATAGCGAGGATCAGCGCTCTTTGGCTCTCAAACCTATGAACTGTCCAGGGCATGTGCAGATCTTCCGCCAGGGGATCAAGAGCTACCGTGACCTGCCGTTACGTCTTGCCGAGTTTGGTTCTTGCCATCGTTATGAACCACATGGAGCGCTACACGGGTTGATGCGCGTACGTGCTTTTACTCAGGATGATGCGCACATCTTCTGCACAGAGAGCCAGATTGAAGGAGAAACCAAGGCTTTTATTGAATTGCTCTCGACAATCTACCAGGACTTTGGCTTCGAAAGTTTCCACGTAAAATTTTCAGACCGACCTGAGGTTCGTGCTGGTTCTGATGAGATTTGGGATCGTGCAGAATCAGCGCTGCTAGCAGCAACAAGAACTGCTGGTCAGGATTACACTCTGAATCCAGGAGAAGGTGCCTTCTATGGGCCAAAACTAGAGTTCGTGTTGCGTGATGCAATCGGTCGGGATTGGCAATGTGGAACTCTGCAAGTGGATTTTGTTTTGCCAGAACGCCTGGATGCAAGCTATGTCGCAGAAGATGGACAGCGTTATCGACCTGTGATGCTGCACCGTGCGATTCTTGGTTCCTTTGAGAGGTTTTTGGGTATTTTGGTTGAACAGTTTGCCGGACGCTTCCCACTGTGGCTGGCTCCGACACAGGCTGTCTTGGCAACGATCGTCACAGAAGCCAATGACTATGCACTGGATTTGCAAAACCAACTATTGGCTGCGGGCCTGCGCGCTGAGGTTGATTTGCGCAATGAGAAAATTAGCTACAAAGTTCGAGAACACAGCCTACAGAAAGTGCCGGTACTACTAGCACTAGGAAGACGAGAGGCCGAAGAAAAAACTGTGACGGTTCGGCGACTAGGTTCTAAAGAGCAACAGACGTTACTCTTCGAAGATTTTTTAGTTCAATTGCAAGCGGAATCGACACCACCAGCTTTGCGATAAAGCCAATTCCATACATGTGCTGAACATGAGGAAGTATGCGAGAAGATACTGATTTTGATGATGATCTTCTGGATGAAGAAGGTGAAGGGGCCGGAGGGCCTGACGAGGATGCGATTCCGGAGAGTTTTGCCAAAGATCTAGCGACCCGAATGGTCGTTCTTTTTGAGAAAGAGGTAGATCCAAAAGCGGCAGCTGTCACGGTCTCTGACTTTGTTTACACCAGTACGAATACACTCAAGAAGCTTCCCTACTTCATTGATGCCCTCGAGATGCTGCTCGACAACGAGCAGACACAGCGTTTTGCAGCTCTCAGTTGGGTGGCTCTCATCAATGAAAGTGTCAACACGGAGGACTACGTTGGCTACGTACAGGACATGCTCGACTACCTGTTGGAGTCTTTCTACAACATGGAGAAGTCAGACGTAGAGATTGGTGATCGCAAATTTTCGGGAACCAGTTATGTGATATGTGAGATCTTCTCCAAGATGTTCGACATGAACAAAAATCATGGTGACGTCTGTTCCGAAATCTTTACGCTTCTGATTCGCAAGGAAATGGTCATTGAAGCTCAGGAAGATGCGGAGTATGAGGCTCGCAGTGGCCGTACAGGTTCTAAGAAGGCACGCAAGAAACGCCTGCGCCTTTATGATGAGGTCATCAACTATCTACAGGCTAAGTCACAGTTCAAGCAAAACCAGATGAGTTCGGAGAACCCATTCGAATTCCTTGGAGTGCTGGTCGAGAAACTGAAGGCTACGAAGCGTTATGTCTCCCAGGAAATTCTTAATGCGCGCGCAGCCGAGAAAAAGAAACAACTTGAGACAGAACTCCAGAATCGACTGGCTTCAGCAGAAGAGTTGGTGATGGGGGTTGACAGTTTCACAGACGGCCTCGGGTTTTTCGTCAAAGAGCGCAAATATAACTTCAAGTTTTTGGCTGTGGAAAGAGTGCGTCTTGCTCTTCAGTTGACGGGTTCAATCATCGGTGCATGCTATTTCTTAATCGGATATTTGGGGATGTACGGGATTGATTGGGTGAACGGTACAGTGGTCTGTATCACGATGCTTCTGTTTTCTAGAATCATGACTTCTCGTAAGCGGTTTTCGGACTTCTATCCAAAAGATGTCAGTAAGGAGTTAGAGACCTGCTCAACAGGTTTCATTGATGTCTTTAAGCACATGTCCAGAGGACAACTGGAGCTTTTCCTGAGTAAGCAAATTCGCTTTGACCGAAATCAGGTCTATTTGAAGATGCTGCCCGAGTACGTCAAGTACCTTTACGCAATCATGCCGGATCGCAAGAGCATGTTGATGGACGTCAAAGAATTGTCGGGCCTGGTCGAGAGTATTGAGATTGATGTGTCTAAGAAACTGCGGGGCATGCTATGAGTCAACGGACTCGTCTGGCAGCGCTGTCTTCAGATTTGGTTGGTCAGGAGATTTGTCTACGAGGTTGGCTACGAACAGTAAGAAATTCAAAGAAATTTTCTTTCCTCAATTTGAATGATGGCTCGACACAGTCAGGAATCCAAATTATTGCTGATGCAGAGTTGCCCGGTTACGAAGAGATCGCCAAATTAACAACGGGCTCCGCGGTTGAAGTGATTGGCCAACTGGTTGAGTCTCCTGGCAAGGGACAAACTTTCGAAATACAAGCTCAGCAAATCCGAATCTACGGCAGGTCACCGGGAGAGGACTACCCACTCCAAAAAAAAGGTCACACCCTCGAATTCCTGCGCGAAATTGCCCACCTCCGACCACGAACCAATACTTTTGGTGCTGTCTTCAGAATCAGGAATACACTTGCTGATGCGGTCCATCGTTTCTTTCAGGAACGTGGATTTCTTTACATTCACACACCAATCATCACTGCCAGCGACACAGAAGGGGCAGGGGCATTGTTTCAAGTTACGACTCTGCCACTAGATCAACGACTACCCCTAACTTCTCAGAGTAAGCCCGGCTACAGCGCTGACTTCTTTGGTCGTCCTGTATTCTTGACAGTGTCAGGCCAGTTGAATGTAGAGGCATTCGCGTGCTCGTTTGGCGATGTCTACACCTTTGGACCAACGTTTCGTGCAGAAAATTCCAATACATCCCGGCATCTTGCAGAGTTTTGGATGATTGAGCCAGAGGTGGCTTTCTGCGAGTTGCCAGATCTGGTTCAACTAGCTACTGACTTCCTAAAATTCCTGCTCAGCAATTGCCTCGAACGCCACTCAGAAGACTTGGCATTCCTGCAGAAGATGTATGATTCAGAGCTTTGTGCAACGTTGGAGCACATCGTTTCATCCGAATTCCAGACCGTGTCTTATACGGAAGCGGTTGAGATCCTCCAGCAATCAAAACAGCCCTTCGAGTTTCCAGTAGAATGGGGTGCAGACCTACAGTCAGAACATGAACGTTATCTGACAGAGCAGCACTATGGCTGCCCCGTCGTTTTGACAGACTACCCACGTGACATCAAAGCATTCTATATGAAGCAGAATCCAGATGATCGCACAGTGGCGGCAATGGATGTCTTGTTTCCAAGAATTGGGGAGATCATCGGAGGTTCCCAGCGTGAAGACAACCTTGAACAATTACAAAAGCGTCTCCGCGAGTTAGATTTGCCGGAGGAAGAATATGGTTGGTATCTAGATCTGCGTCGCTACGGTTCTGTGCCTCACTCCGGTTTTGGTCTTGGCTTTGAGCGGATTGTTCAATTCGTGACAGGTATGAAGAACATCCGTGACGTGATCCCCTTCCCACGAGTGCCTGGCCATGCCGATTTCTAGGGATTGATGCGGATCCTGATCACCAGCAACGTTCGCTGGTGGAATGCGGAGGCCGCCTATGCAGCTACCCTTGCAAGAGAACTACTGAATGCTGGGCATAAAGTTTGGGTACTGACCCTCCCCAATTCCTTGAATGAGACCAAGCTGCGTAATTGGAACCTGCCAATCATTACGGATATCCCACTTAGTTCTTCAAATCCCTGGCAACTTTGGCGGGCCTACCGACGGTTGCAATCCCTGATTGAGGAACAGCAGATTCAGATTGTCAATGCTCACCGATCTGAGGGATTCCCCCTGCTCGTGTTGCTTCGGCAACGGCTGAAAAGTTTTGCGTTAATCCGTACTCGCGGTACAACTCGACCACTTCGTGATCATTGGCTAAATCGTAAGTTACATGAGGATTGGATTGAGTCCGTGATTGTGCCTGCACAGGTGATCGCTTCCCAACTTCGCCAGATCCTCAATCTTCCATCAGAGCGTCTGCAGGTCATCTACTATCCTGTTAACCCAAGTTCGATTGATTCACAGGGAGAAAGTGAAGCTCAACAATCTCGATTAGAGTGTCTTGATCGATTAGGTATCCCAAGGCAATGTCGAGTCATTGGTATTGTCGGGCGTATTCGGCCAGTCAAGGGGCAAAGGATTCTTCTAAAAAGTTTTGCTACACTAAGAAAGCGTTTCCCAGACATAGTGCTGCTGATGCTCTATCGAGACACGAATGAGACGGAGGCAGAATGGCAAGGGCTTTTGCAAGATTTGGTTGAATCGAATCTCCAGCAGAGCGTCTACTTGTATGGTTATCGCGAGGATGTTCTGGAAATTATGCGTCACACTGACATTGGTGTAGTAAGCTCTGTTGATTCTGAAGTGATTTGTCGTGTGGCTGTTGAATTTTTCTCTGTAGGGAAGCCTGTGATTGCTTTTCCTACCGGAGCTCTACCTGAGATCATTCAGGATGGTGTCACAGGCCGGATCGCGAAAGACAAGAGTGCTGAAGCCCTGGCCGAAATTCTGGAGTGGATGCTAGAAAGTCCAGAACGCATTTCAGAGTTCGGTAAGAATGCCCGTCAGCAGTCTTTGGAACGTTTTGATCCGAATAAATTGCTAGAGCAGACATTGTCAGTTTACGAGCAAAGCTGGCAACACTTACAGTCCCAACTGGTAACAGGAGAGGCAAATGTTCGGCCGTAAATCCACAGAACGTGGTTTCCCAAAGCACGAGGAAATTGTTCTGCACAAGGTCATGGAACAAGTGGAGAAGGTGCTGCGTCAGATGCAAACGGAGGGAAAAGACCTGACTCGGGTGCGTATCAAACGATTCCAAAAGACACATCATGTAAGCTGCCGCTGTCAGCAATGCAAGTCGGCAGAGGAAAAAAAAGATCCGCGTTTACGAGGACTCTTGGAGGATGGTTTTAAAGTCTATCTTGACAAGACGCGCGAGTGACTAGTTTGGAGAACTACCAGGAAGGTGTATTCAGCATGGCAGAAGAACTAGCAGATCTCTGGACAGGCTTTTGCTTTGAACAGGGGGCAGCAGGCTGTGAGATTCTTCAAGAAGCTGATGGCGAACAAAGACTGAAATGCTACCTGACCGAACCACAAAAACTTGATGAGTGGATTTCTCGTTTTCGGAACGAGTATCCAAAAGCAGTTGGAAAACTAGAGTTAGTGGAGCATCGACTCTGCCCAAATGAAAATTGGCGTTTAGGTTGGCATGATCATTTTCAGCCTGTAGAAATCGGTCGAACTCTATTGATTGCACCTGTCTGGTACGAAAAAGACCTGCCTGAGAATCGTCAGGTAATCTGGCTGGAGCCAGGACAAGCGTTTGGAACAGGAACCCACGTCTCCACTCGCTTGGCACTAGAGATGCTCGAACTGGTTATTTTGCAGGAAGCTCAGGTGCCGGCCAGTCTTGTTGATGTGGGTACAGGGTCGGGCATTCTTGGTTTGGCTGCGACTCGTCTTGGAATTTCAAAAATTGTAGCTTGTGACAATGATCCGGTAGTCCTGCCAGAGGCCCTTCACAATTTTGAATTGAATCAGCAGGAGCAATGTTTTTGGGGTGTCGTTGGTACGGCCAACGTTATTGACGAACCGGGGCCACTGGTAATCAGCAATATGTTGTTAGAGGAACTAAAATCTGCGGTGGTAGATTTGGCAAGATTGACAGCTGCTGGTGGAACCCTGATTTGTAGCGGTCTTCTGATAGAGCAGGAGGTACCGCTCGCAACTGCCTTAGCGAAATATGGACTGTGTATTTGTGCTTCGACAGAGGCAGAAGGTTGGAGCGCCTTTGCTTTCCGGGAAGCTGGCAAGTTCTAAGGTTATACAGCTTTTTCTTTGCGTCTCCCCAAAGATGGGGTTACTCTTGCTCAACTTAAAAAATTGTTGTTTGCTATGAGCTTTGCGGCTCATAGATGCTTATTCTGTAATCACGAAAGGAGAGAAATCCCATGGAATTGCCTAACACCGAAGCCATGTCCATCGAGGAGAAAATTTGGTTTGCACGGGCTATTGCCGGCATGATTGTGGCCGATGGTCGAGTTGATGACTCAGAACTCGAATTTCTCAAGGAGGCTATTTCTTTTCTAGAAGATCGTGATCAGGTAAACGGCATCATGGCTGTTGTGCGCCAAGGCAAGACTCCATCGCTGGAAGCGCGAAAAATTGATCCTAAGCAATCATTCATTATCCTCAAGTATCTTGCGGAGTTGATGGTTGTAGATGGGAAAATGTCAGAGACAGAGATCACCTTTTTCGTCTATGCGGGCGGTCTGTTGGGCTTCACCAGCAATATCCTCACAAAGCTATGGAAGACAGCAAGGTCAATGCTGGAAGCAACCAAACCACTGGCAAAAATCTCTGCTGGTAAGAATGCCTCTCTAGTACGACTCACTTCGCTCTCAGAGTCCCGTTGTACTTTCCGGAACCCTCGGGCGATGGTTCCCAATATGCCGGTCTATATCCAGATTTCTAAATCAGGTTCAGAGGAAGAATTCTATGATCGTGTTGAAGGCAGGGTGACCGGACAACGCCAGGAAAAGTGGGATGAGAAGAGCGTCTCGATTCGTGTGGACATCGTCCAGCGACTGGGGGACCAACACGGTATTCTTCAAATCCTCTTCCCAGATCGTTATGAGGTCACAACAGTTAATGATCGGCTCACACCGAAGAAATCCTCACTGACTGGACGTATCGTTAACTGTTTTGCTTGCGGCAATGATGCTGTTCATTTTTGGTCTTTGCGTGCCAGGAGCATGATTACCAAGCAGAATATTTTTGGGATTCCAAAGTACCTAAGCCCTTCCGGATCGATGGATTTCTGCGATTTTAATTTGCTGGACGTGACGAGTTGTACTAGCTGCGGATTCTCTACCAATATTTTGGAGAATTTCCGCTCACAGTCTAACCGGAACGCTCCCTTCAACGTAGAACAGTTTCAGGAAGGATGGGAAGATCGAATGCAGAGCTTGCGAGAGAAAATTAAAGATCCAGCAGCATTCATCAGTGAAGAACGAGATCTTGAGATGGCATTGCTCAGCTATGATTTAGCGATAGAGACCCATAAACGATTGTCGGAGGTTGCAGACACACCGTATGCCAACGTGCGTAAAATGGCCTCACTGAATATGGTGAAAGCTGAAATGCTCTCGGAGGCAGGTCGAATCGATGAAGCCAAGTCAGCACTGAAGAAAGTCATTGAATGGCTCGAACCAATTTTTGAACAACTGGATAAGGTCGAGATCATCAAGGCTTGTCTACTGCTCTTTAGGCTCAAAGTGTATTTCAAAGACTTCCAGGGAGCTGGAGGACTGATGAAGTTCATGGATAACTATGACACCGAAGGAAAATTGGATCAGGAATCTGAAGAGTTTAAGGTGCTTTCTGTATCGCAGCAGGCGTTAAAGAAGTGCTATGATGATCGTGAAGAGTACTCCGAAGAAAAACTGAAAACTTTCCATTTGCCTGAGTAAGTCCTACCTACGAAGACACTTCTCTTCTTACATGTATTTCTCCCGAAAGCTTCGCCTTCTGCTTTTGCTAGTGGGAGGCCTGGGCTTTTTCCTACTGCCTGTCCAACCAGTTTGTGCTCAAGTCTTCGAAGATGCCTGGGGGTTGTTGCTGTTCAAGGGACAGACAGCTCAAAGCAACCTAGATGATATCGGCTTGATCAACTATACGGACTCACATGATCCTTCCAAAGCTCTGGATTTGGCGTACCCAAACACAGATGAGCTAGTTTATGGAGTGGAAGTCGCACGTCGAATATCAAGGAAGCTTTGGTGGTTCCATTATTTGGAACCTTACGTTACGGAATTAGAAGCTGCCCTGAGCATCAACTATCGAGAAAGTCAAACGAAGGTGATCAACGAGATTGGCCCTTCTGTAATATTCCGATGGAAGAACTTTCGATGGGATCGCTATGTGAAGACCACAATTGGCTTTGCTGAGGGAGTCTCTTACGCTTCCAAGATCCCAGATCAAGAGCGAACCGAAGGCAGATCCTCCAAACACTTTATGAATTTGCTGACGCTGGATATCACTTTAGCTCCGCCACAACTTCCAGAAGCAGAGTTGTCATTCCGGATTCATCATCGCTCTGCTGGGTATGGTCTGTACGGTGTTCGCAACACTAGCTCTAACATACTTGGGGTGGGTCTACGCTATCGCTGGGGAACAGCTTTGTGAAAGCTTTGGAAAGAGAGGCCTGGCCCAGTTAGTCTTTAGTGTGGTCTGCTGGCAGATTTGTTAAATTATTTGGCACTGGCCTATTCTTTTTGATTAGATATATGAAATTCAAAAAGTAGAGAGATGAGTCGGTATTTAGAAAGTTTGCCTCGGCAGAATTGAAGAAGTAGTCGCATATCGATGATAGTAGGGGACCATGGCTGCACCGAGCGCATGAACATCACTCCGATTTTCTCCCTCCAGCAACTTAGGAAGATCCTGACCCGGATCTAGTTGGTGCTCTTGTTCCATTATGACCTCCATCCGCTGAATAAAATACT
>DJYX01000285.1:0-11737 GCA_002450295.1 Deltaproteobacteria bacterium UBA6967
TCACAAATCAATTGATTCAAGTCCCGATTATCTGTCAAAGCCAAGACGTTACCAACAAAAGGGTAAAATTCTGGTGGAAGACCTGTTTGATCTAGGGCGTTGCCATGCAAGACCCGAAGGCCCTCTGATTCAGCCTGCCGGGCTGACTCCGTGTTGGTATCCATCAAAACGCAAGGATGTCCAGTTGTCTGTTCAATAAATGAGGCTACTCGACGTGCCAATAAATGAGCCCCGATGATCAGCCAACCCTCACGGTCCTGAGATTTAACACGTAGGAAATTTGCAACTTTTCCTGCACTCAGTCCCTGAATAATGACTGTGAATCCAATAATGCTGAACGTGAACGCCTGTAAAAAATTTGCTTGGTTTCCCAAACTCGGCTCAAGCCTCAAGGCAAATAAGGAAGCCATCGAACCAGCGACAATTCCCCTTGGTGCCATCCAACTCAGAAAGCAGCGCTCACGAATGCCAAGATCTGTCCTAAAACTGGAAGCAACCACACCGAGAGGACGAATCAAAATTACTACACCCAAAATCAACCAAAGCCCGTTGTCGACAATGAAGTTCGCAAAATCGGTGAGACGTAGTTGGGCTGACAATAAAATGAACAGTATTGCGATCGACATCTCTGTCAGTTCTTGTTTGAATTGCTTGAGTTGTTTGATTTCCTCACTTTTGCTCAGCCCCAACATAAATCCCATTATGATGACTGTGAGCAAGCCAGCCTCATGAACCAGCCCATCCGCAACGCCAAAAGCTAGTAACGCCCATGCCAGCGCAAAGATGTTTGTATATTCGCGTTGAATCCAATGACGGTTGATAGCAACCAGTAGAATATAGCCTCCCACGAGGCCCGTTCCCATACCTACCAACAAACGCAACCCAAATCCCTCAAGTGCACTCAGAGTAGGACTTCCAGCAGAGAACCACTCGAAGCAAAGAACTGCGATAAAAACCCCAATTGGGTCAATTAAAACTCCTTCCCAATGAAGAATGTGATGTAGGCGTTCGTTGACTCCAATTCTTCTCAGTAGAGGGTGAATGACAGTTGGTCCTGTCACAATGATGAGAGAACTTGCCAGTAAGCTGAAAGAGAGGGAGTAGTTCAACAAGAAATGAATGAGAACGGTTGTTCCAAGCCAGGTGATCAATACCCCAATTGTCAGCAACCGCCAGATGACTTTAGGAGCCTGCTCAAAACCAATTCTTTGAAGTGAAAGGCCTCCCTCAAACAGAATGACTGCAACACACCCTGCAACAAGCAAATCTAGACCATTACCCAACTCCGCAGGATCAATAAGGCCGCTAACTTCTGGTCCTAGTAAAATTCCACCTAGGAGAAGAGGTACAATGGCAGGTATCCGGAGATGCTGCGCAGTGACCAATAGTGTCACCCCGGTTGCCAGAGCTATCACGAGGGTAGAAAGTTGGATGTAAACGGGATCCATTGGAGGAGAGAAGTAAGCCCGGGCGGGCTTTTAGGAATGGTTGAATATGCGATCCTCTACTTGAGAATCGCTCCATCAACATTTTGAATGAAAGTTACCAGAGCTTGAACCTCTGGTACATCACCAAAAGCAGATTCAATCTGCTTTAGAGCATCTTCAGTTCGTAGGTCTTGTCGGAAAAGGATTCTGTGAGCTTCAAGAATCTGATTGATCACTTTGCGTTCAAAGCCTTTTCGTCGGAGTCCCACTATGTTGATTCCTTTTACTTCGAAACGATTACCATAGCCAGTTGTGTAGGGTACGACATGCTTGTCAATTAAAGACCCTGCGCCAGTGTAAGCGTAGGAGCCGATGTGAACAAACTGGGTCACCCCATTTTGACCACCGAGCGTAATAAAGTCTTCCATCACGACGTGACCGCTCAGACCGGTATAGTTAGCCAGGACGTTGTGGTTCCCTAGAACACAATCGTGAGCAACATGGACGTAACCCATCAGGAGGTTATGATCTCCAATAATGGTTTTTCCACCTCCTTGGACAGTACCACGATGGACAGATACGCACTCACGGAACTGGTTGTTTGAGCCTATTGTGAGAGTGGTTGGTTCACCGTCGTATTTTAAATCTTGGGGAGCACTCCCGATATAAGAATAGGGGTAGAAGACGTTGTTTGAGCCCATTGTTGTTGGGCCTTCCAAAGTAACGTGGCTTTTCAAGATGCAGCGATCGCCAACAATGACATCAGGACCAACCACAGAGAACGGCCCAATTTCAACATCATTACCAATTTGGGCACGTTCATCCACAAGTGCTGTGGGGTGAATCCGCTGCATATGGGAACTCCTTTGCTTCGTTTAAAATTGCCTTGAAATATAAACCTCACCCTCTTCGAAGACAAGTTCTTCACTCATCAATAGGACTTTCAATTCGCTGGATTTGCTGAGATCCAATCAGAAACATACTGAACTTCATTCTGAAAGACTTGCGTCATCCGAAAGGATGTAACGGCACTTGCGGTTAAGGGGAATTCCATGGGAGGAGCTAGGAGACCATGCCATTCACCAACTTGCATTAAAGTGGTTGCCAGTTGGAATGGAGTTAGACGAATCCCAGTGCGATGAAGTAATTCTGTTGTGGTTTCAGCGATTGCATGTCCGACCAGTGTCCAATGAGTCATCTCTTGTCCCGGGGCATATTCGTTCAACAGTCTACGATGAAGAGTGATCCCCAAATGATCATTTTGTTGAAGCATTGGGAGATAGCTGAGGAAGGCAACTCGATTCAGAACCTCTGCATCAAATTGTCTGAGCAATTCACTGTTTGCTATACCAGAACCTGCATAGATTGGAATATTCCACTCCTGATGCTGCCAAATAAAAGCCTGGGTTTCCAGTATATCTCCAAGCACTACAATAGCATCTGGAACTAGGGCTACTAATTGATCTAACTCTTTTTCTAAGCTGAACAGAGGGACTCGGCTGGGCATAGGCTCAATTTGGACCAGCCCTGCGCTTCCAGCGTCAAAATACTCTAGCAATGAGGTTGCTTTCTGATCCTCACGAAACCAAACAAGAATACGTTTCCCAACCAGATTCTCAGCACAGAATCTTCCAAGTGCTAAAGCTTCTGCTTCCAAAGATGGAGAGAAATAAATTCTACCAGCTTGTTTAGCCTGAGGACGTCCAACCCCAAATAGGTCTGGTATCCCAGTAACAGGGAACCAGTCTGGATATGCTCCTAAGATTGGCTCTCCGACGGACCCTACCATCGCCAAAATCGGGTGCTGTAAAACTGAATTTTTGATAAGTTGTTCGACCGTTTGTCCTTCCATGCGAGTGTCAAGAGTTGTGTACTCAATGCTTCTTCCATGAATACCCCCTTGGTCATTCAAATAGCTGAAATAGGCTTCTATGCCAACAGAGATGCCACGATATTGCTCAGCAGCAGGGCCACTCAAAATCTGGAGCCCAGCCAGATAAATTTGTCGTTGTGTGACCGATGAGTTTGAATGGGCAGTTGCAGGTCCCATCAAAACAAATAGATTAATGAATAACAGTTGGATAGCTTTTTGAAATTTCATCTTATTTGTGAATTTTTGAAGCGAAGTACTGATGATCTACCATTAGACTAGTGCAGGAGATTGGCACTTGATCATGCGTTTGCCTACACGTTGATGCAATGGAAATGTGTTGACAGGGTCTAGCTGCAATTCTACGATTTCGAGTTCACTAAGCCAACAAGTTTGATTAAAGATTTTAGCTTTTTTGGTTGTTTGTAATGAATGGGTGCATGCTAAAAGTTAATAGACCCTCACTAAAAATTACTAGTCAATGAATGAGGTTTGCTAAATGTGGTCAGATATATTCCAGACTGAAAAGCCAGGCTATTATGGCCAATTTGGTGGAATGTTCATTCCTGAGATTCTCAGGTCGACATTTGAAGAATTGATTGAAGCATTCGAATCTGCAAGGAATGACCCCACTTTTTGGACAGAATATGTTCAGACCATGCAGAGCTACTCGTGTCGTCCAACACCAATCACGTACTTGCCAAACTTGAGCAAGAGGAATGGTGGAGCGCAAATCTACTGTAAGCGAGAGGATCTGAACCAGACTGGAGCTCACAAAGCCAACAACGTGATGGGCCAGGGGCTGCTGGTCAAGCGAATGGGAAAATCAAGAGTCATTGCTGAAACTGGAGCAGGACAACACGGCGTGGCCACAGCTACCATGGCTGCTCGCTTTGGACTGGAGTGCACAATCTATATGGGAGCGCTTGATGTAGAGCGGCAGCGGCCAAATGTTTTCTGGATGGAGCAGCTAGGTGCTGAAGTTGTGGCTGTTACTGAAGGCTCAGCAACACTTAAAGACGCAATCAATGCGGCAATGCGTGATTGGTCTGCCAGTATGGATGACACTCACTATGCCTTGGGGACTGTCTGTGGACCTCATCCATTTCCAACAATGGTCTCTTACTTTCAATCTTTGATTGGTCAGGAATCCAGAGAACAGATCTTAGAACTTACGGGCAGGCTACCTGACCGGATCTACGCCTGTGTCGGAGGTGGCTCAAATGCTTCAGGACTATTCTTGCCTTTTTTAGAAGATGAGGGAGTTGAGTTGGTGGGTGTTGAGGCAGGTGGTCATGGTGTTGAGAGTGGTGCACACGCAGTCAGGTTTTCTGGTGGACACATTGGGGTAGCTCAAGGTTACAAAACCTATTTCCTTCAAAATCCAGAAGGGCAAATGATGCACACTCATTCCATTGCCGCCGGATTGGATTATGTAGGAGTTGGACCGATTTTGAGTCATCTGCATGATGAAGGAAAAGTTCGCTTCAGTTTTGCTACAGATGAGGAAGTGATTGATGCAGTTCGATTACTGATCCGAACAGAGGGACTGATTCCCGCCTTAGAAAGCACTCATGGGTTGGCAGGGTTGTTGCGCGAATCAAGCGAAATGGATGAAGACGATATCGTTCTATTCAATTTGTCTGGTCGGGGTGACAAAGATATTTTCAATATTGCTGAGGCATTGGACGACCCAAAATGGCGTGAGTTTATCCATCAAAAATCAAATGAATATCGAAAAGCAAGCAACTGAGAGATGAATGTCCAGCAAGCTATCTGAATATTTGAGAAATCGACTCAAAGAAAAAAAAATCTTACTGATGACCCACACCGTTGTTGGCTATCCGTCTCTAGAAGATAACTGGCAGATGCTGGAGGAAATGCAGGCAGCCAATGTGGACATGGTAGAATTGCAAATGCCTTTCAGTGAGCCGATCGCAGATGGCCCTCTATTCGTTAAAGCAAATCAAGAAGCTCTGAAAAATGGAATTGATTGGAATGCCTATTTTGATTTTATGAAAAGGGCTCATGAAAAATTCGATTTCCCATTACTGTTGATTGGTTACTACAACAGCGCTTTCGCGATGGGTCATCATAGTTTTTGTTCAAGACTAGCCGAGCATGGTGCCAGTGGGTACTTACTACCGGACCTACCTCTTGAGGAAATGGAAGATTTGCTTGAGTTGAGTAAAGTGCATCAACTGAATCCGATCATGCTTTGTACACCAACACACAAGGATCCTAGGTTGCAGAGTATCTGTGCTAACGGGAGTGGCTTCCTCTATTGTGTAGCAAGGAAAGGTGTCACTGGTGCTGTGACAAAGATTGATCCGATGGTTTTCGAATTCTTGAAACGATGCCGAAGATATTCTGATCTGCCACTAGCATTGGGTTTTGGGTTGAGCACAGGGGAGGACCTTAACCAACTTCAAGGGCATGCAGACATCGCAGTGATTGGTTCAGCACTGCTCAAAACCTGGGAGGAAAAAGGGCCTGAGGTCTACAGAAGTCATCTCAAAGAATTAGCCGAAGCGACAACCTAATTTGATTCAATCTCCATGTCAACAACGGCATACTCTGAACAGATTTCGTGGATCAAGTCTAGAACAGGCACATACTCTGGATGCACCGAAAAAGCACTCAGTGACTCTCGGTCGCCAAATTCCACAGATAGAGCGACATCAAATGATTTTGGAGTTGTTTTGAAGTCCTCTCCTACTTCCAAGTGTTGAATTTCTTCAATTTTCTCTGGAAGTCCAACAAATGCGTCCATTAGTTGTCGGGAGCTTTGTGGAGTTTTTTCTTTCAAGCGAAAAAGAACCAGATGCTTTACCATTATTTTTTCCTATCGAGTTGAACAAAATGATGCTGCTGAGTTTGCACATCGTATCCATTGCTGCACTGATTGCTATCTCCGGGGGAATTGCCTACAGCCTCGGGAAAAATGAAGGCATACGCATCACTCGGCTCCATTATGAGGATCTAGATGAGCCACAAAATTCAATAGCTCAAGCTGACACAAAATCCTTACATGCCGAGCCCTCTTCCTGAATTCCCAACTGATAGCAAGCTAAAGCGGCTGCTACGCTGACGTTCAGCGATTCTACTTGTTCTGTTCCATCTATACGCACATCCCAGTCACACTGCTGTTTTACCAACTGGCGCAGACCCCTTCGCTCATTTCCCAGAACAAGCAACAGTGGACGATCCCTTTCAAGCTTTCGTAACTCCGTTTTCCCATCGCCAGCCAAGCCAACTATCCAGAAGCCGTTTTTCTTTTGATCTGTCAGAAATCGAGCAAGATTTGTTGTTTCAAAGATTGGGAACCATTCAGCTACACCAACAGAAGCCTTGGACACAGCAGGAGTCACACCGGGACTATGATCTTTAGTGATAATGCATCCTGAACAACCAAAAAACGCTGCTGACCTTAAGATAGCACCAAAATTTTGAGGATCTTTGATTTGATCCAAAACCAAATAAAATGGGTTTAGTTTTTGAGTGGCTGGGAGAGATGTTGGAGTCTCCAAGTGTCTAGCGCTACACTCCAACAGTACTCCTTGATGTACAACATCTGGACAATGCATTTCAATGATTTCTGGAGTAGCTTTCTTGATGGTAATGCCACGTTCTTCAGCAGCTTTTTGAAGCCCTTGGATTCTCTCTCCAACAGGATGCTTAACCCACATAGCAAAGAGCTTGCGGTACGAACTGGAAATAGCAGCTTCAACAGCGTTGATTCCATATAGCCATTCGTGATCCCTCTGCTGAAGTTTTGGCTTCTTCTGAAAGCGTTTGTTAGCCATTGAGATGCTTCAGCAGTTCCAATTTCAATTCTGCATACTGATGAGTCACCGGAAAGGAAGGGTATTCTTCCGTGATTTTTTGGGTGGGCCTAAAGAAGATCCCATGATGAGCACTTTGCAGCATTGAAATGTCGTTGTAGGAATCTCCAGCAGCAAGAACCTGAAAATTGAGATCTCTCAAAGCATTCACAGCACGCCGCTTCTGATCTTGCTGGCGGAGTAGGTAATCTGTGATCTTGCCTGCCTGATCAATTTTCAAAGTATGACAAAAAATAGTTGGTTGATTGAGCTTATTCAACAACGGACTCACAAATTCTCTGAAGGTGTCCGACAGAATGATTACTTCGGATTCGGTTCTGAGCCAGTGAAGGAAATCAATTGCACCATCAAGCGGATCCATTTGGTCAACAACCGCATGAATATCCTGAATTCTCAGATTTTTTTCATCACATATTTTCAACCGATAGCGCATCAATTCATCGTAGTCAGCGATGTCTCTGGTGGTCAGTCTTAATTCCTCAATTCCAGTTCGTTCGGCCAGACCGATCCAAATTTCTGGAATCAGAACTCCCTCAAAATCGAGGCAGGTAATTTTCATTTGAGGGTTGTCTTGTTGCATGGCCTTTAGAGAGTTTAAGAAATTGTCGAAATTGCAGAGGTACTATGTTTAAGGTGTTCTGGTGTTGCTTGGTAAGTTTGCTGGTATTAGCTTCTTGTCAGTCCGGACGTGAGGTGAGGGTTTACGAAAAAATACCTCACTTTGCAGAGTGCCGAAAATATACGGACTATCACCAAATAGTCCAGTGTGAGCAAAAATTGATGGGGCCTCTAAATCGAGAAGTGAACCATGTACTCCGACAGTCTGAGAGCAGGAATAATAGGCGCTTCGAACAATACAGATGCCAGGATCTCCCGAACGTATCAGAACCTTCAGGGTGTTCCATCAATCTCCAATCTAATTTGACAGATTAATCAATGAGAGACAGCGAAATTGCAGCAATGCGTCAAGACTATACTATTGGAGAACTACTCGAAAGTAACGCCCCTTCAGAGCCTTGGGAATTATTCAGCAGTTGGTTTGAGATCGCTCGGAAGACAAAAATTTTGGAACCGAATGCGATGATCTTATCTACAGTTATGCAAGACGGGCAGCCTACATCTCGCGTCGTCTTATTGAAAGATTTTGATCAAAATGGGTTAGTTTTTTTTACTAATTACCTTAGCCAGAAAGGTGAACAGTTAGCACACAACCCACGAGCATCAATTCTATTCTGGTGGGAACCTCTGCAACGTCAAATTCGTGTTGAGGGAGAGGTTGTAAAAATTGATGAAGAAGATTCTGATGCGTACTTCCAAAGCCGGCCCTATGGGAGTCGCTTGGGCGCTTGGATCTCTGAACAAAGTCAAACGATTGTTGACCGAATTGCACTAGAAAAAAGACAAATTGAGTTTGAAAAGAAATTTGAGGATGGAAATGTTCCCCGTCCAGATCACTGGGGTGGTTATCGATTAGCACCAAACAAATTTGAATTCTGGCAAGGGAGGTCGAATCGACTTCACGATCGATTACTCTACCAAATGAAGCAGGATTCTTGGACACGTGTCCGCTTAGCGCCCTGAACTGATTGGATTTTCAGCAGCTGCTCGAAATTTAGGCAATTCTGTATGAAAATGATAATTAATAGTTAATAATATCAGTGTTAAAAGATTGGTATAAAATTTGTGAAGTTACTGGAGTTCAAATAGAAGCACTTGACTTGCTTTTGGAAGCGGCAGAAAGTTTTTAGAGACAAATTGAGATTTCATTTGTCAGGCCCTCGTTTCCAATCTTCCCCTAATTCTGGCGGAAATCCCGCGCTAAAACAAAGGAATGCTTGATATGACTACGCCCAAAGATGTCCTCGACTTTATCAAGAAAAATGACATTGAATTTGTTGACTTCAAGTTCATTGACTTGCTGGGAACCTGGCAACACTTGCAAGTCCCAATTGGGGTCATCAATGAAGCTATGCTGGAAGAAGGGGTGATGTTTGATGGTTCCAGTATTCGATGCTGGCAGACCATTGATGCCAGCGACATGAAGATGATTCCTGATCTCAGCACAATGAAGGTGGATCCATTCATTGAAGCTAATTCACTGACACTGATCTGCGATATCGTTGATCCTGTGACGGGAGAGCGCTACAGCCGAGACCCAAGAAATATTGCATGCAAGGCAGAAGCTTATCTAGTCTCAACAGGAATTGCAGATACAGCTTATTTTGGGCCAGAAGCTGAATTTTTCCTTTTTGACGATGTTCAGTATTCCTACAGCAGTGCAGGGGGATTTTATTCCATTGATTCAGCAGAGTGTCCATGGAATACGGGTGCCGATGAAATGCCTAATCTTGGGTATAAAATTGGGCCGAAATTAGGGTATTTCCCAGTAGCTCCGTTCGACTCCAATCAGGATATTCGAAACGAGATGATTACGATGTTGGAACAGTGTGGTCTGATGGTTGAGCGAGCTCACCACGAGGTTGCACCAGCACAGCACGAGATCAATTTCCGTTTCGATACTCTTGTCAGTTGTGCGGACCATCTGCAGTGGTACAAGTATGTCATTAGAAATGTAGCACGCCAGCACGGCAAGACCGCTACGTTCATGCCCAAGCCCATGTTTGCTGACAATGGGAGCGGAATGCATACTCACCAATCTCTATGGAAAGATGGCAAGCCTCTTTTTGCAGGAGATGAGTACGCTGGCTTAAGTGAAACTGCGCTCTACTACATTGGAGGAATTCTTAAGCATGCGCCTTCACTGGCAGCTCTAACCAATCCTCTGACCAACTCCTACAAGCGTCTGGTAAAAGGATTTGAGGCTCCGATCAATCTTGCCTATTCAAATAGAAACCGATCCGCAACAATCCGAATTCCTTTGGCGGATTCGAAGGCAGCAAAACGAATCGAATTCCGCTGCCCAGATCCAGGAGCAAATGGTTACATGGCTTTTGCAGCAATGCTGATGGCTGGCTTAGATGGGATTCAAAATAAAATTCATCCTGGTGATCCAATGGACGTCAATATTTATGATCTTCCACCCGAAGAACTTCATAAAATTGGCAAGATGCCAGGGTCGTTGCGGGAGTCCATTGAAAATCTCGAGGCCAACCATGACTTCTTACTGAAGGGTGATGTCTTCACTAAAGATGTGATTGATGCATGGGTGGACTACAAGCTCAATGAAGAGGTCACACCGATTGAATCTCGACCACACCCCTACGAATTCAATCTTTACTACGCTTACTAATCTTCCTGCTAGAAACCAGTGGGCTAATATAGTTCACTGGTGCATTCCCTCGCCTCCAACGTCTCAAATCATATCTTTTAAAAGATTGTCGCTAATGTGGTGACAACTCTAGGTGAACATCAGCTTCCTGAATATCAGCTATTGATTCAACCAATTTCTCCGCCTCGATTGCAATCCGTCTGGCCTCTGAAATGATCAGATTTTCATCCATTTCGACATGAATGTGCACGAGAAGCTTTCGATGAAGATAATGGCAGTAGATATGCGTAATTTTCTGGACTTGAGGAACCTGCTTTAGAACTGACACGATGTCTTGCTCGATTTCATCCTGAGGCCTCATCAATTGAGTCTCTTCGTCAGGCATTCTTGATGGGGGATCAGGCTCAGGATCCACGTGCACAAGAACTTCGGTGACAGTTGGTAAAGCTTGAGTAATTCGTAGTCGTGCTCTTTCTGCAATTTGATGTGCAGAAGAAACTGTGAGATGCCCATCCACTTCTACATGAAGGTCCACCAGTAGATATGATCCCATCCGTCTTACCCTGACTTCGTGAAAATCTTGAACTCCCTCTACATTAGCCATTAATTGATGGACATGTGACTCTACTTCAGGGTCTGTAACCGCATCAGTCAGTTCCTCTACACTTTGCTTGCCCATATCCCAGGCAGTTTTCATGATCAGTGCTGACACAACCAATCCTGCAAGGGGATCTAAAAAGGGATAGCCCAATTGAGCACCACCAATTCCAATCAAAGCGGCCACCGAAGAAAGTGCATCACTCCGATGATGCCAAGCATTGGCCTGAAGGAGACGGTTCTGCTCCTTTTTTCCAATCCACATGGTCAACCAGAACAGAAACTCCTTAAGAAAGATGGAAATTAATGCAACATAGATTGCGTTCCATCCAGGAGATTGTTCTTGGCCCAAGGATCCAACCGCATAAATTCCCAATTCCAATGCAGTAAATCCGAGGAGGACAGCAACAAAAAGCGTCCCAATGGTTTCAAATCGACCATGCCCATAGGGATGATTATCATCTTTGGGTTTGCGACCGAGCATCAGTGCCCAAAGAGTCACTCCATCAGAAAGTAGATCAGAGAAAGAATGTCCTGCATCAGCAATCAATGCAGGTGAACCACTGGCCCAACCCACAACAGCTTTTAAAATCGTAAGCAAGACGTTGACAAGAGCACCCAGCCAGGTCACTGCTTTCATTTGCCAAGAAGTTGAGCTTTCCAATGAGTTTGCTGATTCCATGATTCGGAATGAAAATAATTTTGATGTGGAATAGAATTCTGTAGTTAGCTATTTGGAGAACGCTTTTAGTAGTCTAGGCTTACTTGG
>DJYX01000285.1:12095-32148 GCA_002450295.1 Deltaproteobacteria bacterium UBA6967
TTGAAAACTTTTGATTTTCAGTGAAGCAAATAAACATTTGCTCAATAAATTCGAACTGAACACCAATCAATCACTTGATCTTCAGAAAATGCGAATTGCAATTTTGTTAAGTTTTTCTGAATTTTTGAAAAAAATTATAGCTTCCCCCGATTTTGCAATGGATGATGGAAACGTACTCTGTTCAAAGTCTATAAGAAAAGATTTGAAAGGTCTCGCATGATGCCAGGTGGCAAAATTTTGTTAATGTGCTGTAACGGTCTACTGGTAATGACAGGTGCTTACCAGGCGGGGGGATTAGCTGCCGGGGTCTTGGAGCAAAGAATCATTGAACAGGAAGCCGCCCCCTTTATATTGCCAGCAGTTGCTCCTGAAACAAATACAAAATCCCAGGTGAGTGCAGATTACACAGAATTTGCGGCAATTCTTGAACGCAATATCTTTAAAGCCGAACGTCGGCCATCCCCCCCTCCTCCTCCCCCCCCGAAAGCTAAAGAAGTCGTGGTGAAGGAAAATTTGCCTGAAGAAGTTGGACCAATTGGGCCTGTGTTCACCCAATTGAAATTGGTGTTAACGGGAACAATGATCTATGATCATAACGCATTTGCATTCATTGCTGCAGCAAATCAACCTGCCTCGTACAAGATATACCAAATTGGTGATTGCTTTGAACCTGACAGCGTTAAGGAATCAAAGGACATCCCTTGCCCTCCTAATAAAGTAAAAGTTTTTGAAATTCGGGACAGAGAAATCGTCATCATCTATCAAGGACGAGAAGAAATCCTGAGTATGGATCAACAGACCGAAGCAGTTGCAGCAGCAGTTGCAGCAGCACCAAAGGCGAAACCACCTCCTAAACCCCAACCCATACAAAAAGCTAGGCCCGTAAAAAACCAACAAAAAGCAGTACTGAAACCTATAGCTCCCAAAGATCAAGGGCCCTTGATTATTAAGCCGACCTCTGAAGCAAACAACGAAACGCCACCAGATGACCAGAGGATTTTCAGATTTGAAAGGGCTTACGTTGATGAGCAGCTTGCCAATTTCAGTCAGCTTCTAAATGACGCACGGGTCGTCCCGACTGAAAAAGATGGTACTCCACTTTTCATGTTTAAGTTCATCCGTAAAGGTAGCATCTACGAAAAACTGGGTTTGAAGAACGAGGATATCATTCTAGCGATCAATGGGTTTACTGTGGATAGCGTACCAAAGGCCTTGAAACTGTTTGAAACCCTTCAATCCGAGCGAGAAATTACTCTGAAAATTGAGCGTGGTGGCCAAGCAACAGACTTCCAATACTACATCGATTGACCGTTTCTGCTTGAATTCTCAGGATTTTCTGTTGCAATGAAACATTCTTTGTACCCTTCTTTAGAGGAGAAAAATGGGACTCTTTGATATGTTCAAATCGGATGCGGGAACAGAAATGACTCCGCATTTCGCGTTCGTTACCGCGCTGATCTATATGATTGCGGCCGATGGAGAGATTCAGAATGAAGAAATTGGTCAGTTGTTGTCAGTATTAGGTGGTGAGAAAAGTTCAAGTGGAGTAATTGGTGTTGGGGCTCAGAATGAGAAGCTTCTGCGAAATGCTCAGAAATACGTACAATCAAATTCTCCTGATAAATTTTTGGAGGAGGCTGCACCACTGCTGACAGATGCACAAAAGATGTGTATTCTGACAAATCTCTGTGATTCTCTGCTTTCAGACGGCAATGCAGATGCAACAGAACAGCAATTGTTCTACAAATTTATGCAAGGATTTGAAATTGCTGAAGATCGCTTTCAACCTTACTTTGAGGTGATCGTTCTGAAAAACGACAGGACAGTCTTCACAAACGATAGTCATCCCAAGAATCAGCCAGGCTACGAAGTCAAACTACCCACCTGATTATGGAGGCCTCATCAAATTAAAGATGAGGCTTTGATCTGCCGAACCATTGCATGCCTTACAGCCACATCCCTAACGTTTTTACCCTTGGTCCATCAGGTACTTTCAGTGACCAAGCAGCAAGACAAGTTTGCTCGAATTTCGATGCTATTCACTACACCAAGAACTTTAATGAAGCGATTGTACGTGTAGCAGAAACTCCACATTCAGTAGCTGTCGTTCCAATCGAAAATTCTGTTGCAGGAACCGTCACACAGATCCAGGACGCCCTAGTGACTGAGGAACTTATTATCTTGGACGAGTTCCCGATGCGCATCCGCTATGCGCTACTGGCTAATGCTCCCCTCCAGCAAGTTACCCAATTCTTTGCCCACGAACAGGCCTATGGCCAGACGCTGCAGTACACCGCAAGGCACCTCTGTAGTGCGGACCACATCTACACAAGAAGCAATACAGACTCAGCTACACAGTTCTTTTCAACTAGTGAACAACGGATTCCGCAGGCAGCGATTGTGCCCATTAATCTGGTTGAAGAACATCAGGAATTTGTAGTTGCCCAGGACATTCAAGATTATCCAAACAACAGCACGCGCTTTGTTGTCGTTCGTAAGCAAGAGGATAAAGAGCAATTCGATTTCAGGAAGCGAAAAACTTCCCTCTTCATAGAATTTGAGACTGACCGTGCGGGATTACTTTACGAGATGTTGAGTATTTTCAACGCTTATCGAATAAATCTTTGTCGTCTAGAGTCTCGTCCTTCCAAACGGATCCCGTGGTCTTATGTGTTTTTTGTTGACCTCTACAACAACCAGGAATCACAACGATGTTTGAGTGACTTGGAGCAAGCGGGATTCCGAGCTAAAATTTTGGGCTGCTACGATTCATTGCCACCAATGTGATTCACAAATCACCATTACTCTAAAGCTGCTTAAAGGTCTCTCTTTTTGCAAATTTGATGGTGATTTAAAAGAGAGAACCCCAATAATCGTTCGCTTTTGTCAGGTTTGAATCAGAACTTGGTTCAGTAGCTTGGGGCTTGTTGGAAGGAGAATTTTGATAAGATATTGAAATGCGGGATCTGAACGCTGCTGGTGCTTCAGGAAGGATCATCCAGAATGATTAGGTTGTCGCGGTTCATTATTTGGTCACTGGGCTGCTGTGCAAAATCTTCCGGACAGAAATAGCTCGTACCCTCTATTTTTGTAACGATTGCATTAGACTCGGAAGAGTCTATCGATATGTGAGTTGCACCCATCCCAGCTGCGGTGTTCAGTAGTTGATTCATAGCTTCCCGATAGCCATTTCTAGAACTGGTAAGAACCGTTGAATTCAAAGCACCACGCGGAACACACAGAGGATATTTCTTAGGATCGTTCATAAAACCAATTTGTCTGCCTGGCTCTGTCAAGATCACTGCAGATTGAGTACAGCCAAACATCAGTCCACTCAAGAGAATTACAGATAATTCCCGCATATAACTTCCCATTATTGAAATACCTCGATCATTTTCCCCCCTGTTGATGAAGCAACTTTAGCTAACCAGTCCATCTGCCATCCAGTTCTATGAAGTTCCAACCACTCGTCAACAATGACCACCGGATGCCTCAAATCAGGCATATCCTTACATCGACAGCTAATTTGCATTTCGTAACTGCCAGGCATCTTTGTCGCCAACTCCAATGCAGCCAGTTCTTCACGAACACTTAGAATCTGCTCCTCTATGACTTGGCCTGTTTCCAAGTCAACTAACCTGAGAACCACATCAGGCGATGAGGTAGGTAGATGCAAATTGCCGGCAATTCGTTCGCTCACATGGTACGGTCGGGTTCTGCGAAAATCTGTGAAAACTCGCTGTTGCTCAAAGAATGGCTGGTAGAGAAGCGTCTGCCAGAACATCAAGTGCTGGAACCGAGTTGCCTGATCCTTCTCTCTTCTGAGAGTCCAACGCCAGGAATGAGGATCTGTCACCCAATCAACCCTCCCTAATCCAAATGAAGTCCTCCTGAGCACTTGGATCCCTGAACCGTCATTTGAATCATCCCAATTGAAAGTAGCTTGACGTTGAGAATGTTCAGGAGGCAATAGATCAATCTCCTCATAATTCCAATTTTGCTCGTGTCGCAGGGGCCATTCCCAACTCAGCGCCTTGTCTGAATTCATGAAGAGTTCAGCATATCCTCGCTCACCCTCCGTCTGATCGCCACCAACAACAACAATCCGCTTCCCCTGAGAGAGAAATTTTTGAAAACTACGCTGAAATCCTACGTTCCTGAGATATTTCTTGATGGTAAAATTATGGAAGATTACCACATCAAATTTGAACAACTCCACCATGAACAATTCCTCAACGGGAAACTGAATCAAGGCCAATTCGTTCTCAGGGATATTGTTGGCATCCTCAAAGGGATCGCGCAAAATGAAGAAAGAAATCAAATCAATCTCAGGGCTATCTCCTAAAAGAGATCGGAGGTAACGAACATCCCAACCCGTTCTTCCAGCAATATGTAAGACCTTCAATCGGTTTGAGCGAACTGGGACAGAAAGATATGCCAGATTGTTTTGTAAATTGGTTTCACCATCTAGAGGTGCCAACCGAAGCTGTAAGAGCTGGTCTCCCATCTTATTGGGGGTCCAGTTGAGGCTGAGTTTTATTTCTTGCTGCGTCCCGTCCCACTCAATGATTTTCTTATCCAATAATGCTTTTCCGTCTGTCAGCACTACCTCGGATGATCCTGCTTGCAAACTCTTGGAGGCGTTAATGGTTATGGGTAAATCTAGGCCTTCATTGACAAAAGCGACCTGAATATTGGCCTCTGTCCTCAATTCTAAATCAACTGGTTGGGGTGTCTGCCAAAGGAGAGTATTTAATTTAATTTCATAACTTGCCAAGTTCTCACCAAGTTCCTTGAGA
This sequence comes from Deltaproteobacteria bacterium UBA6967, assembly GCA_002450295.1. Taxonomy (GTDB): domain Bacteria; phylum SAR324; class SAR324; order SAR324; family NAC60-12; genus JCVI-SCAAA005. Next base: position 16,895 of record DJYX01000285.1, read on the forward strand.
GAAAGATCAGACTCATTTTCCTGTCCATCAGTTACCAAGAGTAATTCACTTCCCCTCGGAAGATTTGTTTGCCTCAAAAACAAATCTAGATTGTCTGACAAACCAGAAGTTGCTGACCAAATAACTGAAGAATCTTTGTTTTGAGGATCAAACCAATTCAGGTACTTCAATTCTCTTTTTGGAAATTCTGCTTCGATTTTTTCTTGGATTGCAACAGGGATGAGTGATGCAGGACTTTTCATCGGCTCAGCAGTATGTTGTAGCAACTGACGGAAACTTTCACTCGTATCGACGAGTACCCAAAGAGGGGGACGATATTCCTCTTCAGAGTTGATCAGCACCTGGAGGCTCCAAATCAACAAAGCCAATAAAGCGAGTCGACTGGTAATTCCGTAGTACCTAAAAGCTTGCTTACGTTTTTGTAGGATCAGTCCAACGATGGATACTAAAAGAAAGGCAAGAATCCAGAGAAGCCAGAAAGAGTTGATTTCCATTAGGGAAGATTAGTGGAAGGGTCCAAATATTTGCGAGGTTTTGTTTGGGAGTCTGATCACAACCTGACAGGTATTCCGGAGGTCCGCAAGAATTGTTTGACCTCGGACACAGTGTAGGTTCCATAATGAAAGACAGAAGCTGCTAGGACTGCGTCCGCTTTGCCCGCCTGAATTGCATCTCGAAAGTGTTCTAGTGTTCCTCCTCCTCCCGAAGCAATCACAGGGATAGAGAGCATGGTGCTGACTTTTGAGTTGAGTGGATTGTCAAAGCCATTTTTGTGGCCATCAGCATCCATGCTCGTCAATAGAATTTCACCTGCACCACGATCCGATGCTTCTTGGGCCCATTCCAGAGCATTTCTCCCTGTGGAACGAGTTCCACCGTGACTGAATACCTCCCAGTGATCTCCTACTTTTTTCGCATCAATCGCAACGACAATGCACTGAGAGCCAAAACGTTTCGCTCCTTCGGTGATTAAGTCTGGATTCTTCAATGCAGAAGAATTGACAGAAATCTTGTCTGCACCAGCAGTAACCAGATCAGCAATGTGATCCAGTGAAGATATTCCACCTCCAATCGTAAATGGGATGAACAACTCTCTGGCTAGTTTTGTCGCGAGCTCAATGGTTGTTCCACGATTTTCCAAGGAGGCCGCAATGTCTAAGAACACCAACTCATCAGCAGATTGTTCATTGTAGCGTTGGGCCAATTCAATTGGGTCTCCAGCATCGCGCAAGCCCACAAAACTAGTCCCCTTGACAACACGGCCAGCCTTGATGTCAAGACAAGGAATGATGCGCTTTGCTAGCATGAAGTTACTCCTTTGAAATCAATTAGAAGCTTCCGAGTAAGCCTGCAACATTGCAATTTGAGAGTTATAGGGTTCTTCGTCTCCCTCCTCAGGTCGAATTCTCTCATAGGTTCCATCTGAGAGTAATTCAAAGGATAATTGGTTGTCTTTGAGTTGTGATTGCAGGACTTTTTCCATCAGAATTTGTCGAAGCTGAGCTTCCAAAATAGGGGTTAGCACCTCAACTCGACGGTCAAGATTCCGTTCCATGATGTCTGCACTTCCAATGTACATTTCTTCTGAACCATCATTTTGGAAATAAAACAGTCTCGAGTGCTCAAGGAAACGTCCAATAATTGAACGAACTCGAATGTTTTCACTAATATTTGGAAGTCCTGGTCTAAGGCAGCAGATACCACGAATGATCAGATCAATTTTTACACCTGCTTGAGATGCTCGATAAAGTGCTTGGATCACCGAGGGATGGGTAACTGCGTTTGCTTTGATAATAATCCGGCCTTCTTTACCAGATCGAGCAACCTCTGCCTCCCGGTCAATCATTTCCTCTAGCTTCCTTCTCAAGGAGCGTGGTGCCACTAAAAGGTTATCGTAATCCTGTTTGCCAGAATAGCCCGTTAGATAATTAAAAACGTCTGTTACATCTCGACCAATCTGCTCACTGGCGGTGAAGATGCCAAGATCAGTGTAAATTTTTGAAGAGCCTGGATTATAGTTTCCAGTCCCTATGTGCATATATCTTCTGATTCCATCTCCTTCTTTTCGAATCACCATGCACAACTTGCAGTGGGTCTTGAGTTTCAACATGCCGTAAACTACATGCGCTCCTACCGATTCGAGACGTCTCGCCCAGACAATGTTATTTTTCTCATCAAAACGTGCTTTGAGTTCTACTAGTACAGCTACTTGTTTTCCGTCCTCCGCAGCTTCGATGAGCTTTTGAACAATCTGGGAATCTGATCCCACGCGATAAAGAGTCATCTTGATCCCAATAACTTGAGGGTCTTTTACTGCTGCAGAAATAAACTCCTCAACGGAATCGAATGACTCAAAAGGGTGATGTATCAAGAAATCCTGTAGTCGAATCCTATCAAAAATGGTTTCTCTTTGTTCTCTTGTGAATAAGACAGAGGGCTTGAAGGGGGCATCCTTCAATTGAGGTAAAGGCAACTTCAGCAGGGTAAACCATTCTCCAAAGTTCATCCTAGTATGGGTCCTAGTGACAATGCCTCTTCCCCTTTCAATCTCAAAATTTTCCATCAATACTTGAAGGAGTTCTTCAGGCATTTGATCTTCCACCTGAAGTAAGGAAACGTTGCCATAACGTAGTTGTTTCAGGCTCCGGTCAACGTTCTCAAGTAGATCACCAGCTTCGTCTTCTTGGATAACAAGGTCAGTATCCCGGATGACTCGAAAGACATAGATATCCAGCACATTATTGTCAGGAAACAACTCATTCAAATTGTCTTTAATGACATCTTCGAGGTAAACAAATCCGTATCGACTTCCTGCCAATTCTTCAGGAACTGGAATGAATCTTGGCAAAATGTCTGGAATTTTTATCCGAGCGAAGTTCTTTTCATACGGACCGTATTTAACTACTACCGCTAAATTCAAACTCATGCTGGAAATGAATGGGAAGGGATGTCCTGGATCAAAAGCAAGGGGTGTCAGAACAGGGTGGACTCCTTGCTGATAGTAGTTTGAAAGATATTCTCTCAATTCGGGAGTGTACTGATCAGGTTCGATGAAGCGTACCGAATGTTTCTCCAATTGGGGTCGGAGTTGTTCCGACCAACATTGCTGTTGGTCTTGTTTCATCTGCTGTACTCTGGATCGAATCGCCCCAAGCTGCTCTTCTACACTCATTCCATCTGGAGCAATGTTATCACTTCCGGAGCGCATCTGTTTGAGAAGCGCCGCAACACGAACCATGAAAAACTCATCCATGTTTGTTTGAACGATCGCCAGAAATTTGACGCGCTCTAGGAGTGGATGATTCTCATCTTTTGCTTGTTCCAATACTCTCTGGTTGAACTCTAACCAACTCAGCTCTCTATTGAAGTACAGCCGGCTATCGTTCAGATCTTCGGATGAAAGAATTTCATCCTCATTCAACAAGTTCGCGGAGTCTTTTTTATTTTTGGACATGGGAAATTTTTAGCTGGAGTTGCGTGATGACCAGGAAGTGGCTGCTACGATTTATTCTTAGATTTTGAATGATCAAAACCATGATATTCTAACATTTTCTCAAAATTCATTTAATTTAGTCGGCTTGTAAATTGCACGGAAAAACTATCTTTTCCACCTGTAATTGGGAGAACCTTATGGGGCACGAAAATATAGTACCTTCTGGAGATACCTTCTTAGATCCGGAAATCATGGAGGGAATGCTTCGAGAAACTTTCGGCCTTGAATCTGAAACAACTGCTGCTTCCTCACCAGAGGAGACTGAAATTTGCCAAACTCTTGATACGGTGCTTGAAAAATCCCTACTGCCCATTGCAGATCGACTTTCGGCTTATCTTCGTCTGATTTTAATGCAGGTCCTACCCCGACAATTACAAATAGAATTCAAGCGTCAATTTCAAACCACTTATCAAGATTTAACTCAACTCTTTCCTAGAAGATCATACTTTTCAATGATCTGGGTACAACCTCACAACACCGTTTGGTTTATGCACCTTGATCGATCACTAGCTGAAGGCTTGGCCGGTAGAAAGTACAACCTCGAATTTGGCTCATCCGGTAAGCGCTGGCATGAAGTGACCGATGCAGATTCTGGAATTTACCTTGAGATTGGCGAGATCTTACGACGTTGCTTCCACGGAATCCCAAGATCATGGAGTCAAAAGGGCAATTTAGAAATTGATCGATTCAAGCATATGCTTCAGCCAGGATATCTCGACGAAGTGGAGCCTGAGGATCTTTATGTCGTTCAGGAGTTCCAGATCAATCATCCTGAACTTCGTGGATGCCTCCATTTGGGTATTCCGTACGTTGTCATTATGAGTCTACTGCGGGATGAACTAGCTGCTTGAACCTCCATTGTCGATCTTCAGGACTGCCATGAAGGCTTCTTGAGGAACCTCAACAGTCCCCAGCCGTTTCATTCTTTTCTTTCCTTCCTTCTGTTTTTCCAAAAGCTTTCTTTTTCGTGTGATATCCCCTCCGTAACACTTTGCGGTTACATCCTTACGCAAAGCCCCAAGGGTTTCTCTGGCAATGACCTTAGAGCCGATTGCTGCTTGAATCGCAATTTCGTACATCTGCCTTGGCAATAGCTTCTTGAACTGCTTACAAAGTTCCCTTCCTCGATAGTAGGCCTGTTCTTTCGGGACTATCAACGACAAAGCATCGACTACATCTCCATTCAATAGAATATCCAGCTTTGAAAGATCACCCAATCGATAGTCAATCAACTCGTAGTCGAAAGAAGCGTAGCCCCGTGAAACTGATTTCAGTCGGTCATAGAAATCCAGAACAATTTCATTTAAAGGGAACTCATATTCGAGCATGACCCGGTTTGGTGAAGGATACTCCATGTTGGTCTGTATTCCCCTTCGTTCCTGAGCCAACTTGATGATGTTGCCAACATACTCTTGAGGGGTGAAAATTCTACTTCGGATATAGGGCTCTTCGATGTGGTCAAGCTCAGAAGCTGATGGCAGCTGTGAGGGATTATCAACCTTGATCAGTCCACCATCTTTCAAATGGACATCGTAGACGACACTTGGAGCGGTCGTGATGAGGTCAATTTTGAACTCTCTCTCCAATCGTTCCTGAGCAATCTCCATGTGGAGAAGACCTAAGAATCCACATCGGAACCCGAATCCCAGAGCCGCAGAGGTTTCTGGTTCATATGTCAAGGAGGAATCGTTCAAGGCCAATTTGCGAAGAGCCTCACGCAAGTCTTCGTAGTCCTCACTACTTACTGGGTAAATACCACTGAAGACCATTGGCTTGGCCTCAGCATAGCCTGATAGTGGGGTTGTAGCAGGTCTTTCCGCATGAGTGACTGTGTCACCAATTTTCGTATGACCAATGGTCTTAATTGAAGCACAGACAAAACCAACTTCTCCTGTACTCAGTTCGGATCTTTCTTTTCTGAAAGGGGTGAAAACACCAAGTTGAGTCACCTCATACTCAAAACCAGTCGCCATGAACCGGATGACTTCTCCAACTGTAATTCTGCCATCGATCACTCGAATGAGGATCACAATTCCCAAATAGGGATCAAACCAAGAATCAAAGATGAGTCCTCGCAGGGGAACATCCGGCTTTCCAGTTGGCGGCGGAACTTTCTTGACGATCTGCTCCAAAAGTTCTTGGATCCCGATATTGTTTTTGGCGCTGACTCTAGCAGAGTCTTGAGCGTCAAGCCCAATCACTTCTTCAATCTCTGAAATGACCCGTTCTGGTTCAGCAGTGGGCAAATCAATTTTGTTAAGGACGGGAATAATTTCTAAATCGTTATCCAGCGCCATGTAGACATTTGCTAGCGTCTGAGCCTCCACTCCTTGAGCTGCATCCACAACAAGCAAAGCTCCTTCACAAGCAGCTAGAGATCGGGAAACTTCATAGGTGAAGTCCACATGGCCTGGAGTGTCAATCAGATTCAAAGTGTACTCTTGGCCGTCAGGTGCTTCGTAATTGAGCCGTACGGTTTGCGACTTAACTGTGATCCCACGCTCACGCTCAATGTCCATGTTATCGAGCAGTTGCTCTTGTGCCTCACGGTCTGTAATCGCATGCGTAGTCTTCATTAAGCAGTCTGCCAGGGTAGACTTGCCATGGTCAATGTGGGCAATGATCGAGAAGTTTCGGATGAAACGTGGATCAGTCGATTCGTTTTTCATTTAGGCTTAGGGACGTTCAAGAACGTTTGGACAGTAATAAGTTGATGATGGGATTAAAGAAAAACTAATATTTTTAACAAGATTTCAAAGATTCCACCAGCCGAATCTCTGTGCCTTTGAATTGCTTTTTCAATCGCTTCTAATCTAAGATTTTGCCAAATACTTAACTACTTTGTACCCAGAGATCCATGCAGCCTGAAAAAAATCTAAATTTTCTTTTCAGAATTTTTCTTTACTCCTTTTATTGCTTCTTCAGAGTGATTTTTAGCCGCCGAGCAGGCAACTATATCCATGCGGCTCTTGCTGAAGTCAGCAGAGTCAATGCGCTTGAAAAAAGCCAACGGAGATTGGAAAAGGAAAATAAAAAAAGACTCAAACAAGGATTGCCTCCATTAGCTGTTCCAGCAGATCCAGAAAGAGAAGATTTAGCTGAGCCAGAGCAAGCACAAGAGAAAGTAGCAGAAAAAGTCGTTGAAGAATCAAAACCGATAGATGCTGTGCAATCTAAAGAAAAAGATGAAATCTCCAAAAAGGACGAAAAAAATATTGATGGAGTTTTTCTCTTGTCTCTCTTTCAGAAGCAGGGTCGCTTGGTGGATTTTTTACAGCAAGACATCGCTTCTTTTTCGAATGCTGAGGTAGGTGAGGCAGCTCGAGTCGTGCATGATGGGTGCGCCAGAATATTAGGTGATTACTTCACAATGGAAGCGATCCGTACCGAGGAAGAAGGGGCATTGGTCAGCGTTGATGCTGACTACAATCTATCTGAAATTACACTAACTGGAAATTTGCGTGGGTCAGCTCCGTATCGTGGTGAATTGCTACATCACGGCTGGAAGATCTCTGATCAGCACCCACCCGAACAATTGGATCCGAAAGCACGATTTATTGTTCAGCCAGCAGAAATCGAAGTACGCTGATGAGGAAGCTATAGCATTTCAATCAATCGAATGCTACACTTTTTGTTTCTTTCGAATAACGAAAGATCTTCCTTTCGAGAGCGGGCAACAATTCCTCTGAGCATCTGAGGTTAACTGCCCTTGGATGCCAATCCTCAACCATTCACTCAAGGATTCTGACCATGAAAAAATTTGCTGCAGCCCTGTCAGTGATGTTGCTGATAGGAGGAATAGGCATTGCCGGTGGTTGTGACTATCACAACAAGTCTTACACGATGGCAAAAAACGCTACTGAAGCACCTCAAGGAACATTTGTTCTTTCGGTGGACGGCAAGCGTGTTATGAAGCGTGATCTCAACCCTGGACAAACGGTTTATACGGTTCAGAGTGAGATGGGCGAAATCTTGGCTCAAGATATCAGTTTTGATGAATTAGCTGAGCAATTCCCCGAGATCTACAGTCAAGTAAGCAGCTAAATAACTGGCCCTTAGACCGGAGGTTTGAACTATCAACCTCCGGCTTCCTTCTGTCCTCACTCAACCCCCTGCCCCTGCTTAATGGCATTCATGCCTGAAAATTCAAAAATAAGTCCTCCTGATTTCGAAGCAGTTCATGCTCGACTTCGTGAATTTCCAGTGCAGTTCCGGACTGAAATTCATCGGATAATTGTTGGTCAGGAGGAAGTCCTAGATCAACTGCTGATTGCGCTCTTGTGCAACGGCCATGTGCTGCTGACTGGAGTGCCAGGGTTAGCTAAAACTCTGCTAATTAAGACCCTGGCGAACCTCTTTCGACTGAACTTCAATCGAATTCAATGTACGCCTGATCTGATGCCATCAGATATCAGTGGTGTCGAAATCCTAGATGAGAATGAGCAAGAGCGAAGGTTTCGCTTCATTGAGGGACCCGTCTTCACCAATCTCTTGCTGGCGGATGAAATCAATCGAACTTCTCCACGAACACAGGCTGCTCTCCTCCAAGCCATGCAGGAAAAGCAAGTTACTGTGGCAGGCAAGACTTACCAACTCACTCATCCATTCATCGTGTTCGCAACTCAAAATCCAATCGATTCTGAGGGGACCTATCCACTTCCAGAAGCGCAACTTGACCGATTTTTATTCAATGTCGAGATGGAGTACCCAAGTGCGACAGAAGAAGCAGAGATCGCAGTCCAATCACAGACCCAGTCCCAGGAAGTGAATGCTTTCTTTGATGGAAGTGATTTGCTGAAAATACAGCAACTTGTCGATGAAGTCCCGATAGCTCCCCATGTCGTTGATTGGATCGTACAGCTTGTCCGAGCCACAAGGCCCCAAGACAGTTCGGTTGAGCCCATCAAAAAATATGTTGAATGGGGTGCAGGTGTCCGAGCATCGCAAAATCTAGTGCGAGCTGCCAGAGCCCACGCCCTACTGAAGGGTGATTCGGTGGTCAGCAAAGAGCATGTTCGCTATGTTGCGCCTTCGGTGCTTCGCCATCGTATCATAGTTAATTTTATTGGTGAGGCTGAGCAATGGACTCCCATTCGTCTAATTGAACTGCTACTCGAAAATCATACTTAGTAGATCTTCATGGAAGGCAAATCCTCCACTCCGAATCCCAAGCTGCTTCAGCGTCTCCAGACTGAATTTGACCATCGTCCCGATCACATTCAAAACACACTCAGTCTCCTACTGGCAGACAACACTATTCCATTTGTTGCCCGTTACAGAAAAGAGCAGACAGGGAATTTGGATGAAGTACAAATCGCTAACTTACTGGATCGGTATGAGTATCTCAAAGAACTCGAAGATCGAAGAGAGACGATCCTCAATAGCATTAGGGACCAGGAGAAGCTAACGGCAGAGTTGGAAAAAAAGATTAATGAAGTCCAAACCAAACAGGAGTTGGAGGATCTTTACTTACCTTACAAACCTAAGCGACGAACTCGCGCAATGATTGCCCGCGAAAAAGGCTTGGAACCGCTTGCTCAGTTGGTTTTGGAGGAGCAGGGAGATAGGAATCAAATAAATAATTGGCTGAATGCTTTCCAAGCAGGATTGTCTTCACCCCTAACGAACGATGAAATTTGGCAGGGAGTTCGGGATATTTTTGCTGAAAAAGTGGCAGAAGATGCTGAGACACGAGCACGCATACGTCAATTGACTTTTCAGCAAGGTACATTCGTTTCAGAAGTAAAACCAGAGTTCAAGGAGACGACTTCGAAATTTGAAATGTATTATGAGTTCAATGAGAACATCAGTAAGATCCAACCGCATCGATACCTGGCGATTAGACGCGGAGAAAAGGAAGAAATCCTTCAGGCGAGGGTTCAGGTACAGGAGGGTCTAACCGAATCTGCACTTCAAGAGATTTGGCTAACTAAAGCGAATGTAGATTTTCGGCAAGAGCTTCAACTAGCTCTTTCAGATGCATATGATCGCTTGCTAGCACCTTCGATTGAGACAGAAATCCGACAGGAATTGAAGCAGCAAGCGGATGAAAGTTCTATTGAGTTGTTTGCAAAGAATCTACGTCAGTTACTGATGCAGCCGCCTGGAGGTTCAAGAGTGGTCATAGGCCTAGATCCAGGTTTCCGAACAGGAACAAAGTGGGTGGTTATCGACCACACAGGACGCTTGCACGAAAACGGTGTCATTTATCCGGTGGAACCACAACGGCAAGTAGAGGCATCAAGACGAACACTACTTGGCTTGATTGAGCGATACCAAGCTGAAATTGTTGTGGTTGGGAATGGCACAGGTTCGAGAGAAGTTTCGCAATTCCTAAGAGAATTTATCAAAGAATTGCAGTTAAAAATCAGACATTTGGTTGTGAACGAATCTGGCGCTTCTGTTTACTCAGCATCAGAAGTCGCTCGTCAGGAATTTCCGGATTTGGATTTAACGGTACGGGGTGCGGTTTCGATAGCCCGGCGTTATCAGGATCCTCTGGCGGAGTTGGTCAAGATAGATCCAAAATCAATTGGAGTGGGGCAGTACCAACATGATGTCAATCAGAAGCAATTAAAGCAGTCTCTTGATCGAACGGTCGAGTCTTGTGTGAACCAAGTAGGAGTGGAACTGAATCAGGCATCAGCTGCTCTTCTCAGCTATGTCTCGGGAGTCACGAAGTCTCTAGCTGCGCGCATTGTTTCGTACAGAGATGAAAATGGCCCGTTCCGATCGCGTCAAGAATTGATGCAAGTGACTGGCTTTGGAAAAAAAGCTTTTGAACAAGCGGCTGGTTTTTTAAGAATTCGAAATGCTGAGTACCCGTTGGACCAGTCAGCTGTTCATCCGGAGCGCTATAGTATTGTCGAGCAAATGGCAGCCAGTCAAAACCTCTTGGTTGCTGATCTGATTGGCAATCAGGATGCACTTGAAAAAATTCATTTTCAAGATTTCGTATCTGAAGAAATAGGCCGTTACACACTGAATGATATTTTGGAAGAACTGAAAAAACCTGGCCGAGACCCTCGAGATGACCACCAAGAAGTGCAGTTCAGTGAAGCCGTCCAAGACATGAAAGATCTTCAGGTTGGGATGCATCTTCAAGGAGTGGTCACTAACATCACGCACTTTGGAGCATTCGTTGATATTGGTGTTCATCAAGATGGCTTGGTTCATATTTCACAGATGTCTTCACAATTTGTCCGCGATCCACTTGAAGCTTGTGCTGTGGGGCAACGTGTTAAAGTTTGGGTGTTAGAGGTTGATACTCAACGGAAAAGAATTGCTTTGAGTATGCGTAATCCAGATTCGAAAAATCTGGATCGGAATCCATCGAAAGCACTACCACAGAAGAAGAATAAGTCAGCTCAACAGCCATCCAGACAAAAACAGGGTGCAGGAGTGGATCAATTGATGGAGAAATTCAGATCACTTTGATGCTCCTTCTATCTATGCATTGAGGCGATGATGGATCATCAGCAATGGCAGAATCGAATAAACGAAATATGCGGTGATTTGGAGTCAAGGCTAGATCCAGCATCACACAACTTTGCTCAAAGGCTCAAGCAGACTCTTGAAAGGGATTTCCCAGCCCACCGAGAAGCATCAACTGCCCTCACTCTGCGTCACCATGCCTTCACACATGCTTTGCAACTTTATGATTTGCAAAGTGCTCTTCGACTCATTGCAACCTACGACCTCTCCCAACAAGCTACGCAGGGCATAGTCCCCAGAATTCAAAAAAGTTGTAATTCTTTGGCAGTCATTCGTCAACTGGATGCATTTGCCTCCAGCCCTGTCGAACTACGTGCTCTGGAACGATATCGTATTGGTGTGGAAGAGAGCCTGCAAACAGTTTTAAAATGTGAGGTTCAGCTACTTTACGAGCCCATCAGACTTCAGAAAGTAGTCGTAACTGCTCAAAATTTACCGGAAGAAGTACAGCAACATTTTTTCATAGAGCGACTGCAGTCACTTTTTTCCAGAGATTATCAAACCTACCTGGTTCTGAAAAATCGCTTTTTTCTATCACGTATTCGGCAGGGTTTAAGCGATGACCTAATCGTTCGTTGGATGCAGCGCCGTTTGAAAGGTTCACTTCGATTGGGCCCCTCAGAAATCTTTGAGGAGGTTCGCAAAGTAGATTTTCGGACTGTAGAACAATTGGTGCGTGAATTAGTACATCACCATCCAGGCAATCCAAAATTGAAAGGCAGCCCCACACCATGGCATCCTGAAATGTCAAAGGAAGAGGACGGATTTGTTGTGGATCACCAGAGTGCTCAAAGTTCTCTTGAATCCCCCAAAGATATAAGCAACGGATCGACTTTAGGTGATGAAGAATCTATCTCCCTTACCCATAGAGCAGAGTCCTTAGCCATTCCCACTACAGAGGAGATAGCATTTGATCATGGAAGTGACGCCGAGCCTGTTGCCGAGCCAATTGGTATTGAATTAGAGGAACGGAGTGGTGGAAAACTAGTTTCACTGACAGAAGACGGTGAAGATGCTTTTGAAGTACTGTTAAAGCGGTTGCAACCTCTACTCAAAAAGATCAACAAGAATCTCAAGAGTGTTTACAGTACTTCATCTCCATTTCTTACTCCACGGAACGAAGACTACACAACGTCCCAGCAATTGGAACAAGAAGGTTTTTTCAACTTGGAGAAGCGTGCAATAGTCGATCTGAATGAATGGGTGTCAGCAATATTGGAAGCTGAACATCTTGAGGGTGCCCGCTGGAAACGTGAGGAGGTTGTTGAAGTGTGGGAGAGTGATCCCGAACTGGATGAGGAGTTTTTGAAAGAAGAATGTTCACGTGATAAGGATCACAGTCTGAAGATAAGTAGCTTAATGCCCTTTCCTTTAAACATTCCCACTCCCGATGGCACAATCTTAAATTTGGAGAAGGGAAGAAGATTCGTTCTTCAATTGGGTGTCGCCTTCATGGACAGGAACATCCCTGAACGCAAACGAGCTCAAAGTCAGGCGACACCCTATCTCAGAATCTTCTTCAAAGGACAACATTTGCAAAAGCGAGGAGCCCTTGTTCATTTGAACCAGGAACCATATTTCTTGGCTTTGCCTGAGCAGGTAAAATCTTCAATGATTCTGTTCCACCTGTCTGTGATGATGCTCCATCAGTCGTTTGGCCTAACTTTGCCTGTCTCGTTGCGTCAACACCTGGTGGGTGTGTTTTCAATTGATAAGGATCAATAATGAAATTATTGACTGCACCCCTCAGGGTTTTCTATTGTTTTGAAGGGATTAATCAATAATTCTTTAGGCCAACCCACCAGGTCAGTTGGATAGCGTACAGCAAGTTGATAAAGGCCCCCAGGAGGCGCGGTTTTTCCAGCTTTAGTACGGTCCCGCTGTTTCAAAATTTCTTCCATCGAAATTGCCTCTCTCTTTCTCAAACCTACTTCGACCAGAGTCCCAGTAAGAATTCGGACCATATGCTGTAGAAATGAGTTTGCTTCAAACTCCATAATGAGATTACCCCAAGGGGAAACAGTCTTCGCTATCATGATTTCTCGCAGCTCTTTTACCGGATCAGGCCCGCTGCAATGACTAGCTCTGAAAGAGGAGAAGTCATAACTCCCAATTAAGTATTGAGCGGCCATTCTCATTGCCTGCACATCTAAAGGTTGACGAATCCACCATGAATGATTTTCAGCAAATGGATTTCTCTGCTGAGAATTATGAATGAGATACGCGTAGCGTTTACCAATTGAATCGTGGCGAGCATGAAAGCTTGTGGGTTTCTCTACTACATTGCGTACAACGATGTCAGGAGGCAACAGTCCGTTGAGAGCCTTCTGCCATTGTATAGCTGTAAAATTTTGTGAACTTTGAAAATGGGCAGGATAATTGAGGGCATGAACACCAGCATCGGTTCTACCGCTCCCAAGTAATTTATGGAAGGTTCCTGTCAGTTGCTGGAGAGCTTTTTCGATTTCACCTTCGATTGTGAGAAGGTTAGGCTGAACCTGCCAACCTGCGTATCGAGTACCGCAATATGTCAGCAGGAGAAGCCAGGTTCGCAAGTTTCAGGATAGGAAGGGGGATCAGGCAGCTTCTACAGCTCTCTCAGCCATTGAACGAATTTTACTAGGATCGTTGCCCACTACCTGATCAACAAGTTTGCCGTCTTTCATCATAATGACGGTTGGTATTCCTCGGACTCCGAAGCGAACAGCAGCGCGTTGATTGGAATCGACATCGAGTTTGCAAACTTTAATTTGCTCACCATGAGATTCTGCGATGGAATCTATCACTGGTGCCAAGGCTCGACATGGTCCACACCACTCAGCCCAGAAATCAATCATTACGTAGCCAGATCCTGTTTGCTCATCAAAGGAATCATCGGTGAGGTGAACAACTTTTTCGCTTGCCATAAACCGCTCTCTATTCAAGGGTGAAAAACGTTCAAAATATCAGACCTCCACTGGGCTGACAAGGTCTATCTAGGTTCAGAGTATTGAAGCCAGGTGGGTAGCTTTATAGTTTCGGGAGAAAGTCCCGACAGCTTTTCTCGAGGAATTCCCAAAAAGCAAGGCTGGCTGGAAGAAGTTTTTTTTCTTGAAGACGCACCAAATACCAATGTCGTATCAGCGGAGTACCAGCTACATCTAAAACTGCCAAACGTCCTTCCTCCACTTCAGCTGCGATGGTATGTGCAGAGATGAAAGAGATGCCTAGCCCTGCCATGACACCTTGCTTGATGGATTCATTACTGCCCATCTCCATACCTTTGCGCCATTCAATCTTTTGTTCGGTCAGAAATCTATGAAGCAACATCCTTGTTCCAGAACCTTGTTCTCGAAGCAAAGGAGTCTCATTGGTGAGCTTCTCAAGAGTAATATTTTTTATGCTCGATAGAGAATGTAAGGGAGAGGAAATAAACACATGTGGATGGTCACCAATCACTTCAGAGATAACCGCAAGGTCTTCAGGTGGGCGGCCCATGATAGCAAAATCAAAACTTGCTGAACGGAGACCAGAGACAATTTCCTGGCGATTACCAACCTTCAAGTCTAGTTGAATCTCCAAATGATCTCTCAAAAAAGCAGCAATCGCTTTCGGCATGAAGTATTTCGCCGTACTGATCACTCCAATTCTAATTCGTCCACCTTCAACACCCCGCAAATTATAGATGGACTCCTCAGCTTGTCTAAGTTGCTCCTCAAGTTGCTTCGCTAATTCAAAGATCACCTTACCAGGTTCCGTGAGTCGGAAACCATTTCGCCCCCGCTCCAATAGAGGTAATCCAACTTGTTCCTCTAGCTGCTGAATTTGTAAAGTCACAGCTGGCGGGGTTACCGCAAGTTCTTCGGAAGCTGCTGTCACAGATCCTGTGAGGGCCACACTTTTCAAAGCCCTCAACTGTTTAAATGTCAGATTTTTCATTGGAAATACTAGATTTAGAAGTTCCGGATCTAAAACTCAGTTCAGATGAAAGTTACCGTTCAGAAGTGATTTTTTGGTAATCTAGTACTCTGATTGAATTTGATATACTCTTCGGTAATCATGGGAGCATTATGTTGCGAGGTTCTTAAAAGTATCTTTGATTTAAAATAATTTTTTACTGTGTTGAAGGGCGATTGATGAAAAATTTGCGAAAACTTGACCGAGTTGAATTGCAGGGCAAAAGAGTTCTTTTGAGAGCGGATCTTAATGTTCCCATGAAGGAAGGCAAGGTCACTGATGCTACACGCATTCAAAGGTTTATCCCAACTCTTCAGTATTTGCATAAAGC
>DJYX01000078.1 GCA_002450295.1 Deltaproteobacteria bacterium UBA6967
CATCTATATGAGCGTCAAAATTCGCCCTAACTGGAACTTTGAATCTCAAGATGAGGCTAATCAACTTTTGCTGCAACTCACTCTGGAAAATCGAGCCTACCTTGAAGCAATCTTGCAAAATTTGGCTTTTTTAACAGCGAAATCAACTGATACAGATGTAGAAGAATTGATGATGACGCTATGGCAGCAAGTCAAAGATACTGGCAGTCAGAAATTTCAGGAATTGCAGCAAGATTACCACGCTAACAGAGTATCTAGTCAGCAAGATGAAGAAGGCTAAGCTCCTGATCCTCTCACTATTGCTGGCAAATTCTTCCCTATGGGCTATCGACGCTCAATCCCTTAAAGAGGAAGCTTTAGGCTTGTGGGATAAGTCTAAAGATGTTGCCGATACAGTAGGTGAGAAAGTGCGAGATACTTGGGATGACAGTGAACCACTTAGGGAGGCAATTGGTGAAAAATCTGCTGAGCTTTGGGATGATAGTGAGCCGCTACGAGAGAATCTAGAAGAAAAAACAAAAGATGGTTGGCAGACCGCTAAGGAATGGTCGACAAAAAAATATGATGAACTGAATCGGTCAGAGGAAAATCCTGACAACTCAAGTGCTTGGTGGAATTTTTCTGATTCAGAAAAGAAAAGTGAGGATGATTCAGCAGTAGAAAACTCTTTGAAAGAACTATGGGAGAAGACGAAGGATGGTTCAAAACAACTAGGTGAGAAAATCCAAGAAAACACTAAAAGTCTCTTATGAACAGACTTCTTCTTGGATTATGGTGGTTCTTGATGATCCCGTTTGTTGTCAATGGACAGCAAGTTTCTCTGCAGGCAACAGGGGAGGGACTAAGCTCTGAAGAGGCACAGCAAGCAGCACTCGCTGAACTATCCTTTAGAATAGCTGCTAATGTTGAAAGCCAGATTGATTCAGCTCAAGAACTTCGAAATGAAGAATTCAACCAAACTGCAAGCCAACGGCTGAGCGTCACTTCAGAATTACCTATCCTTGGTAGTGCGATTGAAATCACTGAAAAAGATGGATTCTACCTCGCTACTGCACGCCTTGACGCTGCTACCTCTCTGCCACTCTACGAACTCAAAATTGACGAACTAACTAAGGAATTAGACGATTCTTGGAAGATTGGAACAATTAGCGATCCAATTCGTGCGATCCCTAGCCTAAAAGCTGCTCTACCTGTTCTCGAAGAACTACAGTTGCTAAGACTGATTGCACGCTATCTGGGTGCAAAACTACCTCAACTTACAATAACTGTCACATCTATTAATGATCGAATAAAGCAACTTCAACAAAATCCACAGACGATCGAAGTTGCAGTTCAGATATTGGCTGATCCATGGAAAAATCTTGAAAAGGTGTATGTCTATCCCCCAGTACTCCGAGGATCAGAGGAAATCACAGAGTTTGCCGCAGTCTTTCGCAGTCGTCTTGCCAGCCAACTCAAGGAAGTCAGTCGTCCTGCTCAGTCGAAATTTCTTCTCCGTGGTGACTACCTGATTACAGGCCGAGGGATAGACCTAACCTATCGGTTGCAGAATTGGAAAGGTGAAACTCTTGAGGCTGGTAGTGTCCAGTTAGCCCCTGCCGCGTACAATGGACTTGAAGTTAAGACATCGCCAAAGACTAATTCAAAGATAACTTCCACAACCTCTGTTGATCCAGATTCTTCTCATGCTTCCCTGATAGACAAGCCATCCAAGCCAGAAGGTCCTTCCTCAAAACCCTCTTGGACGGATCCTGTGACCGGAATGGAATACCGCTTCATTCTAGGGGGACAATTTGAGATGGGTGATATCTTCGGAGAAGGAAATCCTGATGAAAAATGGGTTCGAAATGTTGTGCTCGACTCCTATTGGGTCAGTACGACAGAAGTAAATCAGCAAGCCTGGGAGGAAGTCATGGGGAAACCAGCCAGCCGAAATGCTTCATCAAGATACCCTGTGGAAGTAACTCTCTCAGAGGCTAATCGGTTCCTTAAAAAGTTAAATGAAATCAGCGCAGGTGAAGAATTTCGCTTGATTACAGAGGCTGAGTGGGAATACGCCTGCCGTGAAGGGGGAAGAAAAGTTCGCTTTGGGAACGGTAAAGATGAAATTTCCGAAACAGAATCTGCTTACTCCAAGGTGCCCATCCAAGTTGTGGGAAATTATGCACCAAATAGCTTTGGTTTGTTTGATTTCAGTGGAAATGTGTCAGAGTGGACAGCAGATAAATATCAAAAAAGTTATCGTGATCTGCCGGAGCTCAATCCGCTTTCCCAGAGTGGAAGAGGTAATGTGTTAAGGGGAGGTGGCATTGTCAATTTACTTCCAGGTGCCGAACCGAAGCACATTCGATGCAGTGCTCGCCAACAGTCCCGCAGCAGTCGGGATCGATTCGGTCTAAGAATTGTGCGGAAAAATTACTGACGATCAAAATTTTCTGAAAAAAATGGCATTTCAATTTCACAGATATATGCGTACGCCGCATTCGGAAATCTATGGTATCTTCATTAGTGACCAAGTTGAAAAAGGTCTAGTAGGAAGGGTAGATATTCATTACTCACTTTACGGTTTGGTCAATGGGTTAGTGGTGATGGAGCAAGCTTTGTCTGAAGCTGAGACAGAGGAACTAATTGCAAAAATCGATGATGAACTAGTGGAAATGACCACAATTGATGACGAGAATTTTGAAATAACGGTAGCCTTTGCCACTAAGGTTTTGACATTTGGCAAGGAAGAGATTGACGAGGAATAATCGAAAGCTATGGGATTTTCTTACAAAGTCCAGAAAGCTCATAAGAACGGTTTGAATGTTAGTACATCCAAAAATGGACTGAATGTAAGTTACACCTTGATGTGGGTTTTGGTAAGATTAATATCCCATTGCTTGGAAAGCGTAAAAAATTGTGCTGGACCAACAAGGGAAGTGGGCTCTTTTCTCAATACCTCTGAATTTTCTTGGTTTAATTTGTAACCAAGTCTCCTCTTATAACACCTCAAAATGAGCATTCTAGTCAGCGTCCAAGGCTTGACCAAGTCATATGGATTACTGCCCCTTTTTCAGGAATTGAGCCTGGGTTTTAACACAAATGAAAAAGTTGGGCTAATCGGTCCAAATGGTTCGGGTAAGTCTACGCTTTTGAAGATTCTTGCAGGTATGGAAGAACCAGACGATGGAGTTCTTTCTAGAAATCGACAATGTGAGATTACCTATCTTGCACAAACGGAAGCCTTCTCGGATACAGCTACGGTTCAAGAATGTTTGGAAGAGAAAATTTCCCAGCATGTCAGTGCTTCAGAGCGACCTTTCAAAGTTCAAGAAACTTTAAGAACGCTTGGTATCCTTGATTCGCAAATCCCTGTTGGAGAACTATCTGGTGGTTGGCGAAAGCGTGTTGCGCTGGGCCAAGTATTAATCCAACAGCCAGATATGTTGCTGTTGGATGAACCAACAAATCATCTTGATCTGGAGGGAGTGCTTTGGCTGGAAGAGCTGCTAAGGCAGGCAACCTTCTCATTCGTCTTGGTGAGCCATGATAGAGAATTTCTACAGCATACGACGAACCAAACGATTGAACTGAATAAGAGCTATCCCTTAGGTTTTCTAAGAATTGATGGTCCATACGAAATATTCCAGGACAGGAAAGAGGAATTCATTCGGAACCAGCAAGCCCAGCAAGAGACGCTGGCCAATAAAATGCGCCGCGAGGACGAGTGGTTGAAAAGAGGCCCCAAAGCCAGAACTACTAAGGCTCGCTTCCGTGTTGAAAATGCGGAGGTGTTACGAAAAGAGTTGGATCAACTAAGGATGCTTAATTCTCAAAACCGCCAAGTAGGAGTCAACTTTGATGCATCTAATCGGAAAACTCGAAAATTAATAGAGTTACTTGATGTGACTTTTGGGTACCCAGCTAAGCCACTTTTTTCCAAATTGAGTCTAACACTGCAAGCTGGCGTTTGCTTGGGCGTACTTGGTCAAAACGGTAGTGGGAAAAGCAGCCTTCTGAAGTTGATGAAGAAAGAAATTCAACCAGATCAGGGGGAAACGCGCTGGGCTGAAAATCTTAAGGTGGTGCACTTTGATCAACATCGCGATCAACTGTCACTGAATCAGACACTCAAACAGGCCCTATCACCGGCTGGGGATACAGTCATCTATCAGGAACGTCCTATTCACGTGGCAGCCTGGGCAAGCCGGTTCCTCTTTCCGAAAGAAAAGCTGACTCTTCCCCTCAGTCAACTTTCGGGTGGTGAACGTGCCCGTGTTTTGATTGCCAACCTGATGCTACAGCCAGCAGATGTTCTCCTACTTGACGAACCAACAAATGATTTAGACATCTCTACTTTAGAAGTTTTGGAAGAGAGTCTAATGAATTTTCCCGGAGCGATTTTGTTGATTACCCATGACAGGTATTTGATGGATCGGCTCAGCGACTACCTAATTTGTCTACAGGATGATGGAAGCGTTGATTTTTTTGCGGATTATGCGCAGTGGCAATTGCACCAGAGAGGGAACTCCACAGGAACTGAACCTCAGAAAAAGATTCAACAAGGTGGTAAAAAGATTAGTTATGAAGACAGAAAAGAATGGCAAAGAATTGAAGGAAAAATCCAAAAAGCGGAGAGTGAGGTGGTCCAAATTGGAGCCCGGTTACACGCTCCAGAGAACCTAAACGATTTGGCAAAGCTACAGGAACTTTCTGATCAGTTAGTTGCAGCAGAAGGCAGAGTTCAGCAACTTTATGATCGATGGGCTGAGCTTGAGGAGTTGTTTGCTTAGGGCATTATTCACATTCAGAAAGGTTGAAATTGTTCAGATTACCTCATAATCCGATTGTACTAATCCGGAACCATAACTCTTGGTATGGAGGTGATTTAGGATGATTTCTGGAAGCGTATGTGCGCCGTATAAACGGTTGAATATCAGCGAGTCGGCCTAAGAACTGACTCTCGGATTGTCGATATATCCGAAGCCCAGCGTGGTTAAGCACGGGTGGTAACA
>DJYX01000232.1:0-10979 GCA_002450295.1 Deltaproteobacteria bacterium UBA6967
TTTGTCAAGGTATCTAGTTGATTGAATTTACTAAGGATGAATCCCAGTTGATTGTAAAATCAGATCATTATTACAAGCAGCTAAGTGGGTAGGATTTTAGATAACAATTGAAAATTATCTAGGTTGTTGTAGTGTCTGCAAGTTTAAATATTCTTACTAATTAGAGTGAATCCACACTCTGGGTTGTTATTTTACAAACAATTTCATAAACCCTCTTCTTGGAGTAAATCGTGGCCAAGATTCAAGTAGCCAATCCAGTCGTTGAACTGGACGGCGATGAGATGACCAGAATCATTTGGCAGAAAATCAAGGACAAATTGATTCACCCATACCTTGATATTGATCTGCGGTATTATGATCTTTCAGTCCAGAAAAGGGACGAAACGAACGATCAAATTACCTTAGATGCAGCAAAAGCAATTCAAGAGCACAATGTCGGAATCAAATGTGCGACTATCACTCCAGACGAGGATCGAGTAGTAGAATTCAATCTCAAGAAAATGTGGAGGTCTCCTAATGGAACGTTGCGCAACTACTTGGGAGGCACAGTTTTCAGGGAACCTATCATTTGCAGCAATGTCCCCAGACTTGTCAAAGCGTGGAAAAAACCCATCGTTGTTGGTCGTCACGCATTTGCTGATCAATACAAAGCTACAGATTTCAAGGTGAGTGGCCCAGGAACACTAAAAATTAGTTTTGAGCCTGCTAATGGAGGAGAGGCTGTTAATCATGAGATTTATCAATTTGAAGGAGCGGGGGTAGCACTTGGAATGTACAATACCAAGGCATCGATCATAGACTTTGCTCGGTCTTGTATGAGTTATTCTTTGTCGAAAAACTATCCGCTCTACCTCTCCACAAAGAACACCATCCTCAAACAATATGATGGAATGTTCAGAGATACTTTTCAGGAGGTTTTTGACGCTGAATTCAAAGAGCAGTTTGATAAAGCAGGATTGACCTATGAGCACCGACTCATCGATGATTTGGTTGCTCAAGTACTCAAGTGGGACGGAGGAATCGTTTGGGCCTGTAAAAATTACGATGGTGATGTTCAGTCTGATACGGTTGCCCAAGGATTTGGTTCATTGGGATTGATGACATCGGTCTTGGTGTGTCCGGATGGCAAGACAATCGAAGCTGAAGCCGCACATGGAACCGTTACCCGACACTACAGGGATCACCAAAAAGGCAAGCCAACCAGCACCAACCCCGTTGCCAGTATTTTTGCCTGGACAGTTGGCCTCAAGCATCGTGGAAAATTGGATGGCAATGAAGACTTGATTCGTTTTGGAGAAACTCTCGAAAAAGTGTGCGTAAGTACTATTGAGGGTGGGGTGATGACCAAAGATCTAGCTGTCGCAATCACTGGAAGCACCAATCCATCTAAGGAAAATTACGTATATACAGATGAATTTTTGGACGCTTTAGACAGTGGTCTGCAGAAAGCGATGAGTTAATAATTTTTCTGATTTCTAATCAATAGACACTCAGCTGATCAAGGATCTAGCTTATGAAAAGAGTAAAAGTTGCTGTAACCGGGGCGGCAGGCCAAATTGGCTATGCAATGGTGTTTCGACTAGCCTCTGGAGCAATCTTCGGACCTGATACTGCAGTTCAACTTCAACTGCTGGAACTGGAGCAAGCCCTTCCTGCACTGGAAGGGGTCAAGATGGAATTGGATGATTGTGCTTTCCCTCAATTGGAAAAAGTAACCTGTACTTCGGATGCGAATGTCGCTTTCGGCGATGCAGGTTATGTCTTATTGGTGGGAGCCGCTCCCAGAAAAGCCGGAATGGAGCGGAAAGATCTCCTGGAAATCAATGGGAAGATCTTTGTTGGTCAAGGTAAAGCAATCAACGATAATGCAGGTGAAAATGTACGTATCATTACGGTAGGGAATCCCTGTAATACCAATGCATTAATCGCCATGAACAACGCCCCAAAAATCGGCGCAGATCGCTGGTTTGCTATGACCGCATTGGATGAAAATCGAGCCAAAAGTCAGCTGGCCCAAAAGGCTGGAGTTTTAACTCGTGAGGTCAGCAATGTTGCTATTTGGGGAAATCATAGTGCGACCCAGTATCCTGATTTCTACAATGCACTGATTCAAGGCCAACCGGCTACTGAGGTGATTACAGATCATGAATGGCTGAAAGGTGAATTCATCAGTGTGGTTCAACAACGTGGCGCAGCGATCATCAAAGCTCGAGGGGCTTCTTCGGCAGCATCCGCAGCAAACGCTGCTCTCGATACAATCATGCGTTTAGAAAAGCCCACCCCAGCAGGAGATTGGTTCAGCGCAGCGGTTCCCAGCGATGGAAGTTACGGAATTCCAGAAGGCTTGCTCTTCAGCTACCCACTGCGTAGCAATGGAGAAAGCTATGAAATTGTGCAGGGCGTTGCATTGAATGATTTCGCCCAAGCTAAGCTAGATATCACTCGCAAAGAGTTGGAAGAAGAAAGAGATGCTGTGAAGAGCATGCTAAATTGAAATTGAATTCAACGATAGCTAACTCTTGCTTGCCTAGCCTTGAATAATTGGGAATATCAACAGTCGTTATTCCATTCTAAGAGGACTGATGAAAATACACGAGTATCAGGCGAAACAAATTTTAGCCAAATACGGCGTAACCATACCCCGTGGAAAAGTTGCATTCACACTGGATGAAGTTGTGAGTGCTTCAGAAGAACTGGGAACTGAGATCTGTGTGGTGAAGGCGCAAATTCATGCAGGTGGACGTGGAAAAGGTGGTGGTGTTAAGGTTTCAAAAGGCTTGGAAGCTGTGCGTACTAATGCAGAGCAGATTCTTGGGATGCAACTGGTTACTCACCAGACTGGGCCCAAGGGACAGCAAGTTAAAAGAGTCCTTGTCGAAGAAGGAATGGACATCAAGAAAGAACTTTATGTCTCATTGCTTGTTGATCGGGGTTCTCAGCAAGTGGTGATGCTGGCTTCCACAGAAGGGGGGATGGACATTGAGCAGGTTGCGGCGAACACCCCTGAAAAAATTCTTAAAGTTGGTATCGATCCAACTATTGGAATGAGGCCCTACCAAGCTACCGAGTTGGCGTATGGTTTAGAGATTGACAAGATCAATCCAAAATTGATTAGGCCCGCAGCAGTTCTGTTCCAAGGGCTTTATGAGGCCTTTGTGAATGAAGACTGCTCCTTGGTTGAGATCAATCCTTTGGTGCTCACTGGTGATGGCCGGGTCATTGCCTTGGATTCGAAGATCACAATCGATGACAATGCTTTGTTTCGACACAAGGATACGCTTGAGCTGAGAGATCTTGACGAAGAGGATCCCGCTGAAACAGAAGCTTCAGAAAATGACCTCAATTACATTCGATTGGACGGCTCGATTGGGTGTATGGTCAATGGTGCTGGTCTTGCCATGGGGACAATGGATATCATTAAGGCTTGTGGTGGTGAACCAGCCAATTTTCTTGATGTTGGGGGGGGGAGTACCCAGGAAAGAGTTGAATTGGCGTTTCGGTTGATTTCCAGCGATCCACATGTAAAGTGCATCTTGATCAACATTTTTGGTGGGATTGTGAGGTGTGATATGGTTGCGGCGGGTGTTGTTGCCGCGATAAAGAATGTTGACCTAAAGGTGCCGGTTGTGGTCCGTTTGGAAGGAACTAATGCAGCAGAAGCACATCAAATCGTCAATGATTCTGGTCTTGGTAGTCGCCTCCAAATGGCAGATGGTTTAAGAGATGCTGCTGAAAAAGCAGTTGCCGCTGTTGCCTGATCACCCCTCAAATGAGTATTGAAAGGAAAGTATGACAGTCCTCGTCAACAGCGAAACGCGAGTCTTGGTTCAAGGAATCACTGGATCCCAAGGACAACTTCATACCCGTGGTTGTAGGGATTATGGAACCAATATTGTCAGTGGAGTGACCCCCGGCAAGGGTGGGCAAGATTTCGAAGGGGTTCCAATTTTCAACACTGTGAAACAGGCAGTGGAGGCTACTGGGGCGAATGCAACCATGATTTTCGTTCCACCTCCGTTTGCCGCAGACGCTATTATTGAAGCAGCTGCAGTCAAAATCCCTCTCATTGTGGCGATTACCGAAGGTGTGCCTGTCCAAGATATGGTGAGAGCGGTAAATTATGTAAAACGGCAGGGAGTCAGATTGATTGGGCCAAACTGTCCTGGGATCATCACTCCGGGAGAATGTAAAATCGGCATCATGCCTGGAGGCATTCATCAGCCTGGTAAAATTGGTGTAGTCTCACGTTCCGGAACTTTGACATACGAGGCTGTAGGTCAACTCAGTGGAGTAGGCCTAGGTCAGAGCACTTGTATCGGAATTGGGGGAGATCCCGTAAACGGGACCAATTTTATTGACTGTCTGCGGATGTTTCAGGATGACCCTGGAACTGAAGCGATTGTGATGATTGGCGAGATTGGTGGAGACGCTGAAGAACAGGCAGCCGCTTTCGTCAAAGAATATGTGACCAAGCCAATTGTCAGCTTCATCGCAGGGCAAACCGCTCCTCCTGGGCGAAGGATGGGCCATGCTGGTGCCATTATTTCTGGTGGTAAAGGTACTGCTGCCGAAAAAATGGCTGCACTGCAAGATGCTGGTATTCATGTCGTACCCACCCCTGCCGATATTGGCGAGAAGATGGTTGAGGTTCTGAAAAAATAATCTTGAAATAAGAACCTCATCTGAAAATGAGGTTCTATCTCCATAATAATTATCTCTCTAGTCTGACCTTTCCTATCTCCTCTCGAGCAATTATTTTTCTTA
This sequence comes from Deltaproteobacteria bacterium UBA6967, assembly GCA_002450295.1. Taxonomy (GTDB): domain Bacteria; phylum SAR324; class SAR324; order SAR324; family NAC60-12; genus JCVI-SCAAA005. Next base: position 4,765 of record DJYX01000232.1, read on the forward strand.
ATTTGGGGTGATTGACTCCATCACAAACAGTAGATCACCCTGGTTTACAGTCTGTTGGTCTTCTGCCAGAACTCGTGTGATGCGGAATTGCTGATCTTCAGGATAAAGTGATTTCCCATCTAAAGTTTTGAAGGAATTCAGAGAAATCTCGTTAAAGACTTTCATGGATTCTAGCAAGCAGAGCGGAGTCTGGAGATTAATGACGCTGCCTTCTTCAACCAATGAGGGAGTTTCAGGAGAAGGAGACCGGTAAAAGCCTCCCATTTGTGGTGAAAGAACTTTCCACTCTTTCGAATTCTCGAACCGAACACTGGACTCATCTAGCGAAACTGCAGAGCCTCCAGCTTCAAGCTTAGATTCCTTAATTAGCTCTTGAGGGTTGATCCTTGAAAACAGCCCCTTTAGGTAGCGAGTGTCAAAATTCCCCTCCTGAAAATCCTTATCCTGTAAAATTCTCTTCACTAATACCAGATTTGTGGAAATGCCATGAATTTTCACTCTACTTAGGTAATCAAGTAGCAGTTCAATTGCTTCTTTGCGGTCTTTTCCCCAGGCGATGATTTGGGCTACAAGAGAATCGTAGAAAGGTGGAACCATTGAGCCATTGGTAACAGCTTGGATAACTCGGATGTTTTCTTCTGCAGGGAAGTAGGCTTCAGAGACTCTGCCGGGATCTGGTACAAATCGAAGGGAACCTGAAGAGTCTAGATCAACTCTTTCTGCATTAATCCGAAGCTCCATAGCATGTCCATTTGGCCTGACTTCCAAGCCTTCAATGCTTTTGCCTTTCGCTACTGAGAACTGTTGATCAACCAAGTCTACCCCAGTGACCATTTCAGAGACGGGATGTTCTACCTGAAGGCGTGTATTCATCTCCATGAAGTAGATTTTTTGCTCTCCAAGATCGTAGATAAATTCTACAGTTCCTGCCCCAACATAATCAATTTCATCAATCAATTTTCTAGAGTATTTGAAAAGTTGATCCTGAATCTTCTGTGGTAGATCAAATGCGCTCTCCTCAATGAGTTTCTGATAATTTCGCTGGACCGAACAGTCTCGAATACCCAGCAAATGAGAATTCCCCCGAAGGTCACGAAGAACTTGGACTTCCAAGTGTCTCAAAGAGCGAATGAATTTTTCCAAATACAAATCACCATTGCCAAAGGCATTTAGTGCCTCTTTCGACATCCGGATAAACATCGGTTTCAATTGACCCGGCTGTTCAACAACAGCGATGCCTTTGCCACCCCCACCATGGGCAGCCTTGATCAGCACAGGATACCCGATCTCCTCCGCTACGTTGGAAGCTTCAGAGGGATTTGCTAAGGCACCCTCACTACCTGGAACAACAGGAATCTTAAGCCTCTTTGCTGTATTGATCGCGTTAGATTTGTTTCCCATCAGGTCCATATTATCAGAACGTGGTCCAATAAAGTTCAGACCATGTTCTCGGCAAATACGGGCATATTGTGGTGATTCTGAAAGGAAGCCAATTCCTGGATGAATTGCGTCTACTCCCTCAATCTCAGCGATTCTGATGACACTCATCGCATTCAAATAGCTTTCTTGAGGAGTGTTTCCTCCAAGGCAAACCAGCCGATCGTTTTCACGGAGTAATTGAGCCGGGTAGCTCTCCATATCTGGATCAGATTGGACAAGAACGACTTCTAGGCCATGTTCTTGTGAAGCTTGGATCAATCTTGCAGCAGTACATCCTCTAGCGTGAACAAGTACTCTTTTGATGTCGCTCTGCATCAACTCAGCTTTTTCAAGGGATTCAACGTCCTGATCTAGCTGTGCAGAGAGGTTATACTCACCCGTCAGTGTCCTCGAAATCACTTCCTGAATGGAAAGCTTTGGCATTGGAATGCCTGGATCAATCTGGCGCAAAGCGTGATCAATTTGCTCATCAAATGGATTTTCTACCAAGCCATCCATTGTTCCATCTTTTTGGCTGAGGTAATTAGCAAGCGTGGATGAAGCTGGAAGGTGACTCTCAACAACAAGTTGCCCTGCGAAAGGGATTTGTGCCCCTGAGAGATAGTACGTTTTCACAAGAAGATGAGTTACGAAACTCGCTTGAGCACCCCCGACGCAGTCTCTAAATCCAAAACAAATCACTGGAAGATCATGGTCCTTGACAAATCGAGTCAAGCGATCGTTCATCGTTGCCATCGAGAAGAGAGACCCAGCTCCCTCCTTGGTTTGCATACCTGCTGAAGAAATGAAAAAGATCACAGGAAGGTTGCGCTGGGCACATTCATCAAGCAGCAGACAAACCTTCTCACAACTCGCCATGTCAAAAGCTCCAGCCTGAAAACGAGTATTGCTCAGGACTAAACCTACCTTTGTTGTCGCTCTGTTATCAGTGAAATTAGCGATACCCGTAATTACTCCACAGGGAGCAATTCCGTTGTCAAGAGCTTGCTCAATGGCTTGGCGAAATCCTGGGAAATTGACTGGATTTGCGGTTATTTTCTCAGCATTAAGCTCTTTGAAGTTGGCAAAATACTTGTCAAGAATATGCTTCGGTTCAATGTGGTTCTTCTTGTAATCTCTCAACAGATTCTGAATGAGTAAATCCTTATAGGCTTGATCCAATCGATTCCAGAAGTCTTTGATTCCGATGTTTCGAGGAGTGATCTTCCCCTGAAACTTACTCTCACCAAGTTGAGCTTTATAAAGCGAGGGAAGCAATCCAGAGAAATAGTAGCGCACCACCCCAAATAAAGGCGGAGACATCCTCGGATAGACAATTCTCTTCCAGCCACTTATCGTTGCCATGACGGTGTCACAGTTTTTTTGTGCGATGAACTGGGCGAGCCACTTGAAGAAACTCTGCCGCACCCAATCTCCTTCAAGCTGAAGTTCCATCTTTTCAAATTCCTTCAAGGCTATGTTGAAAGAATTTTCGAAAAGCTTCTCTACTGACTGCTGCGAGATGTGATTCGTCCCTTTCAATTCGCCTGCAATCATGGGAAGGCTTTCAATCACACCATCATAAAGCATGTCGAAGAGCAGGATGTTCTGGAAGTTTTGCTGCAAACTTTGGTTCACTTCAGGGACAAGTAGAACGTCTAATAATGAGGGATTTTCATGGATCTCGGAGAGGGTCGCTTCCTGAAGAAAATCATGAAGTTGAATCATGTTCTCCCGGGTGCTGTCCTTCCAGAAGTTATAAAGATAGATCAACACCTCCAGAGTCAACTCTTCCAGTGCCTTCTCAAAGTTGTCCTTGGGATCCCCCACAAAAAAGGCGAAGAGTTTTGTCCGTTCGACATCTCGCTCTGCTTTTGTTTCCAGGAATCTTTGGTAGCGTTTGTTCAACTCCTCTTGGTAGCGAAGTTCAATGGGAGCCTGAAGCCACTTCTTGAATTTTTCTTGCCGCTCCTGCTCAATCCTTTCCGTCAAAGTACCAATTGGGGTCTTGGCAGTTTTACTGCTGAGTCTGGAGTAATTCTTCAGGGATTCGCTTTGGATTTTTTGACGAATCTTAAGCCCACGCATGAAGCGATAGGCTGACCCAAAAACGTTTAGGGTTCCTGTTGGAGGTTTGTGAGTTCTCCGATTTATGACGATTTGGAGTTCACTCGGATTGAGATAGTGCCCAATGTTTTCTTTGTAGTGGTCGAAAAGAAAGGAGTTTTCTTTGAGGAAGAGTCGAGCGTTTTGCTCTGTTATTTCAATTCCACTGAGGATTGCTTCCCGTAGATTTGAAATTTTTCCAGGTTGGTCTAACGAGAAATCAATAATCCCATCAAAATATCCACTGGAGTACAGTTCATAGGAAGAAACTCCCATAAATTTCGCACACTCCTGCCAGGATAAGTTGTACTTACGAGCAATGTTGCTCAGTCCTTTGGGATGGATCGTGTTGAATACTCCATCTTTGGTGGCAAGCAACACATTTGTGGTAGCGAGCGGAATTGCTCCGCCACTATATCCAGCCCCAAATACAATCCCAACAGTTGGTAACTGTAGATTTGCCATTTCGGCAATCAAAAAAGAGATACTGTGAGATTGATTGTCAAGGTTGGCTTCTGCGGTAGCAACGGCTCCAGGGGTGTCAATAAAAGTCACTACCGGCATGCCATGGATAGCAAAGAACCCCAACTTGTCCGCTGCTCTTCGATGATGTTTCGGGTCCCAAGTTCCATGTTGAACCCTATGGTCTTGGGCAACAAACCCAATTCTTCTCTTGAGAGCACCGATCTGAAATTCGACTTCGGCCAGATAGAGGGGTCCTTCGATCTCTTCTTGAATGAGACTACCTCCAAGCTGCTGAATGACTTCAGCTGAACTGAGACGCTTTTGGTTTTCAGACGGATTTACAACCCTTTGGATGTAACTGTCTACATCAAGTCGACGAAGCCATTGGATTTGTTCCTCAATACTCTCTTTGCTTAGTAATCCAGCTAATTTCGCATCGTCAAAATACGATGGACCTTTGCCTGGTAGCTGTGAAAGATCATGGGACATTGCTTCTGCACGTCGGAATGCCGAAAGAAGACGAGGTGTCTTTCGGGCAGACACGGGAGATTCAGGCATTTAATCAATGGATTGAAAAGTTGAATTACCAGGCCGGGAGGTGGGCTTTTACTTCTTGCCAGAGTTCCTGATAGGCCTGTGCTGATTTGCTATTTTCTGCAAAGCAGCTTACTGGGGCTCGCTCAATTCCCATCCGCTCAATTTCAGTTGAATATGGGATGTTTGTCTTCAGAAAATTCGGATATTTGCGAGGCATCATTTGCATTAGGTCTCGATGCAATTGCTTGCGTCGATCTGCCATTGAGAAGAATACGAGCATCTTGAAATTTCGCAATTGCTTCTTGCGACGAAATTCCACCAATTGCTTAAGCGTTCTAAGTGATAGAGAGGTCGGTATGACTGGGACCACAAGCACATTAGCAGCTTCAAATATACTTTCTGATAGCAAAGTCAGTCCTGGTGGGCAATCAAGAAAAACATAGTCATATTCTTCAGCTAGAGGACTTAGCAGCAACTTGAGTCGCTCATTTGGTTTCTTAGTGTCATCAAGCAGGAGATCCATCGTGCGGTATGAAAAATCGGAAGGTAGAAGATCCAGGTTGTCGTGGTCGGTAGCCTTGATCAGATCGGCAAGATCATGACGACCTTTCAGCAAAGCCCTGGAACCCCCTTTGATTTTTGGTCGAACTCTGAAATAGAAAGTCGCTGCTCCCTGCGGATCAAGGTCCCAAATTAGTGTTCTGGCTCCTTCGTGTGCCCCTTGAAAAGCCAAATTTACAGAAGTAGCGGTTTTTCCAACCCCACCTTTGATGTTATAAGAAGCTAAGATTTGCATCAGTTCAGCTCCTCAGCAACGGTTGGCTGTTGAAAAAGAAGATTGAAACGATTCTGAGTGCGAGTCGAAGCAAATCCACTAAAACTGCCTTGAAAACGCTGACGTGCCTCGGCCTGTCGTTGGTTTAGGGCACTGACAAGCATTCCCATCGCCACCAAAGTCTGGGCTGGAACAGGTTGTTGCTTGGCAAGCATATCGCCAAAATTTTTTAGGGATTCCTGTTGAACCGAGCAATCATTGAATTGACCCAGATCTTCTTGAAGGGCTTTGAGAGGTTTGAGAATCCCTTGGAATTCTTTTGTGGACCAAAGGCTTTCAAAAAACTCCAGTAAATACCTAAGTTTCTTACAACTCTTCCTCAAGTCATGGAGAGCTTCATCAGGAGAATCTTGGTCAATTGCTTTCCCCTCAGCTAAGCAACGATGATAACTTCTAAGGAGTCTTTTTGATGCGGTTTTGCGAACTTCTGCTGCTCCTCCATTAGTTGTAGAAGGAGTCTCATCTGTTAAAAATTGCTCCCAGGTCGAGCGAAATTTTTGAAAACGCTTGGATTGAAGATCCTTGGCTAAAAGTTTTTGCTCTTTGGCATTTTCTGTCAGCAGAAGTTCCCGAAAAGCTTCAAGATCAGCTTGCTGTTCTTCGGGTAGTTGAGTTTGGTATGAATTGAAGTCAAGAAGATAAACATCCAGGTCTCGGGTGGGGCCCGTTCGATCACTTAACCAAGCGAAATCATCTCGAAAACCTTGAATCTGTTCAGGAGGAAAAACCCCCTTCAATTGGTTCAGTGCTGATCGTGCTCGTCGACAAGCAACTCGGAAATCATGTAGAAATTCTGTATCTGGAGCTTCGATCGTACCCTGATGATTTAAGTCCATCACCTTTGTGCTAGCAC
>DJYX01000232.1:11370-12288 GCA_002450295.1 Deltaproteobacteria bacterium UBA6967
GGCTGGTAGCTGCCAGGTTTCAGTTCCAATTTGCTGCAGACAACTTGGAAAAGATCCTCATTAAGTTCCTCCAGACCTTCCTCACGACAAAACCGATTTATTTGCTGAGACGGCTTAGGATATCCACGAAAAGGGAGAATTATCAGACGGTGTTGGAGATCTTCTAGTTGTTTTTCACGGAAGAGTTGTGTTGATTCAAGCATCACTCGAAGAACGGTCTTGTCGTCCTTGTTTTTCCAAACCAACCATTCCTGCTGAACTGAAATTTTAAACAGACTTAAGAGAGCCCTTGGGTGAAGAATGGGCTCAAGTAATGGTCGAAGCGGTATTGAAGGAAGTTGTGGAATGACAGACTCCTGAACAGGGGAACGTCCACGCTGTAGGACTCGATTCCCTGTTAAACTGAGCCAGCAGAGCCAAGATTCGTCTTCCACGTCAGTTCTGGTCTCTTGACGGAGCAGTTGCTGATTTTTATAGAGTCTTGAATCAAAGGTGTCGTAGTAAACGTATTCCCAGAGTTGACTGGGCAATTCACTCAAGGGAAATTGTTCTTTGACACGCTCCAGGATGGCTTGGGCTTCAGTAAGTGAGGGAATTTGAAAGTGAGGTCTCTTCAATATCATCAATCTTCCATTTAGTTGGGTTCGCTCCATGAACCTTAGAGATTGAGTAATCTAGCAAGCAAAAATCTGTCCTAATCGAGGGTCTTTTCTAAGAGCTTTTAGCTGAATTCAGATGTGATGAGGGTCTTTTTTGAGAGTGAAATTTTCTTCGGAGGGGAAAGGACGGATGGTTTTCGCAATACCTGACAGAGGTGACTTGTCAGCCAAGGGGTCTACCTCCGTCTAAATCCAGACGACAGCCATTCAAGCTTTTTAAATCTTGGAAGAGATGAAGGATCGCTTTTCCTACCTCCTC
>DJYX01000002.1:0-3287 GCA_002450295.1 Deltaproteobacteria bacterium UBA6967
AGCAGCAAAAATCATCATGGCTCCGTAAGTGTCCCCAACTCCACGCAATGCTCCACCCAGAATAGCTGACCAAGCTAGAATGAACATCATGAAAGCGTTGAGCTGGGTACCCCACGTTGCGAGATCAAGTGTCTCAGTCAAGGAATCAGATTCCAGAAATATCCCGATCATCATTGGGGTCATCAACAGACAGGCCAGAGAGACTAAGAAGGCATAGATGGAGGCTAAAAATAAACCCGAAAAAACAGAGTCTGATGCTGCATCAGGATCTCGGGCTCCTACGAATCTTCCTGTAAGACTCATTGTCCCAATCTCCAAGCCAATTACCGGAATAAAAAGAGTGTGAATCCAAGTAAACACCACGGTAATGGCAGTCGAAACAATGATTCCATAGGACTGAAAAGCGAGAATCAGTAGATCGATCGCAAAAATTGGCAGAGTGATTTCCAGTCCGCTTGCGAAACCATAGCGAACAAGCTTTTTCAGAATCCCAAGGTCCAACTGAAAGCTCTTCAGGAGCTGATACTCAGGGAACCGTACTTGTTGAAAATAGATGATCGCTAAAGTGAGTGCTCCTGTAAACCAGGCGAAAACCGTCCCGTATCCTGCCCCAGCTATGCCCAGCTCTGGGAATCCGAACTTGCCAAAAATCAGCACATAGTTCGCGCCAACGTTGGTAATTGCCATCACAAAGGTGGATAGCAGAATGACTTTGGTTTTGCCCAATCCCCCAAAGTAACTGTTCAAGCTGTGACGAATCAGGTCTAGGGCAGTCCCAGCCATCAGGATTGTCAGGTAAGTTTTGGCCTGAACCACCTCTACGTCGGAGAGTCCTGCAGTAGCGAGCAACCATCTCCCAGCTGGGATGAGTGCTAGAATAATCGGGACGCTCAGACAGCTGAATAAAATGCTTTGAGTGAGTACCTTGGGACAGTTTTGGTGCTGTTCTGCTCCAAAAAATTGAGCCACCAAGGCGGTACTGAAGCCAATGATGCCGATAAAAAAAGAGACAAAGGCGAAGGAGGTAAAACCACCACTAAGGCACGCATTCATTGCCTCTGCACTGACTTGCTTCAAGTACAACCGATCAATAAACATCAGCATTGCTTCCGTTGAAGTGGAAATCATCAACGGAAAAGCAATGTGGACCATCGGTTTGACACCACCTCGGCCCTGAAGTGCCTTTGATAATTTAGTAAAGCGACTTTGAATTAGATCTGCTCTGTCGAAGAGATTGGAAGGGTTATCATTCTAACTGCAACAAATTGACGAAAGAATAAATTGGGAAGCAATCATTCCCATTTGATCAATTAGTTTTGTCTAGGCCCATCAGATATATCAATGATGATGAAGATTGGCCCAATAGGAAGCTACAATTGCCTGAGACAAACAATGATTGACTGAAAAAGGTCTAACCTATGAATGTGGACAACTATCATTCAACCAAAATACACCCGGAATTCCATGCACTTATTGAAAGTATTTACTATTTGGCTGGCCTTTCCGATTACATTATTTGCCCAGAGCCTAGGCCCACAGACTCGTGAAATGATTCGCGAATATTCCCACCAGTCCGAACTAATCTATTACGGACGAGTCAATGGCGATTGTGATCGTTTAGGCCTGCACAAAGAAGCAGCAAATCGTGCGATGAGAAATGTGTTGAGGCTCAGGAGAATCAATGCGGTCAGCTACACAAATGTTGATCCGGTCAACAAGTTGGTGCTTCTCGGCAATGTGCAGTGTTTTTCTGATAATCAGTTAAGTTTTGCTCGTGTCAGTGTGGACTTCTTTGTTCAATTAACAGAGGAGTTTACCGACAATATACGAATTGGATTTCAACAGGGAGCCATCCTACCCACCCCAGATTCGAACGAAATTCTTCTAGAACTTCAGTTCAACACTGAAACAAAACTTGCTGAGTTTGTAGCTGCTCACCAGGATCTGGAGGCACTGCTGCCCAGCCGGTCTCTAAGTTCGTTTTGAAGTGGCTTTTGGTGTTTTTTTGAGAAGGGAGAACTGTAAGAGGAGGATGTTGAGTGAAGATCGAGGATTCGCATCAAAGTAGTTTGCCTACCCTGATGCGAATAGCAGTGAGGAATGCATTGGCAGATTCAGGAACCAAACTTTTTCCATCCCATTGAATTTGGGACTGGTTCAAAGATCTTGATAGCCTGTTGTTGACGTAGCATCAATTTTCGCTCTTCGGCAGCAAGGAAGGAATAGGACGGCCTACTGTGGCTGGTGCTTGTGAGAGATTGAATTGACTTTGCAATTTTCGATGTGAATGGCATTTGGTCTCCTTCTTTTTGGATTCTGCGATTGAGGGATGTCAGCAAGTTTTCTCATACCTCGACTTGAATAATATGTGACAAAATTAATTCATTTAATAAAAAGTTGCAACAATTAAAATAACACATTTAAGAAAAAATTTATAAATATTTGATTTTAATATTTTAAATTCAGAAAATATTTTAATTTTTATTAGATAATTTTAAAAAATCAGAATAATAAATAAAAATTATTATCTATCATCTCTTTTTTTGCTTGGAGAGTACAATAGCCCTGCTTGAATAATCGAAAATGGTGCTACAAACTAAAAATACCTCCCTTTGTGGGCACCGCGAAGCTCGTCTAAGTCTTATTGGTAAACCCCCATTTCTCTCGACCGAGAGATGATTTACTTCAGAATTGGAGAACCGCATGAAAGCAGTTGGTTTTCAACAACCCGGACCGATTGAACGGCAAGATGCACTACAGGATATCACGCTGGAAAAACCTGTAGCGCATGGAAGAGACCTGCTGGTTGAGATCAAGGCGGTTTCTGTCAATCCTGTCGACACAAAGGTTCGGGTAAATCGTCAACCACAACCGGACAGCTGGGAAATCCTTGGGTATGACGCCGTAGGAGTTGTCAACGCCATTGGACCAGCAGTAGAGTACTTCAAAGTAGGAGATGAAGTGTTTTACGCGGGGGTCATCAACCGCTCTGGGACCAATAGCGAATTCCATCTGGTCGATGAGCGGATTGTTGGTAGAAAGCCGACAAACCTGAGTGATTCTGAGGCAGCTGCGTTGCCGCTGACAGCAATTACGGCCTGGGAGATGCTGTTTGACCGCCTGAAGGTACTGCGCCCAACGGTAGAAGGTGGCAAGCTGATCCTGGTGATTGGTGGAGCTGGTGGAGTTGGCTCGATCACCCTGCAACTCTTGAGGGCAATGACTGATCTAACAATTATCGCTACTGCCTCTCGCCCAGAGACAAAACAGTGGGTCATGGATTCAGG
>DJYX01000002.1:3624-4442 GCA_002450295.1 Deltaproteobacteria bacterium UBA6967
GCCCATCATGTGATTGATCACAGCCAGCCTCTGGCTCAGCAGATGGAGGCCTTGGGCTTGGGTAAGCCCGGATTTGTCTTTTCCACCACACAAACGGATCGGCACTACAGTGACATTGTTGAACTGATTGCCCCACAGGGCCGCTTTGGTCTGATCGATGATCCTCCGACATTGGATGCGAAGCCGCTGAAGATGAAATCCATCTCACTCCACTGGGAGTTGATGTTCACCCGACCGCTCTTTAGCACTCCGGATATCGACGAGCAACGTACCCTACTGAATCAAGTTGCTGATCTTGTGGAAGCTGGAAAGATTCGTTCTACTGCGACCGAAGTTGCGGGTATGATCAACGCTGCCAACCTCAAAAAAGTCCATGCCCAACTGGAGAGCAACACGACCCGGGGTAAGATCGTTCTCGAGGGATTCTGATTTGATGTCAGAACCAACAGGTCCACTACCCAAACCCAACAGCGAATAACTCCAGCGATCTTTCATCAAATAATGTCAGCACCACTTGCCTTTGAAAGCCAATCAACTTGGTACGAAGCTCAGGCAAAGCGACAGCCTATCCAAGAGCCTCTCTCTGGTTCAGTAGAGACCGATGTCTGCATTGTGGGAGCAGGCTTGGCGGGACTATTTCTCGCCAAGGAACTGACAGAACGCCATCGCTCTGCTCTGATCTTTGAAGCACGCCGAATTGGAGCCGGTGCTTCAGGTAGGCATGGTGGATTTTGTAGCCCCGGCTGGGCGTGTCGAGGACCACAAATTGAGGAGCGAGTGGGGCTTGTCAAGGCCAAGGCCTTGTTTAATCTCTCTCG
>DJYX01000002.1:4774-5026 GCA_002450295.1 Deltaproteobacteria bacterium UBA6967
GAAGGCTATCAGATGGTCAAGGATGTTTTGACCACTGCGGATGTTACTTGCACTTCAGGGATTCTTCATCCATCCACTTATAGTAACGCAGACGGGTTACTGAGGATGCTAGAAAGAATGGACAAGGATTTTGGTTACCAGTTGGAGTTCCTTGAAACTGATACGGTCAAGGACCTGCTGGATACACCGAAGTACTACCAAGCCTGGCGAGATCCAAAGGGTTTTCATTTTGATGCCTTGGCACTCTGCCTA
>DJYX01000199.1 GCA_002450295.1 Deltaproteobacteria bacterium UBA6967
CAAAGGCAAGGCAAGGCCGACCAAAGTCCAAAGTTGCAGGCTCATGAGGGACATGGCCAAGAAGATTCCCAGTGAAAGTTCGCTGATCAAATCCAGCGAGGAGGACTGTTTTGGCCAATGGAAGACGGCCCGCTCAGAACGTTTCTCAGGGAGAAGATTCGAATAGAGAATGCCGACCAGCAGACAGGGCACAAACAAGGGCAGCTTCAGGCCGATAGCCGCGATGCCACCGTTCAGCACCATGCCGGAGATGATGCAGATGTTGATGGCCAAGAGGGCTGCCAGGAAGGAGGTCATGTCGATCTGCTTTCTTCCAGGAAAATTATCTTGTTCATCGTTGACTGAGTGCGTCAGGGGTTGATCTTCGGGAGTTGTGGTGGCACAGGGAATCTGAAAACGACGAATCAGGAACTGGGCAATTGGGCCGCCGCTGGCACTGGCAAGAACAAGTCCAAAGGTGGCAGCAGCAATACCGATTTCAAGGGCGCTGTCAATCTGGAAGTTGTCTGCAAATGTGGGAGCCCAGGCAATCGTTGTTCCGTGTCCACCAATCAGTGACACCGTGCCCACGAGCAATCCCGTGGCGGGATGAAGCCCCAGCAAACCCGCCATCGTGACGCCAATGATGTTCTGCAACGTCATGTAGCCGATGGTCAGGCCCAGAAGAATGAACAGTGCCGGGCCGCCGCGCCTTAAATCAGCGAAACGGGCATTCATCCCCACCGTGGTGAAGAAATAAACCAGAAGGAAGTCCCGAGAATCCAGGTTAAAATTGAGTTCGGGCCCACCCAATACGTGTATCAGTGTCAAAAGGACGGCTACGAGAAGTCCTCCCGATACAGGTTCTGGAATCGAAAAGTTCCGCAATGCCTTAAGTTCGCGGTTCAAGCGTTTGCCCACGAACAACACCAGAAAGCCCGTGGTGGTTGAGACCAGGGGCGAGAGTTCAGTCATAGCAAAGGAATTTGCGTTCGACGTTCAAGGTACGGAGGATTTACAGGCCTGTCCATTTTGATTGCAACGCCAAGTATGATTATGACCTTGACAGGAACTCAATATGTCTGTTTCAGGATTTCGAGATCCTAGCCATCAAAGTACCGTAAGTATTGAGGCTCACTATTGAATTGAAGACAGAATGTAATTCTTAGATTCTTACAGGATGCAATTCTGAAGATCTCCACACAAGCATTCCCTTCAGATAGTGCCGCTCAGGCATCGACGATGGTCAGCCGCAGTGCCGAATCAGGAACTGCTTTGTAGAGATCCGGGTATTCCGGACGCACAGTCACATCCACCCATTCATCGCTCTCTGCATGACTTCCAGCAACAATGGGAAGATCAAACAAAGCTGTGGCCTCGCCGGGTTCAAACGTGACAGAATTGCCAAGGATTAGTACATCGTGAAATCCTTCGGAATAACCATTAAGGGAATTCCAGTTTTTCAGGCCGTCTCCCAAATCAAAATCCAGCCAAATTTTGGATTCGTTTTCTAGATAACCTTCCGAACGTGTTAATTGTAGGACTTTGGTTGACAGTCCCGAACTGGGCTCCTGGATTGTGTAACCGCCAATCCATTCTGCTGACAATATTGGCGACTTCCATCGCTTTGAAAGATCAAATGTACGACTCTCAATTAAGAGCGGAATCCCTTCTAAAGGCGAAGGTGTTAGTACACCGGTCTCTGTGCCATATACAAACTGAAGCGCATTTACATCCAGATCAGTGAAGCCAGGATCACCATCCGAATCCTGTGTTTTCTCATAGGACATTACTGTTCCATTTGTATCGATAATTCGATCAACATCGCCATCAGAGCTGTCGTGGGGATGCTCTAGGCCTAGGGCATGCCCTAATTCATGAAACGCAACGCTTTTCCAACCAGCTTCTCGGGATCCACCAAAACGCGTCGAATGAGAAAAAGCCGCTTCGGCGAGAAGAATTTCACCTTGATTATTCTTTCTCTGAAAATTGTAAGCGCTTTCATCGCTTAGCTCTGAATAGGTATAACTAGGAGACTGATAAATCCCAGCATGATCACCACTAACATAGTATGATGACGTCTGATTGACTACTAACTGTGATTTGGGGTGACTTTGTGGAACTACCACGAATTCCGGCTCAATCACAGCATCCGTCGCAGCAAATACGTCTTCCCACCAACTTTTAAGTTCGTCCGACAGGCTCGAGTCAAATGAGATGTAAATCAATCCCGAATCAGAGTATAGATAACGTGATGAGTATTGATCTGCGCTGTTCGTTGCGTCCTGTTCTACCAATATTAATAGTTCATTCGGTATCGGTCGAAGTGGGGATTCATTAATAAAACGCTCTACATACAGTTTGTAGGAGCCAGTGAATGAGTTTTGGGCATAAACCTCGGCGAACAACATTGCATCCACATCAACGCGATAACCAGATGTGGAGGCGGAATTGTTGTTGTATGCGCTAACTGGATCCAAAATGCGTCCTTCTGCATCCACCAGACGCAGCAACGGCCAGGTATTGTCAGCGGCTTCTACCGACAAGCTCACCACATCTCCAGCCAAAAATGAAATCTCAAAGCGATCTACTTCCCCACCTACACCAACAGTGCCTGAGAATGTCTTAATAGCAGATTGCATCGGACGTGGTCCATACAAAAAGACGCCATCGGTTGTATTTGTTGGATTACCAGTTGGTGTAGGTGATGAATCCTGCTCAGGTGTGGGGACTGGTATTGGTTCCGGTGTTGGAGTTGTAG
>DJYX01000145.1:0-4281 GCA_002450295.1 Deltaproteobacteria bacterium UBA6967
TACATGAACTCGATGAAGTCAAGGCACAGAAAGTCAAAGTCGTAATCTGTTATGAGTTTTGATCCAGAATACGAATTTCGCATCATCCAGAAAGAAGGTTTCGGAGTCTGCAGTGATGCGAGAGGTGGGGATGGGATCAGATTAAAGTAGTCCCAAATCTGCTCCGGTTATCGATAATGTTGCCCTTATTGGGAGTTATCACCAGTTAGGCTAGATCATAGGTGGGGGATTCGATTCCTAAGGTGCGCCACCACAGGCAACAGCGCTATATGTTTAATTGCTGAGACCACCGGCACGGGCAAAGGACGCAAAAACTATTACAACAAGTGAACCCATTGCCCAAGAACCGCCGAAGCTCCCAGATGGTCGCCAATGAGTTGTTTGAGATGGGTTTCACATCATCTCAGAGAGTTTGTTCAGAATGGCGCAGATTATTCAGTCTTTAGAAGTCAAACATTATCCCCAAGTAAGGTTAGGCTAGTGCAATTAGACAAAAACTTTCTTCAGTGACTGAATCAAGCACTCCTTTTCTCAAGATTATCAATCATGATTTGTAGTCTGTCATATAGCCCAGCCTCTGGGAATCGATGCTGTATGCAACCATTGTCTCGGAGCCAACTCATCTTGTTATTCGTAAACACCTCAGCCTGAGGTTCAAAGTCTGAAGAATTATCAAATGATCCGGTCACAACTAATTTAAAGCCTTCAAATACATCTGCCGTATAATAGAGTTTGGTACTGCATTGTTGGCAGAAAAACAGTCTCATCGGCATCCCACTTCCACCTAAAAAATTATACTGTCCCATTTTTCCCTCAAAAAGGACTTCATCATCTCCAAAAATGGTATAGAAAGTCATTGCTCCACTTAACCTCCTGCAGCGCTGACAATGACATTGAGTAACAAGTAGAGGATCATAATCTGTTCTGAACTTTACTTGTCCACAATGACAACCGCCTTGGTGCTTAATCATAAAATATCGTAGTTGATGTGTTATTGTTTGTTACCAAATAAGAAGCATCGACGTATCCCACCATAGGCATTTGAAGTCAAGGCACAGAAGTCATTTACCTCCCACATGCAGCCTCTGATACAAAATGGTAGTTCCATTTATTCGTAGGAAATTACTGGGAACCTATGAGTTCGATATCAGCAGCCGGAGGAACCATACCTGTGCAGTCACTGAAGACCAAAGCATCGAGTGCTGGGTAGGTAACGATGATGGGCAAATTGATGTCCCCGAATCTCTCCAGTAATTTAGCCTCCATCGTGGGCACCAAGTCATCCGACTCTGGTGCCTGACTTCACTGAAACCCATTCCAGGCTCCAACCTCGTTGGGGCCTTTTTATTTTTGAGGAAGAGTCAACCCGCCACCTAACCACACTTGCCTGGGCAGTTCTCATTAGCAAGTTGGGGGGCAGGCAGAAGGTCCTGATGAATGGGGGCAATCTCTACGTTTCAATAGAACCAACGATGCTATTCTTCGGCACGTATCACAGACTACGCACTCAATCACATAGCATCCCTTGTCCTCTCTGTTTCGGTAGTGACAGCTGCTAGTTCAGCAGAAACAGGGAATGATGTGGAATTACGGAATGTTTGCAGGCTGGAGGATGTTCCAGTCAGGCAAGATGGGGGAGGCACGACACCAAAGTGTATTGGCAATGCGGGCTGTGGTTGCAGATAGTGGTTGTGGCGGGTGTGTTTGTTACTGCTGGATATGGAACATCCACACTGTATCAGCGGCTTAAAATGGAGGGAGAGTATTTCACCAGAGTAAATACCAAGGAAAACTAAGGCTAGGATCTCAGAATAAAAGTTATTATTTGCTTCAATAAATATCGTATTTAAAGCGTTATAAAGATAAAGCAGTTACATTAAAGAAAAAAAACAAAAGATCTCTTCTTTTATAAAGAGTAATGTTCGTCATAAATAATGAAATATCACATTATATCAGTTATTTGAGATTATAATCTTATTGGCACAATTTTCGGAGTTTACCCCACTTCCGGATGTCGCGTTCAGACATCTAATTTTAATAAACATCCTATAGGATCACTCCCATGAGAAAGTTTTTGTTAGTGTTTTTCGCACTAATCGCAAGCACTGGAATCGCTATGGCTGGTGGCCATATGAAAAATTTAGTTGAAACAGCGGCAGGCAACGATGCCTTCAAGACCCTGGTAGCAGCAGTGAAAGCTGCAGGATTGGTAGAAACTTTAGCTGGCAAAGGGCCATTTACAGTCTTCGCACCGACAAATGAAGCTTTTGCCAAACTGCCCGAAGGTACCGTTGAGAGTCTGCTGAAGCCCGAAAACAAAAACAAACTGATCTCAATCCTCACCTATCACGTCATTCCTGGCAAGGTAATGTCCAAGGACATTAAGCCAAGTCAGATGGTCAAAACCGTCAATGGCCAACAGGTCTCTATCAAACTTTCCTACGGCAAGGTTAGTGTCGACGGAGCTAATGTGACTACAGCTGACGTAGAAGCTGATAATGGTGTCATTCATGTCATTGATGCAGTGATTCTCCCGCAGAGCTAGTCTCTCCTCAGAGTAACGCGAGTCGCCAGTGGTTCAATGATATCAGTGGCGCTCTCGCGGAACATGACTAAGAAGTATGAAAAAAGTAATCAAAGAAATCACCCAACCAGAGTGGCTTATGCCAGAACACACCAGTACCTGGCCTGAACTAGCAATCGGGCTTTACGAGGCACTAACAGAAAAGAAAGCTGAAATCACCTATCACTTTGAAGATATGAAAGTTGAGATTCCCTCTGGGACAGGCCCAGAAGCTCAGCATGCTCTTTGGAAATTAGATGGCAAATTGAGAATCAGCACTAAGCCCACAGAGTGACCTTCAGCAGAATCTTGAGGGGGTGATTGAGTCCCCCGTCTTGTTTACTCATAATCTTCCCAATTCCAGTCCTGACCTTCGCTAGGGTCATCATCCAAAGGTTCAATAATAGTTTCCTGATTGAGGACTTTTAGATCTTTATATTTGATAGCTGTCATTAGCGAGAAGAACACTTCTTCATTGGTGAGTCTGGAATACCGATGTAAGCAAACAAAATCTTCATTTTCATAAATAACTCTGAAAGGCCCAAGTTTACCATGCGTGCCTATATCTTGAAGAACAGCTTTACTCACCTCCCGATCTACTTTAACTCCCAGATTAATGGACTCGTAATCAGGATGTACGATTTCATCATATAGAGAAAAATCACCCTTGGTTGCCAGTTTCCAAGCCTTGTCAAATGCTTCCGCTTTGGTCATTCTATTTCCTTATACTATCCGTGATTTGATTTTTACGATGGTGTAGCTCTTAACTGCTTGCTGGCCAAATTATTCAAAGTCCTCCCAGTTCCAGTCAAGGTGTTCACTGGGATCAAAGTCCAATTCTTGTACGGTAGTTTTCTGGCTGAAAATCTGTCCATCTTTAAAATTGATTGCTGTAATGAATGATCTGTATCTTGTTTCTGGATCAGAAACTTTTTGATACGCAATGATGCACAGAAACTCATCATTTTCATAAAGGACATCAGGATAACTTGTGAAAATCTCTTCATTTTCTGTTGTGACAATGACTTTATCGTCATCGATATTAGTGTAGATACCAGTTCTTAGATCAAATGAGCGATACTCCGGATGATAGATTTGATCCACCAATGAAAAATCACCCTTCAGTGCAAGACTCCAAGCTTTCTGATATGTTCTCACTTTACTCATTCATTCTCCTTAAGCATTAATCCATAATTTAATTTCTGCGACTGTATAGCCACAAACTGCCTGACGATCCACTCCAAATCAGCCTTACCCTCCCCCATCTGTCCCCCTATAACGCATCTCTAGTTGATATACTGCAATTGTGGGTTCAGTCAATTTTGCCGAATCAACAATCAGCAGGAGGCGATATGGAAACGTTCAATGAAGATCGAACATGTTTTCTTTGGGTAGTCAGTGTCGTTGTCTTGTCGGTCTCTCTGGTTGCGCTGGAGAGACTTCTTTCGGTTGCACCACTGTAATTCACAAACATCAAGCATCTGAATCCAGCTTGGGTCAAGCCACCTCTGAGCACTACCTGCGATTGCAGGTGTAACTCTTAAACAACAGTGCCAGCAGGGTCGAAACTTCCCTGACACCAGTGGCCAATTAATAGCGCAGTTCAACTGCCCACGATGCCCTAGCTGGGATCAGTCACCACACACAACAAAATACAAGAAGAGCCACAGGGGCTGACCAGCAGGACTTGCATCATTGGATTCCCCATCATGAGGATG
>DJYX01000145.1:4665-5657 GCA_002450295.1 Deltaproteobacteria bacterium UBA6967
GGGTAGAAGGTAGGGTCAATCGATCTTTGTGTCTGGGTCTCTGTCTGGGCATTCTTGTTTGCGTTGTTGCCGGCTCTCTGCTCCCAGTCGTGATGAATGTGGCAGCAGTGCCTCATTCAGCTAAAGTTCCCACCCCTGCCGGCTTATATTGGGTCCGTATCAGTACTGATAATGGATGACGTCCAGACACCTATTTGACCCATAGATTTTGATATGTTAGAGGTGTTGTTAGAGACTCAATTGATAAGTTGACACCTCACACACAGAAGCTGAATAGAATTTCTAGCTTGTGCTGGTTTCTCCCTTCAGCAAGTCCAGCAACCGCATGCAGGCTTATTAATCCAACTCAAAACACTAGCGTGAAGAAAGATGGAAGAAGCCTTTTCATTTGGTTGATTGCTATAGCCATTGTCCCCAATTAATAGGTAGTGATGATTTCGAAATACTTAGTCCTTGCCAGCTTATTTTTGCTAGCTGGATGCGGCTTATTTTCTAAAGATGAAGATGATGACTCTTACACTGAAACCACAACAAGTGGGGGTGACTCCGGAAGTTCATCTGCTAGCGACAATAATACTACTTTTACAGTCACAGTTTCAGCCGGGAAATATTTTCTTGATAGTGTTCAAGGGCAAACCCTGACTCTGAGAAGAGGCTATACATATAGCTTTGATGCTCAAGATCCCTCTACTAATAGTCATCCACTTTATTTAGGGACAAGTTCGACTGGTGGCGGTTACTCTGATGAATATACAAGTGGGGTTACTAATAGCCGAACTACAAGCGGTATTTTAACAATTGTCATTCCCCAAGCTGCCCCAAACTCTCTCTACTACAATTGTGGTCTTCACTCCAACATGGGAGCGGAAATCTCAATTGTTGACTAAATGATATTGGTTGTACTGGTAGATGCCTTGGGAGATGAAGAGTTTGCAGAAAAGCTTGGTGCTGTAAAGTATTCTTCCACTTTGCTCATTTTATCTCCTCATGCT
>DJYX01000060.1 GCA_002450295.1 Deltaproteobacteria bacterium UBA6967
CCAATGGTCCTGCGAGAGCTCAATTGATTAGTTATGGAGCTACTTTGACGGATTTCCGACTGGATGGGTTCCCCTATTCTTTGGCCTTGGGTAGTCCTGATCCAGAGAGTTATTTCGGGAAAATGCGATACTTTGGGGCTATTGTGGGACCCATTGCGAATCGAATTGCTCAGGGTAAGGCTCTCCTTGATGGTCAAAGTTTGCAGCTGGCAGTCAATGAAAACGGGAATGCCTTACATGGGGGACTGGAGGGAATCTCCCAAAAAAATTGGCAGGTTGAGGAGTTGCAATCGGATCGGGTCACCTTTTCTGTAGAAACCTCGGATGGAGAGAGTGGGTTACCTGGACCGCTTGAAATCAAGGTGAGCTATTCGATCCAGAATGACGGTGCCCTCAAAATTGAGCTTGTAGCGGAGAGTGAAAAACCAACTTTCTGTAATCCCGCTTTTCATGGGTATTGGTGTCTGAATGACAAGGGCTTATCAGGTCACAAGCTGACGATCCAGGCAGATCACTTCCTGCCAACAAATGAAGCCCTGATTCCAACAGGAGAGATTCAGCCGGTCGCTGATACTCCCTATGATCTTAGGCAGCCAAGCGCTTTACCTGCGGAAATCAGCCTGGATACCAACTTCTGTTTGAATGGGAGTGGATTGCGAGAGGTAGCCAGATTGGAAACAGACGAGCTCGCAATGATTGTGGAAACAGACGCCCCAGGATTGCAGGTTTATGACGCCGCCCGGCTGGATACATCCCCAGTTCTTGGTCATTCGGGGAAGCCTTATGGTGGGCATGCAGGCATTGCGATGGAACCTCAATTCTGGCCAGATGCTCCAAATCAGCCAAATTTTCCATCCATTACTTTGCGGCCGGGGGAGCGTTTCAGTCAGACCTCGTTCTTCCGCTTCATCCGGAAATAAACCGAGAAGTAGGGAAATCAAGCATTAGCTTCTGGAATTTTCGCAAAGCGGAGGTCTGTCACGTCTTTCACACGAACAGGGCGTCCTTCCTTTGCGGAGCAAATTGCCGCCATTGTGGTTTGCACATCTCGTTTTCCGTCTTCTCCGGTGTAGCTCGGTTTACGGCCATGGATGAGCGCATCAATGAACTCATTGATCTGATTCTGATGCGCTTTGCTATAATACGAAACCTCAGACTGCCAGATATCGTCACCACCCTCATCAAACCGAAAAGTTCGAGTTTCTTTATCCTTGCGGTGAAGAACCAGATGTGTGCTCTCCCCCATCCATTGCAGTCCTCGGCCTCCTTCACCCAGCACTTCAATCATTCCCTGGTCACCAATGATGCTCAAACTGAAGCCATACATCGGGTCAAACTTCCCATTGAGTGTTTCAGCTCGCATCCAGACCCCTTGACAGGCAAGATCGTCGTAGGTCCAGGTGATGATTGGGATGTCCCCTGAGTCCTCTGGGCGGTAAACGTGCGTTTCGCCTTCATCGACTTGGTAAGCCGTCTTCATCCAGCTGATATCTGATTTCAGTGCATAGACTTCCTTGATTCTTGACCCCATTAGGTATTCAGCGGTGGCAAAGAAATGAACACAATGATCAAACATCCAAGGGAAGCCCGCACCCCCGGCCTTTTTAGAGTCCATCCGCCATCCACGATGATCATCAGTCACTGGACGGCCGGTCTCCAGTACTCCCGGACGTTCGACCCACGATCCAAATTGTTGACGTATCTGCTGAGGCTTACCGATTTCACCAGCATCAATTAAAGTTCGGGCCTGTTTGAGCGAGGTCATGAAGATGTAGGATTCACCAACCATCAGCGTGACACCCTGGGTGTGAGCGGCCTCACAAACTTCCTGCCCTTCAGTCAACGTCAAACAGAATGGCTTTTCACAGAGAATATTTTTTCCTGCCATGGCTGCCGCCAGAGCCATTGGAGAATGCAAAATCGTGGGAGTGGTGATGTCTACGGTATTAATCTCTGGATCCTGTAGCATCTGCTCATAAGCGGTGTAGGTTTTGGGAATACCATACTTATTCGCGATCTCTTTTAAACGAGCTGCGTCAAGATCACAGACAGCTATAACCTCTGCATCTGGATGGGCTGAATAAGCCTTAAGATGACTCTCACAGACCATACCCAGGCCAACGAGCCCTACATTCACTTTTTTAACTTTCATACTTTGACCATGATTCCAGATGTCATTTCAGGAACATGGAGGCAATTGCATCCATGGATCGCTTCTTATACTATCGGTTTTTCGAATAATCGACACGTCTGGTAAAAGGATACTCAAATGTCTGAAATTTCAAAGGGACTCGCTAACGGGTTAACCAATTATGGGGATCCAGAGTTTGCTAAATATCTGCGACGCTCATTTGCGAAATCCATGGGCTACACCAATGAATCCCTGGATAAGCCGATTGTTGGCATCTGTTACACTGAAAGTGGTTTCAACAACTGCCACCGGCATTTCCCTGAGATGCTTGAAGCGGTAAAAAGAGGGGTGCTGGCCTCAGGCGCTTTGCCGATGCCATTTCCGATGATCTCGCTGGGGGAGGTTTTCTTGAGTCCAACCTCGATGGTCTACCGCAATCTGATGGCGATGGCCGTGGAGGAGATGATCCGGGCTCAGCCAATGGATGCCGTTGTCTTGATGGGAGGTTGTGACAAAACAATACCCGCCTTGTTGATGGGAGCAATCTCAGCTGGAAAACCCGCCATGATGTTGGTAGCCGGGCCAATGATGACAGGTCGCTACAAGGGAGAGCGTCTGGGTGCCTGTACGGATTGCCGACGCTTTTGGGCTCAATATCGTGCAGGGACCATCTCTCAGCAGGAAATCGATCAGATTGAGGGAAATCTTGCGGTTACTTCAGGGACTTGTGCGGTGATGGGTACAGCCTCCAGTATGGCAGTGATCGCAGAAACACTGGGTGTGATGCTCCCAAATACGGCATCGATTCCCGCTGTTCACGCAGACAGATTGAGAGCTTCTGAACAAACTGGGGCCTTGGCTGCTAAAATGGCCATCCAAGGGGGTCCCAAGCTGGAGCAACTGATCACTGAGAAATCGGTGGAAAATGCGCTGCGAGTCTTGCTGGGTGTTTCAGGTTCGACCAATGCCATGATTCACCTCACCGCAATTGCTGGAAGAGCAGGAGTGGAGGTTGACCTGAAGCGATTCAATGAACTCTCAGATGAAACCCCGGTATTGGTGGATCTCAAACCTGTGGGGACTGGCTACATGGAAGATTTTCATGCAGCTGGAGGATTGGACGGAGTTTTACGTGCGCTAGCTTCGCAATTGAACCTCCAAACGCTTGATGTGACCGGGCAAAACTTGGAGCAGCGACTCAAACAGGAACAGGCTGAAACGACGGATCTAAGCGTGATTCGGAATACTCAGAATCCAGTAGATGCCCAAGGGGGCTTGATTGCTCTGCATGGGACCTTGGCACCCGAAGGCGCAATTCTGAAACGTGCTGCGGCCACTTCTTCTTTATTGGAACATGAGGGTAGAGCGGTTGTTTTTTCTTCTCTGGAAGACCTCGCAGCCCGAATCGATTCTCCCGATCTGGATGTGAATGCGGACGATATTCTGGTTTTACAAAATGCTGGACCTCGCAGCCCCTCAGGGATGCCTGAGGCGGGTTATTTGCCGATTCCCAAGAAGTTAGCAAAAGTGGGGGTCAAAGACATGGTTCGTATCTCGGATGCACGTATGTCGGGAACTGCATTTGGCACAATTGTGTTGCATGTCACTCCGGAAGCAGACCTTGGTGGTCCACTAGCGCTTGTCCAAAATGGAGATCGTATCCGTCTCTCGGCTGCGGCCAAAACGATTGACCTTCTGGTCACTCCTGAGGAATTAGAGCGCAGGCGTTGTGCTCTGCCCCCCTCATCGACACCACCCTCACGTGGATATCGAAAGCTCTATCACGATACGATCCTACCAGCTCCTCAAGGATGTGACTTTGATTTCCTGGTGCCAAATTAACGTTGTTTCTAGACGCGATAGCTAATGATCAGATTTTCTTGATTAACTTGAAATTAATCTAAAATTTTAGTGATGATTGATAATGGTCAAAAAAGACTGGACTCTAATAAACTTGAATAGATGACCTGAGTTATCAACTCTGTTATTTTCCAAATACTTTAAACTGAAACGAATAATTAAATTCTAAAATTATTTGATCAATGGACAGACAAAGATTTGATAACCTTGGACTTGCTGGCTTAGGAAATCGTTTGAAGGAAGATTTGGAATGTCTTCTCTATCCAGGTAAAGACTGGGTGCCACCTCGTGATGGAGTGACTGACATCATCATCAGAGGCCAGGTTCAACGTGAATTGAAATCCATACAGCGTCAGACCAACAAGACTTTCTGCTTTGTTACCCATGATCAGGATGAAGCCCTCACCATGTCCGATAGAATTATCGTGATGAACATGGGGAAAGTCGAACAGGATGGTTCACCAGAAGAATTATATTTCAAACCAGCTAGCAGATTCGTAGCAGATTTTATAGGTGAGACCAATTTTCTAAGTGGAAGATTGCTCGGTCAGGAAAATGATGTGGTTAAAATGGAGTGGTTTGGACATACATTGCAGGGTTACTCAACTGGAAATAGACCAACAAATGATTCGCAAATCACAGCCTCCATCAGATTAGAGAGATTGGAATTTCATCAAAGGTGTCCTAATCGAGTGAATCAAGTCAGAGGGAAACTAGTCAATAGAACCTTCCTAGGTAGTCGAATGGTTATTGATTTTCATGTCGAGGGGACTCCGGATGAAAAATTGCGCGCCTTTGTAGACCCAGATCTAGGAAAGTCCATTGGCGAAAACTTGATTTGGGCTACATGGAAGCCAGAGA
Organism: Deltaproteobacteria bacterium UBA6967; assembly: GCA_002450295.1. Taxonomy (GTDB): domain Bacteria; phylum SAR324; class SAR324; order SAR324; family NAC60-12; genus JCVI-SCAAA005. The sequence continues at coordinate 4,853 of DJYX01000060.1, forward strand.
GTATGGCTATCTTAAGAGACTAGGTGTGATTCTAACGAAAATTTTTCAATGAAATAAAAAATGTTCATTGCAATCGGTCTCTCCTCCAAAATTCCTGTCCCTTTCTTGATTCATTCAAAAACCTTCGCCTGAATCATCTAAGTTAAGCTTCCTAATAATGAACGGTCAAATTAACTTTCATTAGCACAAATAAGACGTTATTTTTAATTTTATAGTCAAATAAGTGGCTGAAGACTCAAAGAACAAAGCTACGTTTTACTGCTACTGGCTGATGAGCCTTTACGGTGTTTCAATCGTGATGATTGGGACTCTGGTTCCTGAGCTCTTGCAATACTTTGAAGTGTCGCTCAGTGAAATTGGATTTCTGATGACAATTCAATGTTTCGGGGGGATTTTAGCTTTATTTCTAGGCAGTCGTTTTGCTGAAAAGGTGAAAAAGTCATTAATCATTCCAATTGCGTTTGGAGCCTTGGGGCTAGGCCTTTTAATTGTGGGTTACTCACCCTCTTTTATAGTCTTACAATCCGCTTTTTTCATTACGGGTTTTTTCATTCGCATTACAGATATTTTTTTGAATGCTTTTGTGGGCCAAATACACCAGGAAGAGAGTGGAATTTATTTAAATCGCCTTCATATGTTTTTCAGTATTGGTGCGTTTACCGGTCCATTCTATTCTGGGATGCTGATCAAACTAGATTTTCATTGGCAACAAATCTATTCAATCATTGGAATTCTTTTCGTTGTATCTGCATTGCTGGGATGCTGGTTCATTTTGCCCATTGGGAAGATGCATCAGACACAGTCGCCAATGAACAGAGCTCCCTTAAATTTCTTAGAAATAATCCAAGATCCCAAGATTTGGCTTCTTGGTGCTACTCTCTTGTTCTACTCCTTCCATCAGCTATCCGTCACAGTTTGGTTGCCTTACTACATGGAGGACGCGTTAGGAGCCTCCAAGGAGATGGCGAATCTTGCTATTTCACTATTCTGGTTTGGTATCATTTTGGGGAGGTTTTTCGTTTCCATCATCGTGAAAAACCAGGATCCAGCGAGACTGCTTTCCTTCGGAGCTTTTGTAGGTGCGTTTTTGTTAATGGTTGGTCTTTATTCCAGAGACATATTCTTAACTACAAGTGCATATTTCATAGTTGGTTTGCTGACAGGTGCGGTGATCCCGTTGGCATTTACAATCTGCTATAAAATTTTTCCAGAAGTGATCGCCCTGGCAACTACCTTTTTGTCAATTTTCCTCCTCTCTGGACAAATGGTCGGACCCTGGCTATTGGGTATTAGTGCAGAGATATTCACAATTCATCATGCTATCTTTTTGACTGTCATCACCTTGTTTGGCTGTACGGTCGTTTGGAAGTTGGTGAGCCCTCCAATTGCTAGTATCCCCACCAAGCCTGCCTTGAGATGAAGAACTTCAGGCACTGTGCATGTGATTTGGAAAACCTTCCTAGAATATTCTCATCTCAGCCAATTTCTTATCTAGATCATTAAGTTCCTGATTCTACCTTTTAAAACTCACCTAACTGACCTGAAAAAAAGGATTACTTCCAACGCTAGCTCACCTCAACTCATGGCTCTCTCTGCATGGAAATCAAGTTGGTATGAATTTTTCAGCAGTATTTGACGATGATGGTGTTTTACTGAGAGAGTACACACTGATTTTGTTGATGATTCATAATTTCAGGAGGGAATATGAGCCCAAATAATGATGGAAGAAATGTTTTTTTATGGATGGTCTTTATGGGATTTATCTTTGTCTCCTTGGTTGTCCTAGAACGAGTGATGGAGGTTCCCCAAATTTGATGAGGATAGGGGTTGGAATGGCTATCTTGCAAAGCTTCGAGCATTAAGTTGATCTACAAAGCTTGACTTTCCTGAGAAAGTACACGCTTTCTTGATCACTGATCTTTGCCATTCTCAAGACCCATTCCTAAGCTTTGGGGACCCCAATATTAACGACGGTAGAAATTTTTTTCTTTGGCTGATTTTTATGGTCCTCATTTTTATCGCACTTGGTCTACTCGAAACCTTTCTTGAAGTTCCGGATATTGGATATCGAGTTGTGCAAGGAGACATGATTTCCTGACAATAGAAGCTTTCATCAAAAAGCGCTCATGAATCTTCTGCCAGGTCCGCTAGTCAATTTGTTTCATAAATTCTAGGAACCCAACATGATGAAAAACTCAGTCGTCAAAATAATGGTTCTTGGAACAGGTCTTTGCCTTTTGGCTATGCCTGTTTTGGGATTTAAAGAGGAAGATCTGGAAAAATTACGGCGGACCAATGAATGTATTCGTTGTGATTTGAGTGGTGCTGATTTGAGATCTGCGAAGCTGAGTCGGGCTAATCTAAGATCATCGAATCTTTCAGGGGCGAATTTGCGAGGAGCTGCCCTAAATGAGGTGAATTTAAGCTTGGCAAATCTGAGTGAAGCAGAGTTGGTTGGCTCAAATCTACGGCGATCTAACCTTCATAAAGCAAATTTAAGTGCATCTGATTTGAGCGCTGCGGACTTGTCCGCGGCAGATTTCCGTGAAGTTGATCTCACAGGAGCAAATCTACGTGGATCAGATTCACGAGCAACTGATTTTTGGAAGGCGAATTTCAAGGAGGCCAATATACGAAGAGCCGACATGCGTGAAGCAAATCTTTTTGGAACGGATTTTAATCTAGCTGACATTCGTGGGGCAAATCTCAACTACGCGGATTTAGAAAATGCGAACTTGACTGGTGCGGATATGAGAGAAGCGCGAATGCTTGATGCTAGATTTTGTAATACTAAAATGCCGAACCAAGAGATGAATCATTCCGGGTGTTGAATTAATCCCTTTCAATGGTGACGTAATAGGTCTGTTGTCACTTCATGATTCAGGATTTCAAATAATTCAATTTGCACCCTTGGCATCAGGTTTTTTACAGAAAAACCAACCCCAGTTCGTCCTCCAGTTGAATTGATCAATTTCCCCGTCTTAATCTAGAATCCTTACTTGTCAAAGCTTGCAAATGCTGGGTATTCTTGTTTCCTGCTACCACAAAACTTGGGCTTAATAAGTTCACAGACAAACAGGAAAACAACACAGGTCCCTTGGCAAAGCTTTACTTCTATTACTCCGCAATGAACGCAGGCAAAACCACTACTTTGCTGCAATCCAGTCACAACTATGTTGAAAGGGGGATGAACACCCTTCTGCTGAAACCAAAAATTGATGACAGAGAAGGAGAAAAAATCATTCGCTCACGGATTGGACTCGAGGCGGAATCCCATGAATTTGAAAAAAATGACAACCTGTTTCAGGAAATATCCAACCAGTATAAGGATCAACAACTCCACTGTGTGCTGGTGGATGAAGCACAGTTCCTCAGTCGGGATCAGGTAAAGGAATTGGGAGAAGTGGTGGATCGATTGAAGATCCCCGTATTATGTTATGGATTACGCACCGATTTTCTTGGTGAATTGTTTGAGGGAAGCAAGTGTCTGCTGGCCTGGGCCGATGAACTTAGAGAAATCAAGACCGTTTGCTACTGTGGTAAAAAAGCTATCATGACGGTTCGACTGAATGTGGAAGGCAAGCCAGTGCAAGCCGGCGAACAGATCCATATTGGTGGCAACGAAAGCTATGTTTCTATGTGCCGTCGCCATTTTAAATCAAGCTTGGGCTTCAGCAAAGACTGAAGGGAAAAATGTCTGCCAGAATACTCTCGATTTCCACTGGGAGGGTTGTGCCTCTTGCGCTCCCAAATCCGCACAAGGGATCTCAGAAGACAACAAGGTCTACGATTGTCAAGAGTCCGGTTTCCAGTCTGCAGGACCCACAGTCGATCGTATGTCAAACGGTGGGGCTAGAAGGAGATCAGCAAGCGAACCATTCAGTACACGGAGGCAGGGACAAGGCAGTTTATTGCTATCCTGCAGAACACTATCCTTTTTGGAAAGGTGCCCTCAAGACCACGGAGGATAAGCTGGCGCGGCTGGATCAACATGGGGCTTTTGGAGAGAATCTGACTATCGAGGGGCTGACCGAAGAGCAGGTCTACATCGGGGATGTCTGGCAGATTGAAGAGGTGCAACTCGAAATCAAGGCGCCACGGGAACCCTGTTTTAAATTCAATGCGCTCATGGGTGATCGGTTAGCAGGTAAGAAGATGTTTGCTGAGGGTCTTAGCGGTTGGTATCTCTCGGTGCTTAGCCCGGGTGTTTTAAGAGCAGGTGATCAAATTAAAGTGATCTCAGATCCTAGAGAAAAGTCGATTGCGGAAGTTTTCAAAGACTTGGGACGCAAAACGATTTGAAATTATCTACTGATCCTTTCCCATCTTGTCATCTTTGGTCAGCATTGAGTTTGAAAAATGTTTAGGTCCAGTCAGCTTCAATAACCAACTTATCATTGTTTATTCCACCAATCATAATATGGCAGCAGTTCTTTCAAAGAACGTCCTTGTCGGCATCTAGTATCACCTCGGCCTCCAGATTGCTCTCGTTGGTTTCCCGAATCAGTTGTCGACAATTCCCACAGGGAGGAATCACGAATACGGATCCTGCTTCATCTTTCCAGACAGCTACAATCCTCTTAATCTCATATTCTCCGTTAGTAATCATCGCGGCAATCGCAGCCTTTTTTGCACAAAAAGTGTTGGATCCTGAATCATTACAGACCCCTTAATATACTTGGTCACTCCTGGAAAGTAAGGCACACCCTACATCCCCAAAGAGGCCGTCTTTTACTTTTCTGGTTTTGATGACGGACGCAGCCTGGTTGATCAGTTGAGGAATTTTATTTTCACTCATTCTCACTCGAAATATAAAAGGTTGCTCTGTTCATAAGAGACAAGATCGTAGAGTAAGCGATAATAGGTGGTCGCTTCCGGATTCGCCCCAATTCCATACTCATGCAGAAACATCTCTTCCCAACCTTCCCCAAGATTCCAGTTCATACTCCAAGTTGCTGTAGCCAAATCCCACCAAACGTCTGCCACACCAAGTTCACCTAAGTCGACGAAACCTTGCAGCCGATTCTGATCAAAAAGGATATTTGGAACACAGTGGTCTCCATGACAGACGACCTCCTTGGTTGAAGAAGGTTGTTGTTCCTGCAAGAAGCTCAGAGCTTCGTCTAGGCTGAGATGTTGAAACTCAGGATGAAAATGCTTTTCGGGTTGAATTAATCCCAGTTGAGCTCGTTTGGAGACATGCTCCAGCGAAGTCTCGAGCCGGAAATCAAAGGGACAGTTGGAGACGGGGGCGTGATCGTGAAAATAGAGTAAGGCCTTCCCCAGAAGGGAAGCCAACAGCTCTGGGTTAGCTTTTAGATCGGGTTCTGTTCCGTTTGTTCCCCTTAATTCCTTCACTCAGTAACCACGCTGGATCAGCATCCAGATCAAAATCTATGATCATGGGAACTGGTAAAAAAGCTTTAGCCCATTGCAGACATTCCAATTCATCTGCAGTCCAAGGATAGCCCTTTGAACCATTTTCAGATATCTCGTCGCACCGTTAGGGTTGCTTAGACGATAAGTGCAAGCATGATCAAAAGGAGCCCAAGCTACCGTAGTGGTCCAATTTGATATAGAGTTTTCTAAGCTCTTTGGGATAGGAAAAGATGGGCTGAATGTGGATTGGTGTTGCATTGCGTCATGAAGAGATCAATATAGTGTTTTGTTGCAAAATTTCGTATTTGCGCAGCTCTAAGATTTTTCGGAAGCCTCCTCTCCAATGAGTACCCTCCCGATAATTCCCACAGACCTTCCTTGAACGTTTTTTCAGTGGCTAAATGGAAATGAAGATAGAATTAGTGCTGGATTCCAGCCAGCATGAGATAGATCGGAATAACCGAATGCTGCTCCTAGTCAATGCAGGCCTCTTCATAGTCATCGGCTCCATCATCAGTCGCTTGCATGTGCTGCAGGCCTGGATGGGGGTTAACTACGAAGAGTTTGCTTGGGTCCTGTTCTGTTTCAGCTGTGGTTCCATTTTGAGTAACCTAATCGTCGGCCGTCTGATTCCATTGTTTGGAGTGAAGAGGATGCTGATGCTCACAATGATTTGCATCATCGTTGCCCTGATAAGTTTTTTGGAAAAACCAGCTTACACTACCTTGCTTGGCCTTTGGATGCTGCTTAGTTTTGGCTTTGGAGGTAGCATGGTCGTAGTGATGTCCCAGGCAGGCATCGTTCAAGCCCAGCAAGGCAAATCCTGGATGTCATTCTTTCAGGGGGTTAGTGGGATCGGGGTGATCGGAGGAATGGGAGTCGGCTTGCTCTCCAATTCCATGTTGTTCCCAATTGACAGCCATTTCCCTCTCGTGGGGTTGGCAATGCTCACACTCTTTGTGATCACGATCTTCGGATACATTCCCTATGAAACGGAGCAGGACCAAGAGGGAGCCAAGTTTAAGTTATCCACTCCTTTGATTTTACTCGCCTGCACCAACTTCGCTGTAATTCTGGCGATCAGCCAATTTCTCTCCTGGTCGGGTGTAATGCTTCGGGATGAATTTCAGTTTTCTGATGATCTGGCAACTCTTGGTTCTTTTGGCTTTATCCTCACAGAAACAGGGATCCGCTTCTACGGAGATATCTTGAGCAAACGTTTCGGGAAGATCCCTTTGCTGATTAATACTGGCTTGCTCACCTGTCTCTTTCTGTTTTCCATTTACCTAATTCAGCATCCAGTCTGGGCCTTGATCGGTTTTGTCTGTGTCGGCCTGGCGTCTGGCACCATCCAGCCAATTGTTTTTGGGCTTTCTGCAGAACAAAAAGGCAGCATGGCTCGAAACATGGCCTTTATCCTCTTGTTCCAGTCAATCGCTTTTTTGGCTGGTCCAATGATCACAGGCTCGATTGCTCAGAATGTGGGCCTCTTTGAAATCTATCTGTTCTGTAGTTGTGTTAGCGCATTGATTGTGCTGCTTGGGTTTTCCTTAGGTCGATTCCAAAAGGTTCAAATCCCTAAGCCGTAAATGACTTACGATTGTGTGAATTAAGGGCTGCTAATCGGCTGAGGAATCTTAATGACGATCATCAGTAAAGTGGCAACCAACAGGATTCCTGCCAAGCTCATAAAGGCCCAAGGAATAGAATACTCTGCAACCAAAGCAATACCCCACATTCCAGAGGCTACATACAGTCGAGAACCAAGATTCATGATCGACAAAACCGTTGCATGCCGATGCACAGGAAAGATTTTTAAAGTTTGATCAGTCAGCAATACTTGCTTCACCCCCACCACGGAACGGATCCACAGAAAAAAGAATGCCACCATCCAGGCGTTGACACTCCAACTAAGCAGAACATAGCCAACTCCCAGAAACAGGAAGGTGCCCGCCAGAATTCGAGCAACTCCGAAGCGATTTTGTAACACATGAACCTGCTTTAGGACCAGCCCTTCGATGGCCATTCCAGTGGCTGTCAAGAGGCCAAGTAAGGCTACTTCACCTCCCCGCTCTTCAAAAAAGGGCTGAATCATGATCAGCAGCGAGTCTGCAAAAGGCTGCGTTGCACAAAATAGCAAGATCATCACAATTAGAGTTCCTGAGAGTGATGAGATTTCAGAGAATCCAATTCGATCAAGCCAAGTAAAGTTTGAAGCTCTCCTGTGAGTTTCCTCACCCTCCTCCAATTGAATGCTCTCCCAAGGTAAGGAGAACATTCCTAGTAGCGCCAGACCTACACAGAAGATGGTCAAGGCAATCAGGATATAAAAACTTTCAGGCCCCCAGATTCCCACGATTAGTGACCCTCCAAGAAAGGCAATGAAATTTGCTGTGGATTTGGCAAAACCAAAATAGCCAAGTGCTTCACTGTAGCGTTCAGACTTTTTTTGTCGGTCTAGCAATTCATGGAGATAGGCTTCGAGACAGCCCGAATGTAATGCACAGTGAATCCCACCGATGAAGGAAGCCAAAGCGAAGTGAAAAAACTGGGTGCCTTGGAGGAAAATGATTTCTCCAAGCAATTGTAGCAGCAGACCGATGACCAGTATCTTTTTCTTGGAAAGATGGTCCGCCAACAGTCCACCTGGAATTTCAAACAAGAGGTTGCTGAGTAGCAGCAGAATCGAAAGTTCAGAAATCTGAACGAGGTTGAGTCCCTTGTCTTGAAGATAAAGAACGTAGAAAGGCAGATAGAAGTAGAGATTACTGAAAAGCAGGAGCAAGGCTAGACGGGCTGGGGCAGAGAAACCAAAGGGTAGAAGATATTGATGGATTTGACTTAGGATTCGGATTTCACCCATAAAATCACGTAATCCCCATGTGAAATGTAACTGAACCAGTCAACTGTGCAGATCAAAGAGCGAGAGTCATCCTTTAATCTGATTTGGAAGGTTGCAATCGTGTTGTCTCCTTCTGCTTTGACCAAAGTTTGTTCCACTGTTCCGATGGGCTTAATATAGCTAACAAAGGTTTGAACTGCACCATCAACGATCGGCTGCTCAATGCCCTTTTTCATCCAGTAGGTGAACGGCTAGGACAAAGAGAAAAAGGCCCAGGAAGGAGATGCGGGTGACAGACACTTGATGTAGGTGCAGTGTAGGAGAGATTAAGAATTAGTCTCGTTTGAAGTTCAATTCCAGGCGAACTCCGTTAGGGTCATGGATGAAGATCTGGCGAACAGGTGAGCTGGGTACATCCATTAGTTTGAAGGTAACAGACTTTTGTTCCAATCTCGCTTTCATTTCGTCGTAACCTTCGGCAATCCAAGCAACATGATCAATTGCGCCCGTTGGACCAGGTTTCGAATCAGTTTCTACAAGATGGATTACCGGATGGCCCCCTGCGTAAAGCCAGGCTCCCGGAAAATCAAAAGGGGGACGATCGCCATTCTCAAATCCTAGGACATCCTCATAAAAATGAATGGTTTCCTCAAGTGCTGAGGTTTCTATATTCACATGGTCCAGTCCAGAGATCATTCCAACTCCATTATGAAAAGGGTTTTATCGAATTAGTACTTGGTGGCTGTTGACCAATTCACCAGGGCTGTAATCCCAGTAGTCGCTTGCCAAGTTCTGTCAGTTCTGCTTTGGGGCCAAAGTCAGACTCCTTTCGGGATCCAGCCGTACCACTAATTTTGTTCCCTGATTTTTCAGGTCGGGTTTGGTTGGCAAAGGATTCAAGGCGGATTTCTAATAGCTCAGTGTGCTCAGGCTCTGCTGGACACATCGAGAGATACTGGGCAAACCTTGGAGCTGTGGAGCGATTGGGACTGGTTCCGTGAGCCATTCGAGTATCCCAGATCACAAGGTCGCCAGCTTTGCTTGGAACATTGATCACTTCGAAATCAATTTTTTCCTCCAACATTCTTGAACGTCCTTTCGGCTGTTCTTCCAACCAACTTTCCAACTGCTTGAAAAGATCCGGAATGATCTGGAGTCCTCCCATACCAGTGTCATTGTCATTTAAACTCAACACCCCTTGAATGTTGCGTGTAGCGAGTAATTGATCCAATTCAACATCCCAATGCAGAAAGCCACCAAAATCCCAGCCATTCTGATTGGGAAGATTCACATTCACTCGATCAATCGTAGTCCATAGTTTTTCAGTACCCCAAAGATCGAAAAATACATCATAGACCTTGGGAAACTGACGATTATCCCAGATCGCCTGATGATGGTACAACTCGGTCATCCCTGCAATGCTTTTTGGAGTCGGATCCTCAGCAGATCTGGGCATTATATTGTACCACGAATCTGGGTTGTCCCGCTGAACCCCCAGATAGTCACAGGTCACCTTGATCAATGCCTCGCATTGTTCCTTGGGGATTAAATCCTTGATTACAAGGTAGCCATTGTCTCTCCAGAATCTCCAGTCTTCCCAGTTGAGCACACGAAATTCATGGTCTGGCGAATATTCTGGAAAAACACGTGGAGCTTCGTACCGAGTCCCGGCACTATAACGAATTTCGGGTGTCATGCTTGGTTCCTAGAGTCACCCAACGGCAAAGGTCTCTTCCACAGAAATCGGCTTGGGGCCATTCGTGGAAAACAGTTCATCCCCGTTTTTGCGAACTCTCGTACCATGTACTAGTAAACCAGGTCGACCAGCGCTTTGTCCGGCGGTCTGCTTATTTTCAGGATTACGATAACCGACTCTGACCAGCTTTCGGGCTGATTCCGTCACATTGATGTAGGAGCCGTGCACGGTGTTGATATTGAACAACACAACATCTCCTTTTCTGGCTGAGACCGGCACCGTATCTTCCAAAGAGTAATCCTTTGTCGGCAAATGTGGAGTGCAGGGTTTGCCATCAGGAAAGTGAATGATGTGCTCCAGTGGGCCAGATTTGTGAGAACCCTCCAGAAAGCGAATTTCCCCATTATCATGGCAGGTGTCATCCAGGTGGACGAGGGCGTCGATGTAACGAGAGTCTTCATGTTTGTAGAAGGCCCAATCTTGATGCATTGGGAAGGGATGGCCGGCTTGGGGAGGTTTAATGTGCATTGTGCTGTGATGCAATTCTACATCGGGGCCAATCAACTCGGCAATCACAGAGACCAATTTGGGCTTCAAGACGGCTTGGAGCCAGTTGCTTGAATAATATTGGAGGTCATGCATCGCAATCAATTTACTACGACTGTCCGTCTCAGCATCCATGTAGGCTTTGCGCCAAGGACCACTCCAACCAGGGGTGTTCTCAGCCCAGCTCTCCATCATCCAAACCAGATCTTCTGTCAAATTTTGAACCTCCTGTGCGGAAAAAATTCCTGGTAGATGTAGATACCCCTTTTCCCAAAAAAATTCTGAATGATTCATAACTTTTGGTCGAATGGATTGAATTCAAAAAAAATCATGAGTTCTTGGGACCGATGTTTCATAAAGATCCCTTAACCTACAAAATCACCTCTTTTCCTGTCCGCTGGCTCTCATAAACTGAGTTCAGGATTTTCATCACTTGCAGAGAGTGTTCAGCAGGTACAGGCACCGCTTGATTCCCAACAATTGCCTCTGCAAATTCAAGACATTCCTGGGCGTGGGGTTCAATTCCAGCTGGTCGAGGTTTGAGGATGCTATTGCTGTGCACCTTGGCCTGCACATCAGAAGTGAGTTTCTGACAACTGGGCCAATGCAGTCCGCCTTGCTTACCGTAAAGCCAGACCTGCATATCCTCCATTTCGGTTTCGTGATGCAGCATCCAAGAAACTTCTAGAACCAACACCGCGCCATTTTCAAAACGGATGAAGGCAGCTGCCAGTTCTTCCACATCCATGACGGAGGGGTTATAATCTCCCCACTTGCTGAAGGCTCCGGGCTCTTTCGCAAGTTCTGTCCTTGAGATTCCTGTGACTGATTTTGGTTCGGGATTGCCCATGAACCAAAGTGTCAAATCCAGCACATGAACTCCAATGTCAATACACGCCCCACCCCCAGAATGTTGCTTCATCAAGAATCCATCCCGAACAGGCAATGCGTTCCTGCGAAGCATCCAGGAGCGCGCATGGTACACAGGTGCAATGGCTTGTGCCTGAGTTTGGATCATCTTCGAATCATCTCGAAAACGAAAGTGCTGGGCACACATCAATTTCTTGCCACTTTGTTCACGGGCCTCAATCATCTTTTCGATTTCAGAAGCATTTGGCGCCAGTGGCTTTTCACAAAGCACATGCTTTCCAGCATTCAAAGCAGCAACTGTCAGATCACAGTGATAAGAATTGGGGGTGCAAATATCCACCACATCAATCTCTTGATCAGCGATCAATTCGTATGGGTCTTGATAAAGTTTTTCTACCTGGTGCTCTTTGCCCCATTTTTCTAGGGTAGGGTGATGAATATCTGCTGAAGCAACTACGTGAGTATGCGGACTCTGTTTCCAGCCAGGCATGTGTGTGCGGGCGATTCCTCCGACTCCGATCACACCAACTCGTAAATCTTTCATAACATGCTCTTTGCTTAGGAATATGGTTCAACAGAGACCCATTGTCGTGTCTCTGCTGCCTGGTAAATTGCTTCCATCACTGTACTCCGATAAGCTGACTCTTTCGGAGACACCAAGTTTGCACCATTGCCACTTTGAACCGCATCCAAGAAGAGATCAAAGGCATGGGGTAGGTTTTCTGGAAGATCGGTGTAGGGAGACTGACCATCTGCATTGGGTATTTCATCACCAACTAGGTAGAGTTCATCTTGAGCAACATAGGCATGCGCCTTCGTTCCACTCACTTGAGCTGTCATCGGTTGTGCCAGATCCAACCAGCCTGCAGCAATACTCGCGATCACTCCACTTTTGAAACGTAGAATCGCTTCCCCATTTTCGTCACATCCAGGATATCTGCCCATCGGTTGATTGAGAGTGGCGGTGACTGAGTCTAAATCGCCCATGAACCATAGAAGTAAATCAAGTACGTGAGTACCAAGGTCCCCAAAAGCCCCTACTCCGGATTGCTTCATATCGGTCAGCCACTCCCAACCTTCAAAAATATTTCGTTGCAATCCGGAGTGGCAATTATTCAGGCGAATTCTGCTGATAGCACCAAAGCTTCCGGCATCGATCAATTCCTTGATTTTGCGATATGCCGCTTTACTTCGGTTAAAGTATCCAGTTTGAAAAAGCACTCCAGCATCTTCTAGAGCCTTTTGCATTCTTTCAGAATCAGCCTTGCCCATGCCAAGCGGTTTTTCAGCGAAACAATGTTTACGTGCTTTGGCCACCTGCTCAATCAATTCCTCATGTCGGTCGGTTTCAGCACAGACGATCACTGCCTCCAATCCCTCAATTTTCAGCAGTTCTTGAACACCTGAGATGACAGGGCAACCCAACTGTTCTGAATTATGGAGCGCCCGCGCAGCATCATGATCCCAGACGCCAGCAATGTGATAATCGGGTCGAGCCACCAGTTTTTTGACAAATCCTGGTGTATGAATATGGGCAGCACCCAATAATGCTATTTTTTTCAATGGTAATCTCTTAGAGAAGGTTTGGGGACTGCTTGGCAGCGACGACTTGCTGCATTCCATCCCATTCATTCCACATGTTGCAGATGGCCTCCTTGGATCGTTCCCAGGGGTCATTGTCTGGTCCAAACTCCAACCACTCTCCCATCAATCCACGATCAGGATGATCTGTGAATCCATCCACGATCACATCGGGTTGCCTTTTTTTGTGTCGGATTCGGAAGATCACGCTTTTTCGGGACTCTGATCCTTTTTCATTACGCGTTCCAGTGTGGGGGAGTTGATAGATACTGATGCAGGCATCGCCAGGTTCCATCA
>DJYX01000046.1:0-6035 GCA_002450295.1 Deltaproteobacteria bacterium UBA6967
ACTACAAAAAAACAAGGTAAATGTAAGTTTGATAGTTATTTTGATCATGAACAAAATAAACTTTTCACGAACGATTTCACACTCTAGGACACAAGGATAACATGGAAGCATCTGGTCCAGCTTTTACCATTCCCCAGCAAGACGCATTCATTCCCACAATCAAGATTATCGGCGCAGGTGGAGGAGGTGGTAACGTTGTTAGCAAAATGGCAGATGAGGGCATCCGGCATGTCGAACTCATTGCTTGCAACACTGATCTGAAAGCACTGAACAACTCAAACGCAACCATCAAGATGGAGCTTGGACGTGAGCTCACAAGAGGGTTGGGTGCAGGGGCTCGTCCAGAAATCGGCGCACATGCTGCTGAAGAAAGTGCTGCTGAAATTGAGCGGATGCTAAGTGGTGCCGATATGGCTTTTATTGTCGCTGGAATGGGCGGTGGAACCGGCACAGGATCAGCTCCTATAATTGCCCGAATATCCAAATCAAAAAAAATTCTTACCGTTGGAGTGGTCACGCTCCCTTTCTCATTTGAAGGGAAACGCCGGATGAGAGCGGCACTTCAGGGAGTGGCAACTCTTCGCGAGAACACCGATACATTATTGGTCATCCCAAATGAACGCCTACTGGAAGCCACAGATCGATCTACAAGTTTCAAAGATGCCTTTCACATGGTGGACGAAGTACTAGTCCATGCGATTCAGGGAATTACTGATCTTTTAAATGGAGTAGGCGATATCAACGTTGATTTTGCTGATATGCAGACTGTGATGGAAGGGATGGGTCGTGCAGTCATTGGTAAGGGTACAGGTGTTGGCAAAGATCGAATGTTCCGTGCCATCGATAGCGCTATCCATAGCCCTTTGATGCAGGATACAGATATCCAAGGCGCAAAAGGAATTCTGATTCATCTGGTGGCCCCTCGAGATGCAGGAGCTCTGGAGATCACCGCTGCGATGAATCAACTCGAAGATTTGGCTGATGATGATGTGAATCTTATCTGGGGAGCCACTTTGACAGATACCCCAGAAGATCAAGTTTCTGTAACGGTAATCGCCACAGGCCTGCCCGAATGATTTGAGCAGCATTGATGGAAGAGTTTCTACCAAGTTCTTGGACAGTCTATCACACTCATAATGGTCCCTGTCCCTATAGAGCCGTTGGTCAGTGGGATAATCTCACTTTTTATGCTGACCAACTTCCGATTGAAACTTATGAAACATTGTTGGGCAAGGGCTTCCGTAGAAGTGGAACCTCTATCTACCACCCAGCCTGTGAGAATTGCCGTCTCTGCATCCCACTGCGAGTAAATGTTCCCTCCTTCCAGCCCAGTCGCTCACAAAAGCGAACACAGCGAAAGAACCAAGATTTGCGAATTGAACACGTACCCGTTGTTTTCCGGGAAGATGTCTTTGAATTATACCGACGCTATCAGGAACATTGGCATCAACGTGGAAATCCCACCTCCAGAGAAGAGTTCATTGAGTTTTTGATTGATAGTCCAGTTCCCTCAGAAATGATCTTATTCTGGTTAGAGGATGAACTACTTGGGGTTAGTTGGATTGATCGGCTCGAAAATTCTACCAGCGCTGTCTACTTTGCCTTTGAGCCTAACGCTCAACATCGACGCTTAGGAATTTTTTCTTTGCTGCATGAAATTGAATATGCCCAGCATTGCAAACGACAATGGCACTATCTAGGCTATTGGGTACCTGACTCGAAAAAAATGCAATACAAGGCGGACTTTCGCCCCTCAGAAGTGTTACTACATCAAACTTGGACACCCTTAACCGAGGAACTACGTCATGAGTGCTGACTTCACTCATCTTGATAACAGAGAGCATCCTCGAATGGTTGATGTCTCACACAAAGCAATCACCGAACGCAAGGCTGTCGCCCAAGCTGTTATCCGCCTGGGTCAGGAATTGTTTGAATTATTGAAAGAGGAAGGGAGTACATCCAAAGGACCGGTTTTTCAAACTGCTATTATTGCGGGTATTCAAGGGGCTAAAAAAGCATCAGAAATTATCCCCATGTGCCACCCTTTACCCTTGTCCGGTGTTGAGATCGAAACTGAGTTGGCCGATGGACTTGCAGTGCTGACCGCAACTGTTCGGACAACTGGAAAAACTGGTGTCGAGATGGAAGCGCTCACGGCTGCTAGCGTCGCTGCACTGACCCTGTACGACATGTGTAAGTCTGTAACCAAAGGCATGGTCATTGAATCAGTACACTTAATACACAAGTCCGGAGGGAAGTCCGGAGATTACAACTCAGCCAGCTTCCATCAAAAAACAAATTCACCCGGACATGAAGATTCTCCTCCGCAAATCTCAAATTCTCAAAACACAACTCCTCTGGCATGACCCGGCTCTTCTGCTAAGGGGAACCCTCCGTTCTTTTCGTACCATGGTCTTGCTGGCCATCCTGCTTACTTTCGGTTGTCTAGTTTATCTCTGGCAGTGGATGAACTTCCTGCAAAAAAGTTACGAGGTTCAACGTCTTGAAAAAGATCATCAGCAGATGATCGTTCGACTAGAGATGCTGAGGGTAGAAGCTGATTATTTGAGCAGGCCCCAACGCCTTGAGACTGTAGCTCTCAACCAAATGCAGATGCGGCTTCCCAATCCTGCCCAACTTTACCAAAGCGAAATTCTCTTCTCAGATGAAGTCTCGCACCCATAATCCCAAATTTTCACATTACACTTTCAATCTCCGAGTTCTTTCGGTTGTTGTAGTGATTGCCAGTTGTTTAGTAGTCTTATTGGGTCGCATGTTCTACTTGCAGATTTTGCAGGCTGAGTACTTCTCAGAGCGCGCCCGTCACCAACAACAAAGTAGAATCACCCTGGAACCTCGAAGGGGTACAATTACAGATCGCCAGGGCCGCCGCCTCGCTGTTTCCGTCCCAGTCCAATCCCTCTACGCAAGACCACAAAATATTAAATCTCCTTACACAGTTGCGACGCGTATTGCTCCACTACTTGATATTAATCGGGACAAACTTCTTAAAACTCTCAGAACAAAACGCTCTTTCGTCTGGCTAAAGCGTCAACTGCCCCCGGAGGTTGCCCAGAAGATTAAGACAATGGACTTTGAAGGGTTAGATTTTGTTGAAGAGTACAGAAGGGTCTATCCGAACGGTGAGATGGCTGGAGCCTTGTTAGGTTTCACAGGAGTCGATTCACAAGGATTGGAAGGGCTAGAGTACCAGTATCAAGACTTGATGGCTGGAGAACCTGAAGAAGTCGTCGTTGAGCGGGATGGGACTCGAAGAGTAATTCCACACACCTTACCTCACGATCTGAAAGCTCAAAGACACTCGATTCAGCTGACACTTGACAACACCATTCAACATTACACCGAAGCTGCGCTGAAACGCGGAGTCGAGACTTCCCGAGCTGACCGCGGAGTAGCCATCGTCATGCACTCCCAGACAGGAGCAGTGCTTTCAATGGCGACCTATCCCCAATTCGATCCAAATCGTTACCGAGACTTCGACAGATCAACTTTTCTGAATCGTGCCGTCACCGTTGGCTATGAGCCTGGTTCTACGTTTAAAATTTTAACCATTGCTGCTGCTCTGGAAGAGAAGCTTATTACACCGGAGCAAGAATTTTTCTGTGAAAATGGCGCTTTTCGGTTCGCTGGGGAAGATTTCCACGACACCTCACCTCATGAAAATCTGAATATCGAACAGATCATTCAGAAATCTTCGAACATATGTGCCATCAAAATTGGTACTTTGATAAGCCCAGAGAAATTCTACGAATATATTCGCCGATTTGGATTTGGTTCACGACCAGAATCTGGGCTTTCTGGTGAGGCTCTTGGACGGGTGCTGCCACTACAACGCTGGACTCGAGTTGATCATGCCTCCATCTCCTTTGGCCATGGCATCTTAGTTTCTCCGCTCCAGTTGATCAGTGCACTGAACGTTGTTGCTGCTGATGGGAAATGGCTTCCTCCTTATATTGTTGACCATGCTTTCAGCGAGGAAGGGGATATCATTCTGGAGACGCTTGATGAGGAAGGAAAAATCTCGAAGAAATTTGGAGCTCATGATCCAAAGCAGTTGATTTCTGCTGAAACTGCCCAAATACTAAGGAAAATGATGATTAGCGTAACCCAGGAAGGCGGCACTGCTGTAGAAGCAGCGATCCCAGGTTACAACGTCGCTGGAAAGACTGGGACTTCTCAAGTTTTTGACGAAAAAACCGGCAGATATTCCAACCGAAAGCATATTGCATTCTTCAATGGCTACGTCCCAGCCGAACAGCCACTACTCACTGTGCTAGTTGTGATTGAACACCCACGGAGTTCTCCATACGGTGGTAAAGTCGCAGGGCCTGTTTTCAAGGAAATCGTGAATAGAACATTTCTGCACAATGATATCCTGCCGGAGATGAAAAAAGAAGTTGCTGAGGTTCTGGACAACCCCGAACAAGGGTAATTGTAACTGAAGATTAAAGAGATCAACCTACTCACCTACTAATTTGCTACAAACCTAAAGAAAATTACCCGTTACTTTCGGAGATGAAGCAGGGGCAAAATTTGCTTGTCCAAAAAACCACCAAAAATTTGAAATTTTTCTACATTGGTGCTTCCTTGTTATTCATCCTTTTCGAGCATCCTAATTCTGTTTACAGAGCAAACCCGCCTTGAAAAATGTCTAGACCGAATCCTCCTGCATCCTGTCGACAGTGCCGATTTTATCACATCACTTGGGATTCAAACGCGCCGTATGGTTGTCATAAGCTAGGATTCAAAACACGATTGGAGCCTTCTCAGTATGTTTTACAGGTTTCAGGTCAACCCTGTTTGAATTTCACTCCTAAAGCTAATCCTGAAAAGTGACTCCGTGAATTTGTGAATCGCTCAGCACTCTCAGCATTACTAGCAGAAAACACCTGGCACCTCCTGCCATACCATCTACCCCTTCGAAATAAACTTACCACCAAACAAGAATCAGATTTCCTCCGTAAAGGTCTATTGTTGTTTTGGCAGAGCGAGGTTGGCATTGTCTACGGTGAGGTTGCTCCTTTACCAGGGCTTCATTCAGAAAGTTTAGATGAGGCCAAATTATTGGTACAGAATCACTTTCCGCATTTCATCAAAGAGTTAGAAGCCAGCAATGATAGTTGGCTTGAATTGAATTATCCAAAGGCACTTGCTCCTTCAGTAAAGTTTGGTTTTGAAATGCTGGCGTTTCATTATCAATTTCTGAAAGAAAAAATTTCTTTGGCCGATTTTTTAAAACCAGAACCCAGCTTTCCCGTCTCATTAAATGGTCTGCTAAACTGCTCTCTAGAAGGGTTAGAAAGTGAAATTGAACGTTGTAAAATTGTCGGTTACAAGACTGTCAAAATTAAAGTAGGCCGAAGGGAACTGGAGGAGGATATCCAAAGAGTGCGATTAGTTCGGAGACAGTGGACTGGTGTGGAAATTCGCCTGGACGCAAACCAAGCTTGGACACTGACAGAAGCTAAAGAAGTACTAAGCTCCTTAGCAGACTGTAATTTAGCTTACTGCGAAGAGCCTCTACAAAATCCTCAAGAACTGCCCCAACTTAGGAGATCTTGTGAAGTCAATTTAGCACTAGACGAGACCTTATGGAAAGATCCAGATTTAGCAAAAGCGATTCAAGATAACGTTCATGCATATATCCTCAAACCAGGAATCTTAGGGGGCTGGCAAGAGACTCTAAAGTGGATAAATTCAGCAAAGTCAACTGGAATCCTACCCGTGTTGAGTAGTAGTTTTGAAAGTGGCATCGGGCACCTGTGGATTGCATTACTGGCTTCTTCCCATGTGTCAAGAGCACCCGCTGTTGGTCTTGATACGGCTTTCTGGTTTGAGAACGACTTGCTCAATCCATCCTTCTCAAGCCACATCCAAAATGGACGCTTGATCTTACCTCAGAAGTGGCCAGAATTTTTTGAACTCAATATGAAAGTTTTGCAAACACCCCCTTCATTTTCTTTTCTAATCAAATTTATCTGATCTACATTTCGCAATTTACTTTTCCTCCAAAT
>DJYX01000046.1:6432-10090 GCA_002450295.1 Deltaproteobacteria bacterium UBA6967
AACACATCTTCAGTTTGATTGGATTGTTTGCACTAGTCTTTTGGAGTAAAGCAAGCCGAGCAGATTATATTCCTGTAGGGCCCGAATTACTGAGGCAAGTCCAAGCTGAGATTATCAATATAGACACGGCAGAACTAAAACGACGATTGGAACAAGATCCCAATCTAACACTGATTGATGTCCGCAATCCAAATGAGATCAACCAATTTGGCGGAACCATTGACGCAGCCCAAAATGTAATCCTTCCAAGAGGATGGTTGGAATTTCGTATTGGTGAGATTCTCCGCTCTTACGATCAACCTGTCGTTCTGTATTGTGGTATCAATCAACGGAGCCCGGTGGCAGCTAAGACACTCATGGACATGGGTTACTCAAACGTCAGTAACTACGCAGATGGCTTTTTTGCATGGCGTGATGCCAATTTACCTGTGGATGCACCAGACTTTGCCCCATCATCGATGCTCTACAGACTGCCACAGCAAGTAACAAAAAATATCTGGTCTGCCATCGGTGCTACCGCACCTCCTAGTTATGAAAATTCAGGTCACAATAATAATCTTTCTTTTATTATCACTGAAGAAGGCGTTGTTGTGATGAACGCTAGTGACAACTATCTGTTAGCTAAAACGCTTCACGAAGAAATTAAAAAAATCACTGATCAGCCTGTCAAGTATGTAGTCCTAGAAAACGCCCAAGGACATGCAATGTTGGGCAGTAATTATTGGCAAGAGCAGGGCGCTAAGATTGTGGTCCATCGATTAGCTGCTGAGGTTATTGAAGATCATGGTGCAGATGTCCTCAAGCAGATGCAAAACGGAAGAAGGGATAAATCACTAGGCACCCAGCTAGTGAAGCCTGATATTATTTTTGATAATGAGTGGATTATTGAACTGGGGGGTGAGCAGATTGAAGCTCGTTATTTAGGTCCAGCCCATGGTCCTGGAGACATCGTCCTGTGGCTACCACAACAAGAACTCGTGATTACTGGAGACCTTGCATTTCATGAAAGACTGTTGCCAGTCTTTGAGGATACAGACACAGCTGGCTGGCTGGAAACCTGGAACAATCTGGAGTCTCTTGGCGCCAAGATTGTGATCCCTGGACATGGAGGTCCTACCGTTATTAGTGAGGTTCGCAAATATACACTGGATTATCTGGTCTACATGAGGCAGGAAGTAGCAAAGATCCTTGAAGAAATGGGCGGCCTTGAAGAAGCGTATGAAATAGACCAGTCTGCCTTTGCCCAGCTGGATACTTTCCGTGAGTTGGCTCGAATAAACGCTGACCGAATCTTTCGTGCAATGGAGTTTGAATGAATAAAGAAAATCAAAAAGTTCGCTGGGGAGTTCTTGGCACCGCTAATTTTGGTAGAACGATCTTGCCAGCAATGCAACGTTGCCAATTTGCTGAAGTTCGCGCTGTTGCTTCTCGATCATTGGAAAGTGCAAAAGCTTATGCAAAAGAGTTAGCTATACCAAAGGCTTACGGCTCGTATGAGGAAATCTTGAGAGATCCTGAGGTTGATGCGATCTATATTCCTTTACCCAATCACATTCACATAGGCCCAGCCAAGCAAGCTCTGGAAGCTGGCAAACATGTTCTGTGTGAAAAACCTATTTCAGTAAACGCAGCAGATGCACTGGAACTATTGGAATTCTCTAAAAAATTTCCGCGACTCAAAATTGCTGAAGCCTTCATGTACCGCTATCATCCGCAATGGATCCAAGCAAAGAAATGGATCACCGAGGGAAAGATAGGGACATTGAGAATGGTTCAAGTCTTCTTTGCTTACTACAACGTGGATGCTAGCAATATTCGCAATCAGTCTGACGTTGGGGGTGGGGGCCTTCTAGACATTGGCTGTTATTGTGTGTCGTCATCTCGCTGGATTTGCGACAGGGAGCCCGAGAGAGTGATTGGTCTTTTCGACAAAGACCAATCTTTTGGAACAGATCGCTTAGCATCTGGAATTCTGGATTTTGGAAATGGTCTGCAAGCGAGTTTCACTTGTTCCACTCAAGTAGCCCCTTATCAGCGTGTCAATATTTTAGGAACCCATGGTCGTGTTGAGATTGACATCCCATTCAATGCTCCACCAGATCGACCTTGCCGTGTCAGCCTGTATCCTGGAACCCATAGTGATCAGGGTCGATTTGAACCTGCTGAGTCACAAGTCTTGGATATGGATATCTGTGATCAATACACCCTTCAGGGAGAGGCTATTTCCTTAGCAATTCTGAATGATGAACCGGTCCCCTATGGACTGGAAGATGCTGTTGGGAACATGCGCACTCTTGAAGCACTTCGTCAAAGCAACGAGTCCTCTGCATGGATAGTTCCCTAAGTATAGGCTATCTAGCTGATCATCCAGAATGGGTTGAAGAATTAGCGAATCAGCATTGGGAGGAATGGCGAGATCTGGCAGCGACATGGGGCCTTACTCAAGCTTCTGAAGAGCTTTGGGAACATACGAAAAACCGGCAAGGTATACCTACAACAATCATTGCCTTTGATAAAGACCTTTTGTTGGGCTCGGTCGGTTTAGAAGTCTATGATTACCAGGAAATTCAACAATACAGTCCATGGCTTACTAGTCTGTGGGTCATGCCTTTTGCCCGACATCGGGGCTTGGGGACTTACCTAGTTAGAAGAATGGTTCACGAAGCAGCCTGCCTCAAAATTCCTCGCCTGCATTTGCTAACTCTTGACCACACAACTTTTTATGAAAAACTGGGTTGGACTATGTTGGAGCTTGGCTCTGTTGATGACCATGAAATCTCCATCATGAGTATCACTCCCAGACATCTCACCGAAGAAAAACTGCGTTTCCATTGAATCTTCCTCACACTTATGTTGATCTGAAAAGAAAGCATTGCCTCTGGCTAGCATCCAGCCAAGGACATTATTTTCAGCTACGGAGATCATGGCAGAGAAGAAAACAGATAGCGGCATCATACTGATTGAGGAAGAGGCTGGGTCAACTGAAGATGAATCACCTCAGTCTTCTAAAAGTTCCATTATTCAGGACGATGGAGAAGCAACCAAGGAAGATAGTGGGATCATCATTGTCGGTAAAGAAAGCAAAAGCACAGAAGAAGATCCTCCCCAATCTGCAGAAACCTCCATCATTGTTGCCAGCGACCTTCTACCAACATCACTGATCATTATTCCTCTTTTCGATCGTCCATTCTTTCCCAAAATGATGGTGCCAATCCTCTTGAGCAATGAGGAATTGGTCAACAACATTCTCGAGAGTCTAAGCGATAAACAAAAATACGTAGGATTGCTCTTCGCAGAGGAGACTGAGGGAGAAGGAGAATCATTCAAAGTCCAGCGATTTGCTAAGATTGGTGTGGCTGGCAAGGTAATGCAGATTAATAGAAAGCCAGATGTACCTGCCCAGCTTCTTGTTCAGTGCATGGAACGCTTTGAGGTAGTTGAACTATCAGACACATCTCTTCGAAGAGCCCGTGTTCGCTATTGGTATGATGATCCTACTAGCAATGATGAAGAGGTAAAGGCCTACTCAATTTCGATTATCAACTGCATCAAGGAACTAGTTCAACTCAAGCCGCTTTTCCGAGAAGAACTTTCTTTGCTGATGGGTAACATTAACCTGAAGGAACCCGGCACTCTTGCTGACTTCTCCTCTTCAATG
>DJYX01000229.1 GCA_002450295.1 Deltaproteobacteria bacterium UBA6967
TCCGGCTGCCACCATGCTAAATTATGTCAACCCCATGGTGATGCTCTGCATGGCAATCAATCGCCTCACCCCCGAATTAACAATGGTTGGACTGTGTCATAGTGTGCAGGGAACCGCGGAAGAACTGGCCAAAGACTTGGGAGAAAACATCAAGGACATCAACTATTTCTGTGCAGGCATCAATCATATGTCCTTCTATCTTCGTTTCGAGAAGAAAACCGCAAGCGGAGTCGAAGATCTCTACCCACGTCTGAGGGAAATTGAAGCGCAAGGACGCATGCCAGATGGAAACAGAGTTCGTTATGAGATGTTGCGTCGCTTAGGGTACTTTGTCACTGAATCCAGTGAACACTTTGCCGAATACACCCCCTGGTTTATTAAGCGAGATCGCCCAGACTTGATCGAACGCTTCAATGTACCTCTGGATGAATATATCCGACGCTGCGAAAATCAAATTGCTGGTTGGGAAAAAACAAGACTGGAAATGGAAGATGATTCGGCAGTAATGGAGGTTTGTCAGAGTCATGAATACGCTGCCGCCATCATCAATGCGCTGGAAAACGGTGAATCGACTGTGATCAATGGGAATGTGGCTAATCAAGGACTGATCAGCAACCTCCCCCAGAATCTCTCCGTCGAAGTGCCTTGCTACATCGACAAGAACGGTATCCAGCCGATCAATGTAGGAGAATTGCCACCGCAACTAGCAGCAGTGATGATGACCAATGTCAACGTTCAGCAATTGACAGTAGAAGCTGCCTTGACAGGGAAAAAGGACTACGTTTATCAAGCCGCCATGCTGGACCCACACACGGCTGCAGAACTCTCACTTGATGAAATCTGGAATCTTGTGGATGACCTACTGGAGGCTCATGGAGACATGATTCCTCCTTTGAATTGAAGCCAAAGGTATTATGAAAGGATTCGATTACGGCCCAATTTCTCCTCGCGACGTTTATTTCTTTGACCTTAACGGGTATATCGTTCTGAGAAATGCATTGAGCACTGAAGAAGTGAAGGCGCTGAATCAATGCATTGACTCAATTCCTGAACAAGAACCTGGAACTCTATACGGAAATGTACATTTCCACGACTACAAAGATGATGGACAATCAGGTCTGAATCTGCAGCAAATCTATGAGGCTGGTGAACCCTTTGAGAGGCTGATAGATCATCCTGCTTGGATTGAACACATGAAGTTATTTGTAGGGGGGCAGGGAACATTCGATCATGCGCATGGACCACTATTCATTGATGAGAATTTTGTAAATTTGCGGGGTATTGGCAAAGCAATCGGGATGCACTCAGGTGGCTATCCTTCAATCCTCAGAAATCAATATCGCTTCCATGGGGGGCGCTTCATGTGTGGTCAAGTGAACGCTCTGATTGCCCTGACAAACATAGGTCCAGGTGATGGTGGAACTGTCCTTGTTCCTGGCAGCCACAAGTCCAATTTTGAGCATCCAGACTTAAAGAAAGTGGCAATGCGTAGCGAAGGTTTCGGTGATTTGATCGAAGGAGCTATGGAGATCCAGATGGCAGCCGGAGATGTGCTAGTTTTTGTGGATGGAATCTGTCATGGTTCAGCCAAGCGCAGTAACAGTGGTATTCGACGAATTGCTGTTTATCGATATGGACCTTCCTGGGGAAATTTCCGACACCAGTACCGACCCTCAAAGGAACTATTGAAACGACTCACGCCAGAACGCAGGCAGATAGTCGCTCCCTATACAATGTGGGATTCTGAAATAAATCAGCCTGAAAAGACTCATGCCTGAAATACCCACCAAAGATGTTGGTCGTTCGCCTGAAGGTGGACATTTGCCAAATCTGACTCCTGCTATCTCACCGACCTCTGCGAACAAAACTTTTTCATTAACTCCTGCTGAACGGATACATCTGGATATCTACGGTTATGTTGTTTTAGAGAAGGTACTCGCAAAGGCCGAGGTTGATTTATTGGTGGAGACAATTCTACAGTTTGAACAGGATTATCAACGGGACAAAGTACCTCCCAAGTCTCATATGTTCTTTACCTCAACCACTTGGGATTTCTTCCGGATTGACAATCTCCCCCATCTTGCATCATGTTTCCGCGAATATGTTACGAACCCAAAGATCGTAGGACTTGCTGAAGATGCAGTGGGTGGCAGTGTGCGACTAGAGCAGTCCGATGCCCACATTCGCAGGCGAGACCTGAATCAACCGGTCTCAGAAAACTATGGATGGCATCGAGGATTCGACCCAGCTTTCAGTTATCGCAGCAAAGGTTTGTTCCACTGCCCGTTTGTAAAATGCCTAACAAACCTCACTGACCTGGGGCCAGATGACGGAGGAACAACCGTGATCGCTGGCAGTCACAAAATGGTTGATATTTCGGAGAGCTTGTTGATTGATGCTGTCAGGGAAAGACCTGAGTTGCGACATCAAGTTGTTGCGCCGGCAGGCTCCACCTTACTTTTTTTCGAATCAACGATTCACGCGGGTGGAATCAATCGATCGGGGAAAGATCGCTTGCTGATTCTTGGTGGATACACTCCGGATTTCTTTCAGCCTTGGTTTGATTACGAGCCAAATCCTGAATTCTTAGGAACCCTTTCCGCTGAGGAAAAACCCTTTTACAATGGTAGCCGCAAGTACCACTGGCGCAAAATGAACCGAGATTTAACGGACCCCAAGGTTTAAACAATCAACTGAAAAAGTAGCACATGCGAATCGCTTTTATTGGTGCAGGCAGCGTCGGCTTCACACAGAAATTAGTTCGGGACATTCTCACTGTTCCAGAACTACACGAGACGGAATTTTCCCTCCAAGATATCTCACAAGATAATCTTGAGATGGTGAAACAACTGCTTGAAAAAGATATCTCCGCAAATGGATTACCAGCAAAAGTCTTGTCTACTACAGATCGAGCAGAGGCACTAGCTGGTGCAAAATATGTCATCAACTGCTCTAGAATCGGAGGCTTGGAAGCCTTCCGACATGATATTGAAATCCCGTTGAAATACGGAGTGGATCAGTGCGTCGGAGATACAGTTTGTGCCGGTGGAATCCTTTACGGACAGCGAAGCATCCCTGCAATTCTTGATTTTTGTGAGGACATTCGCAGCTATGCTGAGACCGATGCTCTCTTCCTAAATTACGCCAACCCAATGGCGATGAACACTTGGGCGGCCTTAGATTATGGGAAGGTCAACACGATTGGACTCTGTCATGGAGTGCAAGGAGGCGCAAAACTCATCGCTGAAGTACTTGGAGCAGAGGATCCCAAAGACTTGGAATATGTCTGCAGCGGGATCAACCACATGACTTGGTATATCCAACTCAAACTTCGTGGTCGCAGTATTGAGAAGGCAGAGCTAGTCGAGGCATTCCGAAAACATCCAAAGTACTCAAACCAAGAAAAAGTCAGAATTGATGTGCTCGAGCGATTCGGAGTGTTTTCGACGGAAAGCAATGGACATCTTAGCGAATATCTTCCCTGGTATCGAAAACGACCTGAAGAAATCAATTCATGGATTGACTTATCAGACTGGATTCATGGCGAAACTGGAGGTTACTTACGAGTTTGTACAGAACGTCGAAACTGGTTTGAAGATGATTTTCCAAGATGGTTGAACCAAGCAGGGTTGCCCTTGGAACAATACGAGCGCTCAACGGAACACTGTAGCTATATCATTGAGGCTCAAGAAACTGGCAGAGTTTACAGAGGGCACTTCAATACCAAAAACAATGGCGTGATCAAAAATCTACCGGATGATTGCATCATTGAATCGACCGGCTTCGTCGACCTCTTCGGTATGCACATGGCTTCAGGGATTGAATTACCGATGGGTTGCGCCTCTGCCTGCAGAACTTCGATTGATGTCCAGCGAATGTCAGTTGAAGCTGCAATGAACGGAGATGTGGATTTACTCAAGCTGGCTGTGCTGCACGATCCCCTGGTTGGGGCGGTTTGTTCACCAGAAGAGGTATGGGCTATGGTTGATGAAATGTTGATCGCTCAAGCCCAATGGCTGCCTCAATACGAAGAGGCGATTGAACCGGCCCGACAACGACTTTCAAAAAACACTATCAAAACCCGAACTTGGACGGGAGCAGCCCGCAAAAAGGTTCGTAATGTTGCTGAACTGAAAGAGGATGTCCACGCCAGCCTGATGGTCGAGGACGACGCATTTCAGCCCTAAGCAGCCGCCGGTGCGACTGCTGAATCCCGCTTGGCAGGAAGCTGTCAAGTATTCTGAACCCCAATGGGGTCCTTCTCACCGTAAATACGGAGGAAAGTTATGACTTATCCTGAGTTCGAGATTAACGAGGAGAAAATTCTTTCTCTTTGCGATTCTGCTGAAAAAAAGTCAGCGCCATTCCGCGTTTTGGACAAAATTGGTAATCATGCCAAAAAAATTGCTCTCACCACCGCTCTTGGACTCTCAGTAGCAGGTGCTGCAACAGCCTTGGCTGATCGTATTCCAGCTGAGAAGAGCATGGCTACTCTTAAGTGGGATCTCGTAGGTCAAAGTGACTTGTGGGAGTACAAGGCTCTCCCAAGCTACAGTGAAGCGCCATTTCTCACTGAGATGGTAAAAAGTGGCCAACTACCTCCTGTGAAAGACAGGCTTCCCAAGGAACCACTTGTTATGAAAACCGGTGCAATGATTGATGGAACCGGTGAGTACGGTGGTGTTTTCCGGCATGTAATTGGTGGTCGCCCAGAAGGCTGGAATTGGCTAGCTGGTCAGCATCAGGGCTGGGGTGGCATCAACATTACTTTGCAAGAGTGCCTTGTCCGCCAAGGACCACTTTGGCAGGTCAAGCCAGAAGAGCAGAATGGACCTCTACCTAATCTAGCAAAAAGCTGGAGTTGGAATGAAGACAAGACCTCTCTGACCATGAACCTTGTTGAGGGCGTCAAGTGGTCGGATGGAGATGCCTTCGATGCGGAAGATCTTCGCTTCTGGTGGGAAGACAACGTACAGGATGAAAAAGTCACCTCCAGGATGCCAAAAGATGGCATGGGAGTGGGCACTACCATGAGTGTAGTAGACCCCTACACAATTCGTTTTGACTTCCAAGAGCCTCAGGGTCCAGCCCGGGTTAGTGCGCTGGCTTATATTCAGGGATGCCCTGGACCCTCACACATCCTGAAAGATCACCATCCGCGCTACAATCCCCAAAAAACCTATGAAGATTACACCAATGCCCAACCAGCTGATGATCTGAAGAATGTAGTTTCATTAGGAATGTTTGTGGCAGTTGTGCATGCTCCGGATCAAATCGTGATCATGCGTCGTAATCCGTACTACTGGAAAGTAGATGAGAAGGGTAATCAGCTACCCTACATGAATGAGATGCATTTTAAACTATCGACTTGGTCAGATAGAACCAAACAAGCGGTTGCAGGATCAGGTGACTTCTCAAACATGGAAAATCCAGGCAACTATGTTGAGGCGTTAAAGCAGTCACAAAGTGCTGATGCTCCAACCAAGGCTCAATTTGGCCCTCGCGTACTCGGCTGGAACCTGGAGTTCAACTATTCAATGGATGTTGGTGTTCAGAACGATGTGGATAGGGAGCTACGGGGATTGTTCCGAAATCTGAAGTTCCGCGAAGCGATTAGCCATGCGATTGACCGGAATGCAGTTGGACAGTCTATCGCTCGTGGTCCATTCACTCATCCTTGGGCTGGTGCATTCACCTCTGGTTCCCCCTGGTATGATGTTGATAGCATCAACTTCAGGGGCTACAACAAGGCTGGTTCCATGCAAATTCTTGATAGCCTCGGCATCAAAGACACGGATGGAGATGGTGTTCGCAACCTGCCAAAAACTGGTAGTAACATCGAAATTGATCTGTCTTATGACAATGGTGAGGCCACAGACAAGAAACAAGTTGATGCGGTCGCATCAATGCTCGGTGACGTGGGCATTCGCATCATTCCAAAACCATATGATGATCTTGATGCAATTATGCAGTCAGGAAATTTCAATATGGTTGAGCGGAGAAACCATTGGGTAGTGCCAACACGTGAAACATGTAGATTTCTCCCAATTTCTACAGGTTGTCCTCTGACTCACCCATCCAGCGCCGACGGTTCGAGGGATCTCATGTCTTTTGAGAAAGAGATGGCCATCGCTGTAAATGCTATCCAGCAGTCATGGGACGCAGGAGAGATCTCAGCTAATGCTCGCAAGATTCAACAACTCTGGACAGACAATGTCTACACTGTTGGTCTAGTTCAGGCACCTGCTGCATTGCTAGTCAATAAGCGAGTAAAGAACGCTCATCCTGGTGTACCTGTCTTCATGTTTGAGTGGGCGGAAGACTCATTGGTTCGTGAGCGGCTCTGGGTTCCAAAAGATCAACAAATCTCTGAGTTGATGCCTGGGGTTATTCCTACCTACAAGCGCTAATCGCTTTCCCTACCAACTGAAGTGATAAAGGGGGGTTCTAATGAGCTCCCCTACTCATTCTACACATATTCAAAACTCATGGGATTATTGCTCTTTCTGTTCAAGCGGATTATTGCCAGTATTCCACTACTGTTTGGGATCTCTTTTGTTTCATTTTTAATAATTTATGCTGTTCCCGGTGATTATGTCGATGTTTGGTTAAATCAAACAATCTCAAGAACTGGTCAATCTAGAGTAGAGCTTGAGCCAATTGCGGCATTACTAAGGGAAAAATACGGATTTGACCAGCCTTTTATTATTCAGTACTTAAACTGGTTAAAGGGAATTTTAACAGAATTTGACTTGGGGCCTTCGTTTAGCCAATCTAGGCCTGTTTCTGAGCTACTAGGCCTTCGATTTCCAAGGACTATTGGAATAGCTTTAGTCACATTAATTATTGGCCAGATTACTGGAGCATTATTAGGTATTTATGCTGCCCTCAATCAGCATAAATTATCAGATACAGTTGCTACACTGATCGCATTTTCTGGAATTGCGATTCCAAAATTCATCATATCTATCGTAATTTTGTATTTCTTAGCTTTTGTATGGCACTCACCTTACATTGGAGCCATCCAATCCCCAGAATATATCTTGCAAGGATATTGGGATTGGAATCGATTAGTTGATTTTTTCTTCCATGTTTGGCCCATTCTTTTAATTTCAATTTGGGCAGGACAAAGTTATATTTTAAGGATGATGCGTGGCAACTTATTAGATGTAATGAAGATGCAGTACATTGAAACTGCAAAAGCAAAAGGACTTAGTAAAAATCGTATACTTTTTATTCATGCTATACCCAATGCTCTGCATCCAATTGTGATGAATTTAGGTTCTAGATTTGACTATATGGTTAAAGGCGAAATTGAAATAGCTATTGTCTTAGGAATACCTACCGTCGGACCTCTTATTCTTTCAAGTGTAGCATCAAAAGACATGTACGTCGTTTCAGCTATTTTTATGATGGTTGCTGTACTGCTTATCATAGGAAATTTGATAGCTGATCTTCTCCTCGCAATTCTTGATCCAAGAGTTCGAAATGCTACTATGGAGCATACAACTTCGTGAAGAATATAAATTTGCACTCTCAACCAAAGAAATCTTTAACCTATTGGGAACTTGTACGTAAAAAATTTTTAAGGAAACCATATGCTGTAATTGGAACTTTTATTGTCATATCAATAATAATATTGGGAATATTTGCCCCCTTCTTCTCACCTTATTCTCCAACGCGAACAGACCGAGAGCGTCAATACTTTCCTCCCCAAACACTACACTTTTTTGATCAAGGAGGGAACTTCCATCCAAGACCTTTTGTGTACGGAATTACCGAGGAAATGGATCCCAATACCTATGAATTTTCATTCATGCCCGATCCAAATCAAAAATTCTTCATTAATTTTTTTACTAAAGGAGAAACGTGGAATTTTTTGGGTATTAATCTAGAAACACGGTTGTTTGGTGTTGATCAAACGAAAGGGGAATACATTTATTTAGTAGGGACTGATAATTTAGGAAGAGATATTTTTAGCAAATTATTAATTGGAACAAGAATAACATTATTGATGGCTTTCCTTGTTGTTGGTACTGCAGGATTGATTGGGATCGTTGTTGGTGTTTGTTCGGGTTACTTTGCTGGGACTTTCGATCTTGTGACACAAAGATTTGTTGAATTTATTTTAGCCTTTCCAGATCTACCACTTTATTTAGCGCTCCTTGCCTTATTACCAAGAAGAGCTGATGCAGTACTCGTGTTTATTATGTTCGCCGCGATACTGGTGCTTTTAAGGTGGGCTCAATTCAGTCGTGAGATCAGAGGAATGGTGATCTCAATTAGGAGTCTGGATTATGTAAGAGCAGCAGAAGCAGTTGGAGCGTCTAGGCCAAGAATTTTATTAAGACACATAGTACCCAACACTACATCCCATATCGTTGTTTGGGTTACCTATCAATTGCCTGATGTAATACTCTTGGAGAGCTTTTTATCCTTTCTTGGGGTTGGAGTACAGCCTCCGATGGTTTCTTGGGGAAGTATGCTCAATCAGATTCTTGATTTTCAATCGTTTAACAGAGCACCTTGGATGATGGCTCCTGTTGCAGGAATCATCCTAACCGTCCTTGCCTTCAACGCAATGGGAGACGGGTTGAGAGATGCCGTTGATCCCTATTCAGACAAGTGAGTCAGCCTCCCATGTCAACAAATTCAGATCAAATACTATTGAAGGCGAAGGATATTGAAGTTGGCTTCCCCATCATTGAAGGCTTCGTTCAAGCCGTCAGGGGAGTCAGTTTTGATATTATTCAGGGAAAAACACTAGCACTGGTTGGGGAGAGTGGTTCTGGCAAATCTGTTACTGCCAGGGCTTTGATGGGGATGCTTTCAGAACGCGCTGTGGTTGGAAAGAATACTTCCGTCGAATTCTCAGGACAACAGTTGATTGGCTTGCCAGATGAGCGATTACAAAAAATTAGAGGTAGCGCAATCTCGATGATTTTTCAGGAACCAATGACCAGCCTGAATCCACTCTACACGGTTGGGAGTCAAATTATGGAGAGCATCTTAGCACATCAAAAAATGCCCAAGAAAGAAGCTCGTTTAAGTGCCCTACGACTACTCCAAGAAGTACGAATCCCAAGACCTGAAGCCAGATTGGATCAATATCCTCATCAGCTCTCTGGGGGCCAGCGTCAAAGAGTCATGATTGCCTTGGCAATTGCCAATGAACCGAAGTTGTTGATCGCAGATGAACCAACAACAGCCCTGGATGTAACGATTCAAGCCCAGATTTTGAGGCTGATTAAGGATTTACAGGTCAAGTATGGCATGTCTGTCCTCCTCATCACTCACGATCTCAACGTGGTTCGTAAGACGAGTGAGCAGATCTGTGTGATGCGAAACGGAGAGATCGTAGAAAGAGGTTTAACTGAGGAGGTTTTTACCAATCCTCAGCATCCCTACACCCAGCATTTGATCCGGAGCGAACCAAAGGGTTCTCCCCCTCCTCTTCAAGGTGACCCACCCTCCAGTCTCAAGGGCGATCAAATTCGAGTGGTCTTTAAAATAAGACACGGGAGTTTTTTCAACAGAAAAACCGAGGACTTGGTCGCTGTCAACAATGTTGATATCAGAGTCCGAGAGGGTGAATCTGTTGGAGTAGTGGGTGAATCAGGATCTGGAAAAACAACTCTTGGCTTGGCGTTGATTCGGTTGATCAGTTCTCAGGGGGGAGAGATCCGTTTTGGTGAGCGCAGGGTTGATAATGTGGAAAGAAAAGATCTGAGAGACTTAAGAACATCGGTCCAAGTTGTTTTCCAAGACCCCTTTTCGTCCTTGAATCCGCGCATGATTGTCCGACAAATTATTGCTGAAGGTTTGGTGGTCAACAATATCGGCAATAGCGATGCGGATCGTGATGAAATGGTTCGTGTTGCCCTAAAAGATGTGCAGATGGATCCAGATGTTATGGATAGATTCCCCCATGAATTTTCAGGAGGACAACGCCAGCGAATCGCCATCGCCCGAGCGATGGTGATGAAACCCAAATTTGTGCTCCTAGATGAGCCTACATCCGCCTTGGATCTTTCTATACAGGCGCAAATCATCGACCTTCTCAAGGATCTTCGGGACAAACACAAACTTTCCTATTTGTTCATCAGCCATGACTTAAAGGTCATCAAGGCTCTTTGCCACAACGTCCTTGTCATGCAGCATGGGAACGTTGTTGAAGCTGGCCCCACACAGGATGTCTTGGTTAATCCCCAAAAAGAATATACCAAGGCCTTGGTCAACGCTGCTTTTGAGGTTGTTTCTGACCAACCCCAGAGTACTTCGCAGAACTTCAACTGAAGCAGATGCATTCCACAATTTCATAACTAACAGGAACTAACATGGTAAAACTATGTTTAATTGGTGCCGGAAGCACTGAGTTCACAAAGAAAATTGTCACCGATTTATTGTTGATGCCAGAATTCAAAAATATTGAACTGGCTCTGATGGACATTGACAGTGAAAGATTGCGTGTGTCAGACCTGATTGTTCGAGCTGTAGCCAGACAAATTGGGGCAAATCCTAAGATCACAATGCACACCGATCGAAGAGAAGCCCTTCGAGGATCCCACTTTGTTCAGACTTCAATTCAGGTGGGTGGTTATGACCCTGCGACAAAGATTGATTTTGAGATTCCCAAAAAATATGGCCTGCGTCAGACGATTGCTGACACTTTGGGGGTGGGTGGAATCATGCGTGGACTCAGAACCATTCCTGTACTCGTAGATATTGGACGGGACATCATGGAAATCTGCCCAGATGCGATCTGGTTGCAGTATGTCAATCCAATGTGCATGAACATGATGGCTATCGCCAGACTCGTTCCAGAAGTGAAGACTGTGGGGTTATGCCACTCCGTCCAAGGAACTGCCGAAATGCTTGCTGACGACCTTGGTGAGAAGGTGGAAGACATCGTGTTCCAATGCGCTGGTATCAATCACATGGCCTTTTATTTAAAGTTCGGTAAGCGCCTCGCTGATGGAACCACCGAGGATCTATACCCAAGGTTACGTGAACTCGCTCAAAAAATTGCTTCTGGAGAAGATCAGTTCTCCAGCAGAGCCAGAAAACCAAGGCCGGAAGGCCATCGGATGTCTCACCTGACCGAAAGGGTGCGCTATGAGATGTTGAATCGAATGGGGTATTTTGTTACCGAGTCGAGTGAACACTTTGCTGAGTATGTACCCTGGTTCATCAAGCGAGATCGGCCAGATCTTCTGGAACAATACCAGGTTCCTCTGGATGAATATGTTGACCGTTGCGAATACTCTCTAAAACGCTGGGGCGATTACGCAAACACCCTGCAGGAGGAAAGCAAGCTGGAAACCTATCGATCCAACGAATACGCGGGAGAGATAATCCGTGCTGCGGTTACCGGAGATGCCGTTGTGATCAATGGGAATGTGCCCAACAACGGTTTGATTGACAATCTTCCAGCAGAGGCTTGTGTTGAGGTGCCCTGTTTGATTGATCGCTCATGGATTTCACCAACTAAGATTGGTAAGCTTCCACCCCAACTAGCCGCAATGATGCAGACGAACATCAACGTACAAGAACTCACTGTGGAGGCAATCGCAACCGGCAAGAAAGAGAGCGTCTACCATGCAGCGATGATGGACCCTCACACCGCAGCAGAACTATCTCTTGATGACATTTGGAAGCTAACAGATGATATGTTGTCAGCCCATGGCGACATGATTCCAGCGTTGCACTAAGAAAACTTGATGATTTCGCTAGTGTATCATGCTTCTGAAAATAGGCTTGGAACATTCAAAGAATTCAGGTCATGACGCTCCCAAAGTGCTTTTATGACTGATAATTCATCAATATTTGAGAAAAAGATTGTTGTTCTGGGTGGCGGTACGGCAGGGTGGCTCAGTGCGTTTCTGCTGCAGGACTTTTGTAGACAGCACGAACTATCTGCGAAGGTAACTGTCATTGAATCCTCCAAGATTCCCGTGATCGGGGTAGGAGAAGGAACTACGGCTATCTTTAAAACCTTTCTTGATTCCTTTGGTTTAGAAGAAGCCGAGTTCCTCAGTGAGACAAGAGGCACCATCAAATATGGAATACGCCACAAAGACTGGCGGAAGCTGGGCCACCACTACGACGGTCCAATCGACGATCCGCACTTTCTCATTCCCCCAGCCGGTGAAGATGGATTTGAGTACCTGAATAGTTATTGCGTTGCTGCGGGACGTTCTGTTTCAGAGGCTCACCTCTTCCAGATCCTGCTTTCCAAGGGACTTGCTCCAGTAAAAACCCAAAAAGACCAGCTTGTTCCAAACCACCCTTTTCTGCACGCATACCATATTGACAATGCCTTGGTTGGCCAATATCTCCGCAAAAAGTCCAAAGGAATTCGGATTGTTGATGGAGTCGTCGAAGAGGCCCTCAGGAATTCAGAAACGGGTCATATCACGTCCCTCAAGATGGATGATGGAGATCTAATTGAAGGAGACTTCTTTATTGACTGCTCTGGATTTCGGAGAATCTTGATTGAGAAAACTCTTGGCAATGAATGGGTGGATTACTCAGCTGAATTGCCCGTCAATCGTGCAATGCCCTTCTTTCTGGATCTCGACACATCAAAAGAAATTCCCGCTTACACACTCGCATGGGCTCAAAAATCTGGCTGGATGTGGCA
The DNA here is from genome assembly GCA_002450295.1 of Deltaproteobacteria bacterium UBA6967. GTDB lineage: Bacteria > SAR324 > SAR324 > SAR324 > NAC60-12 > JCVI-SCAAA005. The sequence continues at coordinate 12,644 of DJYX01000229.1, forward strand.
AATTCCCACGCAAGATCGTTTAGGCTGTGGCTATGTGTATTGTGATAAATATTGTAGCCCCGAGGAAGCTCAAGAAGAGATTGAATCTGTGCTCGGTCATCCGATTGAACCAAGACAGGATCTACGCTTTCAGGTCGGTCGGCTGCAGGACAGTTGGCAGAGTAACTGTGTGGCAGTAGGTCTTTCGGCAGGCTTTCTCGAACCTCTGGAAGCCACCTCAATTCACAGTACTCTCGTACAGCTAATCCTTTTTGCCAAAGAATACTTATCCGCTGCACTGAATGGCGATTACAGCGGCAGAAAAGATTTCAACCAGCGAATTGCTCATCAGTTTGATGATTTCAGAACATTTTTGAACATCCACTATCGTTCTGAAAGAAGGGACACCCCTTTTTGGGAATTTGTTCATCAAGAATGTTTGGGTGAGGAATCTATTGGGCGATTGGAACGATGGCAGAAGAGTCTGCCAAAGCGAGAACATTTTGAGGGTTTTCTTTCAGGACTTCCTCACGTCGAAACGCAGTTGTACTTCCCGGTTTTGGATGGACTCGGCCTGCTTTCTCAGGGGGCTGCACGTCAAGAAATGTCAAACAGGAATCTAAAGCGCCAGGCACAGGAAGAATTGAAGCAACTTCATAGCAAATATCTGGAAATGATCCAGGGGAGCTTGGGACACCGAGAGTATCTTTCGAGGATAAGTGCTTAATCCAATTTCAGTCGGTAAATTAGGGCAAGAATTCAAAGAACCCAAAACTTCACAGGAAGATTTATGAACCTGATGATTCTGGAGAACTGCACCCTTGTTGATGCCAATTTTCATGAACCAAGGCCTGACACCACCATATGACTTTGCCAATGGTTCAATCTGTTCTGGAAGAATAAAATGGTTAAGCAAACGCTCTATTCTGGGGGTCTGATCTATGAGGGACTTCATCAGGTACTTGAAGGTCAGGCGGTGCTCGTGGAAAACGAGCGTATTAAGGAAGTTGGCCTAGTTGGTGATTTTCAAGGCTTTGCTGGGGAACTAGTTGACTTCTCCGGAGGCACACTCTTACCAGGCCTAATCGATTGTCATGTACACTTAATCTACGGGGGGGAGGGTGATCCAAAATCCAAGGTAGGTGGAGCAAAACCTGGTAATTTAGTGATGAGAGCCTTGGACCGGGCTCAAGAATCACTACGCTCAGGAGTTACCTCCTTGCGTGATCTTGGAGGCAAAGACTTCTTGGAATTCGCTGTGCGAGACGCTTGCAATTCAGGCCGCCAACTGGGACCAACTATTCTTGCTGCTGGTCAAATGATCTGCATGACTGGCGGGCATGGAAATGCGTTTGGTAGGGTGGCTGATGGTCCTCATGAAGTCATCAAGGCAGTTCGTGAGCAGGT
>DJYX01000254.1 GCA_002450295.1 Deltaproteobacteria bacterium UBA6967
CCATGTGGCGTGAAAAAGGTGAAGACAGGTTGCAGGTCTTGCAAGTGAGCACAAGTGGACACTAGACGGTCCGGTTGTAAGTGGGAAGGGTCTAGTAGTGTGCCAACAAGTGGGCCGTATCCCGTGTGTTTTTCTAGTCGCTGTAAAAGAAAACGCCAGAAGGATGGATTAAAACCGATACCTACCAGTTGCATGCGGCTCGTGCAGGAAACTTGAACTTGTAGAATTTCCTCATAGCGAGAGCTTTGTCAGGAATCCAAAAAGCTTTGCGAGAAATTTGCAGGAAAATGAGTTAGCTTACACAAAACAACCAGACCTTCAAACCAAACCATCGACAACCTATGCCAGAAGTTGCAACTACCGCAGAGGTTCCCAAAATTATACCGATCCAAACCGAGCACTGGCGCAATCTATTGTCGTTGACAGATGCCAGTCGCAAGGAAAATGAGATCATCTATGCTTGGGGAAAACTCAAACAGCAGACAGAGGCGCATGTGCCAGGTACGGGTCCGTTGGTGCTGGATGAACTCTACCTCGACTTTCTGCGCCTGCAAGTGCTCAGCTACCCGATTGTGATCGACTGGAAGAAGCCACTGACCAAGCGGGAGTGGCTGAACTGCGAATCACAACAGAAGGAAGTGACCAACCAGTATGAGCAAATGTATAAGCTATCTGTTCACTTGCGCAAGCGTAGTTCAGAGCGCTATCCAGAAATGTCTCCCCTGTTCGGCATGCATCAGGAGTGTGGGGATGAACTGAGACAGCTGTGGGACTCCTTCCACAGCGCCTGGCGGGATTACAAAAAGGAATGGGAACACCTGCACCGCCAACAGCAAGCACGAAAGCGACGAGAGGCCGGAGGAAAGGCAGAACCCGGGGAGGACAATCCAGATATGCCTCTGGATGAGGAAGTCCTGCTGAAGATTCCACAGCCCCCACCGCTACTCAATCGGGAACGCTGGCATGTGCTGGTTTCGATGTCCCAGATGCTGACGACAGAACTTCGTTATCGATGCCGAGACATACTCAAGACACCGGTACCGACATCGAGATTCCCTCCCAGCGTTCAGCGCCTGATTGACGATGCCCGTCAGATTCAGGTGCAGACCAATGGCTTTGAACTGCTGGACAAGGTCAAGTGGGTTCAGCGTCGCAACGCTCAACTGGTCGCTGAACTTGAGCGACTGACTCGAGAGTCGATTATCACTCCAGACTTACTGAATATTGCAGAAGAGAACCAACCCGAGCGAGAAGAACGAAAAGTCAGGGGATACACGGATGATGGTTCAGGCCAAACTTATGGTCGGGAAGAGAACCGGACAGAGCGAAAAAAACGTCCGATCTGGTGGTGGATGGGTACAGCCGCAGTAGTCGGGACAGCGGTGTTCTTGTTGGCGATATTTCTACCCTCCTCAGACCGCGCTGGATTGGGAGAAAAACTACCTCAATTGGTCTTCAAACCCACTGGGCCAACACGAACGGTAGAGAGCAACCCTGCTTTGCCAGATCCAGAGCCGGTGGATGTCAAGGATATGCTGATCAATCTCAGCTTCGACATGCCCACAAGGCAGGTGTCCAAGGGAACAGCACGCCAGCTGGAGTCTTCTCTAAAAAATAAAAGCAGTCTGCCGGCAGAGTTAAGTGATTTAGGAGCACCCACTGCGGTTCTGGAAGCAGCTGGTGATATTTATCTCTATTGGGCAGACAAACTGACACGCTTTGAAAACACTTTGGAACTCCAACGTACCCTGCAAAAACTGGAACGTCAGTACCAACAGATGCAGCAGAACTTGAAAAACCTGGCTCAAGTACCCTTCAAGGGGCGTGTAGTTCCCACTCAGTCTGATGGTGAAGCTCGCTATGGGGTTGAATGGCAAGATGAGTCAGGCAATGTGGTGGGAACTCTCTACGAAAATGATGACGGAACCCAACTTCGTCTTCGCAATGGTGAGGTAACCGAGGGCATCTTCTCTCCCTATGAGCTAACGAAGTTGCTTGAGGAGCAAGCCTCGCAACGTTGATTCAACGATTGCTTGTTCGATCACTGACCTGTGAAATAGACAGGTTCAGTAAATCTTTCAATTTTTGCTTGTCAATAATCACTATGATTTTCTCGGTTATCTGGTTTGTTTTCACGGTGTTTGGTAGCGGTGCCTTGGTAGCGGGATTGCTGTTCTTGTGGACTGGTGGTCAGCTTGGTGAGGTCAGTGAAAAGCTGACTCCACAACAGGCAGAACTGCACCTGGCAGAGTTAGAAAAGCAGCGCCAACAGGAAGAAGAAGCCCGAGAACGAAAACAACGGGAAGTCCGGCTTGATCGACTGCAACACCAGAACGAAGCCCTTCAAGAGGAAATCACACGCAAGCAGGAAGAACTTCGACAGCAGCGTACGCTGACTAAACGCTTTGGGGAAGCAATCCCAGAAGCTCCAGCACTAACACCAGAACCTCAGAACTTTTACGAAAAGCTTCGCTCCGGGATCAGTAAGACCCGTGAACAGATGCTCGGTGGGCTAAGCAATGCCCTGCTTGGAAAGAAAGAAATTGATGAAGAGGTCTTGGACAGCTTGGAAGAAGCCCTGTTGGGAGCCGATATTGGACCGGAGACTACTGAACAGATTCTGGAAGTGGTGACTTCTCGAGTTGAACGTCAGGAACTACGTGATGTGGATGCTTTACGAGAAGTGATTAAGGAGGAGATCGTGCGTATTCTTCACAAGGAAGTGCCAATTCCCACAGTTACAGATCGTAAACCCTTGGTGTTGATGTTTGTCGGAGTCAATGGTGTGGGCAAGACCACAACGATTGGCAAAATCGCTGCTCAGTATCGCCGAGATGGACATCGTGTACTAATGGGGGCTGGAGATACCTTTCGTGCCGCTGCCATTGAGCAGCTGACTGAATGGAGCCGTCGCGCCGATTGTGACATTATCGCCAAGAGCCAAGGGGCGGATCCCTCTTCGGTGATGTATGAAGCCGTCGAGAAGGCAGTTCGTGAGGAGTATGACGTTGTCATCTGCGATACCGCAGGAAGACTGCATACCAAGAAGAATTTGATGGAGGAACTGCGTAAGATGGTGCGGGTGATTCGGAAGGTTATACCGGATGCACCTCACGAGGTGTTGCTTGTGCTGGATGCGACTACGGGACAGAATGCTGTCTTTCAGGCCCGTGAGTTCCGTGAAGCCGCAGATTTGACAGGGATTGTGATGACCAAACTGGATGGAACAGCCAAGGGCGGAGTCATTATCGGGATTGTCAACGAATTTGACATTCCTGTTCGCTACATCGGTGTAGGAGAAGGCATCGAAGACTTGCGTCCCTATGATGCCAAGCAGTTTACAGACTCGCTGTTTTCCTGATCACAAAGCATCTGCAGCACAGCGAAATCCCAAGTTGAAAGCCTGAGTCCAGGCTGCTAAGCCGTAACGACGGCTACTGCGCAAGCCAGCTTCAGTGGCCCACCCAAATAAGCCCTGCCAAGCTCCTCCACGTGCCACTTTCTGTGGGTAAGTTGGATTCGATGGTGCTTCCGGTCCTTTTGGATTCTGTAGTTTCGCTTGGTCGTAGGGAGCATACCAATCAGCAGTCCATTCCATGACATTCCCTCGCAGATCATAGAGACCCCAAGCATTGGGTTGTCGTTGCCCAACCACAGCTGCGGAACGGAGGTTTTGCGAGGTCATTTCAAACCAGGCCTGATCTCTCAGTTCAGCGAGAACAGAGTCGGAGTTCTCCACAACACTACCGGCTTGAGTGGCGTACTCCCATTCAGCTTCGGTAGGAAGTCGCTTGCCGATGGAAGCACAGTAACGCGCGCTGTTTTCCCAATCCACATAGACTGCTGGTTGTTCTGGCAGGGTTGTGTCGAAGCCTCCATAACCACGCACGCATTCGCGGCACTGAGCGTAATCTGCGTTCGTGACTTCATGCACATCCAGATAGAATGGTGCTAATTCGATTTGGCGAATTGGCCATTCATCGTCTTCCCCTTCCAAACTCCCCATCTGAAACGAGCCTCCATCGAGCAAAGCCATTCCCGGACGATCACTACTACCCTTCGGGATTACTAGTGCTGTAGCAGAATCAGGCTCAGTAGAAATTTCTGGTAATGATAGAATATATTTTGAATCAAAATTATTGTTATCTGCTGCAGCATTCTCCGTAGTCATTTCTATTTCAACAGAATCCTTAGGTTCTGCCTCTGTGGCTTCGGTTGATGGGGCTATCATTGCCACTGTTTCTGTGTCCTGTGAATCATCAACCTCGTTGAGTGGGTCTACTGTTGGAGTGATTGCCTCTTCATCATCAACCGTGGTTGATTGGGATTCTGTAGTTTCCTCTCCAATACCTTCCTGATCATCTACAGCAGGAGAGACTTTGGGCTGCACTACTTCGCTGGTATTGGCGGTAGTATCTGGTTCAGGAATTACTGGGGTAGGTTCATCTGGGAGGCTTTCTTGTTCGCTTACTTCACCGGTCGGTAATGAAGCAAGGCCTGGTGTTGTGGGGATTGCCACAGTAGCTGAGGGAGTAGTTGCACTTTCACTATCGGTTGCTGTCTCGTTTGTTGTGCTTGTGGTAGAAGTGTCTTTAGAGACGGCTGTTTCCGTTTCAGCAGTGTTTTTTTCCTCAGAAGGAGGGGTGATTTCTGTACTTTCAGCGGGTGACTTGACGTCAGCAGCTTCTGGAGCTTGGGGAGTTTTGAATACACTGATTGGCCAGGTTAGCAGTTCGCGTAGCAGCACACGATTGGTCAGTAATTCCTGCAATTCCAAATCAACTTGAACTCCGTCCTGGGTCTGGTTGTATTGGCCTTCTAGTAGCCAATCGGCCCCCGCAAGCCCAGCAAGCTCACGATTGGTCAATGGTCGACTTTGCAGACGCAAGCTGCCATTCCAATCATCTAGAATGCGCTGCAACTGAGGGGGATGAATGAGTTGACGAGGAAGATCGGGACTTAGGCCAAGAAATAGAAGTTGCTGTAGTTGGCGGGAGATCTCAGTGACTTCTTCTGAACCTGCTGGTGGAGCGGGCACAATAGCCAGCACAGGAGCCAACACGCTTGGGTCCAGAGCAAGTGTTAATAAGCGTTCCCGAAAGCCATCCCATTCAGTGGGTAGCCCTTCTGTAGGTTGGGCAAAAGAGATTTGACCCAGGAAGAAGAATAGACAACTGAGCAGAAGAAATTTTCGCATCAATCGCTTCAGGAAGTTGTGAGAGCTAACGCATTTTCGATAAGCTGTTGACATTTTTCCTTGCCGAAGAGCGCAGCCATCATGCTGAGATCTGGACCGTGTTCTTCCAACGTGATCGCGTAGCGCAGCGGAGTCCAGAGATCCTTGCCCTTAATCCCGGTACTTTTCTGAATTTCTTTAACCAATTGCTTGAAGTTGCTTTCATCCCAAGTCTCAGCATCAACCAGGGCGTTTTGAAAAGCACCCAACACAGTTTGGGCTGTTGGTTGGTGCAGGTAATCGATCAACTCTGGTTGTTCAAGTTGAGGCTTATCCTCAAAGAAGATCGCTAGTTTGTCCAGTACTTCGGGCAAAGTAACTAGTCTTGGCTGAATGATCTGAATTGCCCTCCGTAGAAATTCTGGATCTGCTCTCGAATAACGTGAGTTGGCCAACCAAGGTTGCAGACGTTGCATCAGGTCATCCAACTCCAGACGCTGCAGATACTGCTGATTCATCCAGTCCAGTTTGTTGCGATCAAAGACAGCTCCAGCCTTCCCAACTCGTTCAAAGCTGAATTTTTCGATCAATTCAGACATTGAGAACAGTTCTTGGTTATCAGAAGTGTTCCATCCCAACAAAGCAATGAAGTTGACCAGCGCTTCGGCAACATAGCCCTGAGCCTTGAAATCTTCAACGGCTACATCACCTTGTCGTTTGCTGAGCTTGGAACGATCAGGGTTTAGAATCAATGGAAGATGCGCAAAACGCGGTGGTTCCCAGCCGAAGTAGCGATAAAGCAGAATGTGTTTGGGAAAGGAAGGGAGCCACTCCTCCCCACGAACTACATGAGTGATCTTCATCAGATGATCGTCAACCACACAGGCTAGGTGGTAGGTAGGAAATCCATCAGACTTGAGCAGTACCTGATCGTCTAGTTGACTGCTGTCAATACTGACATGCCCACGAATTAGGTCATCAATCAGGATCTTTTCTCCGTCGTCTGGAATCCGCATCCGAATGACATACGCTTCACCATCTGCTCGGCGCTGCTGTACTTCCTTAGCCTTCAGTGCTCGACAGTATCCATCGTACTTGGGATTCAGACCTTGGGCTTTCTGCTGTTGCTTAAGGTTGTCTAGACGTTCCTGCGTGCAGAAGCAAGGGTAGGCATGACCAGAATCCATCAGGATCTGTAGATGATCTTGGTAGAGTATGAGTCGCTCTGACTGACGATAGGGACCATACTCACCCCCAATATTGGGGCCTTCGTCACAGTTCACACCAGCCCATTGTAGCATTTGCAGAAGGTCTTGTTCGGATCCCTCCACCAGTCGTTGCTGATCGGTATCTTCAAGGCGAAACACAAAACGTCCACCTTGCTGTTGGGCATAGAGAAAACTGAAGAGTGCGGTACGCAGGCCACCAACGTGTAAGTAACCAGTCGGACTAGGGGCAAAGCGGAGTCGAACCATGCAGCAGGCAATATTGAAGATTTTCAGAGTTCATCGGTGCGAAAACGCCGCATCCGAACATTGAGGAGTAAGCCGATGCCAAACATTTGCGAGAGCATTGCTGAGCCGCCATAACTGAAGAAGGGCAGAGGTACTCCGACAACAGGCATGAGTCCGATGGTCATGCCGATGTTGATCAGTACATGCGAGGTCAGAATCGTGACCACGCCGACAGTCAGCATCGCACTGACCCGATCCTGAGTATTGAGAATGTGCCCAAGTGACCAGAAGATCAATGCCATGAACAGCAGTAGGACTGTCAGAGTTCCTACAAAGCCCCATTCTTCTGCAAACACAGAGAAAATAAAATCTGTGTGGTGAGCTGGCAAAAAGTTTAGCTGTCCCTGAGTTCCACCCCCAACACCTTGACCCCAGATTCCCCCATTACCGACAGCGATCTTTGATTGGATGATGTGATAGCCAGCTCCTAATGGATCGCGGGTTGGATCCAGAAAGGTCAGTACTCTTTCCTGTTGATAGGGCTTGAGCACGAAATGCCACGCAATCGGTAGAGAACAGAGTCCCAGCACGATGGATGCGAGTAGCACCCACAGTTTGAGCCCAGCTAGAAAGATCATCGGCATAAAGACTATCAGCAGCAACAGAGCTGTACCTAGGTCAGGCTGTCTGAGGATCAGCAGCAAGGGAACTAGCATCAACAAGCTGGGCCAGATGAGTTCCTTGATACCTAATCTGCCGATACGTTGGCCTTCCCGAAAGTAGTGCGCCAAGGAGAGCACAAGAGTCAGCTTGGCAAACTCCGAGGGTTGCAAGAATATGGGCCCAACCTGTAACCAACGCTCTACTGGTGAACCAGGCCCACCTGTGCCGATAAACAGTACCAATATTAGTAGAAAGATCGCGCCAAGATGAAGGAATGGCCCGAACTGCGCCCAGATTCGGTAGTCGATTACCGTTGCTGTTAGCGCTAGGGCTAGTCCTAACCCCATCCAAATGACTTGTCTTGGCAAAAAACGACCGAGTTGTGGGCTTCCCATCGTAGCAGAGTACATCGCTACAATACCTACAGCACAGAGCATGAGTACGATACTCAACAGTACCCAGTCGAAGTTTGCAAATAGGCGACGATCCAGCATAGGCTGCAAAATCAAATGACGATAAAAAGGCTATCTGGAGAAAACAAGATGAAAGTCGGTTGCTAGCAGAGCCTGTGTCCGGCTTTCGGCTTGCAAACAAAGCTGAAGTTGACTGTAATTGTCAGTTTTTTGCTCCAACTCTCTCTTCTGTACTTCTCGGTAATTATGATTCAGGACTTGCGCAAATACACCGACAGTTTTCTGTTCAAGCTGTTGCTGGGTTTCATCAGTGTCACCTTTGTCATTTCCTTTGGAATGGGCTCTTTTTTTGGCGACCGTAAGGAAGTGATCGCCCGAGTCGATGAAACGGAGATTCTGCAACGAGACTTCCAGCGCATGTATGGTCAGCAACTCGAGTCGTTACGTCAGCGGCTGGGAGAAAATGCTGACCAGATTGCTCAACAGGTAAATTTGCGACAGCAGGTATTCCAGCAACTGATCGATCGACAGTTGCTACTCAACATGGCCGAGAGTCTCAATCTGCGTGCCACAGATTTGGAGGTGCAGGAATACATCCGTCAGCAACCATATTTTCAGAAAAATGGTCAATTTGACTTTGAAACTTACGAAACTCTGCTCAGTCAAAACCGACTACCTACGGAAGATTACGAAGAATCCATACGTTTAGACCTGCTCCTCCAGAAAAAACAGCAGTTGCTGACAGCTGGGATTATCATCAGCGAGAAAGATGTAGAGCAACGATTCCAACTTCAGAATGAAAAGTTGGAAGTGCGAACACTGCAACTCTTGCCGCAGGTCTTTCTGGACGAGGTGAGTGTTAGCGAGGAGCAGGCTCAGCAATATTATCAAGAAAATCCTGATGAATTCCAGACATTGCCACGTTACCGTTTGGCTTACTTTACTTTGGGGATCAACGATCTGACGAAGTTAGAAGATGTTCGTGAACGAGCCGTACGTCGCTACTATGAGCGAAACATTGAAACGTACACGACCCCACCAGAAGTGCGTGCCCGGCATATCCTGCTTCGCGTGCCTGGTGATGCCGATGATGCGGCCAAAGCCGAACGGCGTGAACAACTGCAGGAGGTACGTGAGCGTATTGTGGCCGGAGCAGACTTCGCAGAAGAGGCGAAAGAGGTCTCTCAAGATATGACCAAGGAAAAAGGAGGAGACCTCGGTTGGTTCAAGCCCGGTGAGATGGTTCCAGCATTCGAAAGTGCTGCCTTTGGACTACAACCAGGTGAAATGAGCGATATCGTTGAATCTCCCTTTGGTCTTCATTTGATCAAAGTGGAAGAACGTCGTGAAGGAGGTCAACAGCCGATCGAAGAAGTCCGTGAGGAAATTGTGGCAATCCTGGCAGAGGAAATGGCTCAGCGAGAATTAGAAGAAGCCAGAGATACCTTTAGGGCAACTTTTAATGAAAAATCAATTAGTGACTGGGCTTCTCAATATGGGAAAACTGCTCAGGAGAGTGAATGGTTGGATAGCAGCAGCACACCAGACGATCTAGGATCCGTTCAAGGATTGGCTCAACAGGCCAGTGAGCTGCAGCCAAAAGATCACGAGGTATGGACTCGTAATCCTCTTCAAGGCTACGTGTTTTACCAGATTCAGGAGAAGCAGGATTCACAAGCTCGACCTTTTGAGGAAGTCCGTGAGATAGCAACCAATCAAGTTCAAGAGAAGCTCGCTCGTGAATTGGCCCAGCAAAAAGGAGCAGGTTGGTTGACAGAATTGCAGGGTGAGCCCACCGCACTGGAGCGGATTGCTGAAGAACTCGAGTTAGAAGTTGCTACGATTGCCTTCAATGCTTCAACACGGTTTCTTCCAGAAATTGGAGACAACCCAGAGTTCCGCAAACTGAGCCTGAAACTGGATGATTCCAACCCAGCGGCTGTTAGTGTTTATGAGGGTCGCACAGACCTGATCGTCTTCAATCGACGATTCGTGGATGTGGAGAATCCGGACACAGCTCGCGAAAGAATCCGGACAAATCTGCGTCTGGAATTGCAGCGAGCTATTGAGACCAAGCAGATTGAAGCATTGCGCTCAACTGCGATGATTGAGGTGGTTGACCCTGTGTTTCGGACAACCGAACCCTAATGCGGAAGCTACTCGCCTGTAGCCTGGGGTGTCTGCTTTGGGGAGTTTCTTCAGTCTGGAGTCAAAGTTCCTCGCTATCAGCTTTATTTGAAAGCTCTCCAACAACAGATTTGCCAAAGCTGGAAATCCAAGCGGTGTTGGTGCCTGAAATCATAACTCCTGGCGCAGAAACGGAGCTTCAGGTTCAGGTTTTCATTCCAGCAGGTTGGCATATCTACTCGATCAAACCGGCTGGTGAATTTGGCCCAGAACCCACCACGTTGACTATCCTCTCTGGTCACGCAATCGTCACTCCCCTTCAGGAAAGCTCTCCAATTCGTTTTTACGATGAAGCTTTTGCCCAGGAGTTATCTGTTCATCAGCATGGACTGGAACTCCGGCTACGCATCCGCATTGCTCCCGACCATCCGTCTGGTTATGATGAATTACGTGCACAGCTTGCTTACCAAGTCTGTGACAATCGGATCTGTGCACCACTCCAGACGGAGTTCTTGGCTGCATCCCTGACCATCGAATAGCAAGGAGATTCTCAGTAATGAAAACCGGTGTCCTGCTGATCAATCTAGGCACTCCGGATGCCCCGGAATCCGGAGCAGTCCGTCGCTATCTCAAGCAGTTCCTAAGTGATGAACGAGTTTTAGACATCAATCCACTAGGGCGCTGGTTGCTGCTGAACCTGATCATTCTGCCATTTCGATCTCGGCGCTCAGCCAAGGCCTATCGCAAGGTCTGGATGCCAGAAGGCTCACCACTGCTGGTGTATGGACAGCAGTTGACCGAAGGAGTCCGACAACACCTCCAAGAATTGGGAACCCCGGTGGTATTGGGAATGCGCTATGGGAATCCCTCAGTTGGTTCTGCAATTGAGCTGTTGCGTGAAGAAGGGTGCGATCGGATTCTCGTATTGCCGCTGTTTCCACAGTACGCTTCGAGTTCAACTGGCTCGGCGGTGGAGGAAGCCTACCGAGAAGCATCAAGGCATTGGAATACGCCTCATCTACAATTGATGGAACCTTTCTACGATGATGAACGATTCATTGAGGCCTTTGCAGCTGTCGGTCGGCCTTATTGGGAGCAGCAACCAGATCATGTGCTTTTCAGCTTCCATGGTCTACCAGAGCGGCACGTACAGAAAAGTGATGACACAGGTGAATACTGTCTCAAACAGCCCGATTGTTGTGCAACGCTTTGCGATGCGAACCGGATGTGCTATGGCGCCCATTGTCATCGTACTGCGACTCGCTTAGCAGAGAAGCTCGGTATTCCTCAGGAGAAATACAGTATTAGTTACCAGTCGAGGCTAGGACGTACTCCTTGGCTTAAACCTTACACAGATCAGGTGATCGAAGAAATGCCCAAGCGGGGAATCAAGAGGTTACTGATCTTCTGTCCAGCTTTTGTAGCCGATTGCTTGGAGACGCTGGAAGAAATTGGAATGGAAGCAGTGGAGGACTTCAAGGAGGCAGGTGGTGAGGACTTACAAATGGTACCCTCGCTCAATAGCAGTCCTCAGTGGGTAGAGGGAGTGGCGAGCCTGCTGCGCGAGAAGCTTTGAGCAGGCTATGATTTGAGTCAGAATATTTTTACAGTTGCCTCTGGTACCCAAACTTCTCGATCGTCGGAAGAGACCCCATGAATCCAACCAGAGGTGTATTCAACAATGCGTAGGCCCATTAAGGCAGGCAGCGTGCCTACTAGTTCATGATCTGGCCCTGGTCCGCTGTAGGCTGTGGCCATCGTCTTCAAAACCCCGCAGATTAAAAAGCCATTGTCAGTGACGTACTGATTGTGGACCCAAAAGCGATCTCCTTCGAAATCTTCAACCAAATGCCAATCAGCGTTGGTATCAACATGCCGGAGTGGAGTGTAGCGTGGTGTGGGCCAAGCCATTCCTTTATCACTGGGAGCCAAATAGAGTTGGGCTCGTTCAGAGAGAACACAGCGAGTTTGGGTGGGATACTCGTTGGCCAGAATCGTTACAAGACTACTGAAACTCAGAAGGCCAAGGAGGAGGAGTTTTTTCAACATCAGGGATTCCTCAAAATGAATGGTTCGCCTGTTGCAGCTTTGAGAAAAGTTAGGCAAAGCGACTTAGTTTTTTGGCACGTTGCCGAAAAAATTCAAGATACGTGCTTTTTTTCCTAAAGTTTGGCAATCGGGAACCGATAACAGTAGCAACAAGTTAATTGTGGGAGCTAACCCCGTCTCTCTGTGGAGACGAATTGAAATCTCCCTTCTTTTCTTCCATTGCTTCCTCAGGAGTTCCCATGCTGATCAGCAACCTCGTTTTTGAAGATAGTCTGGAAATGCGAATTCAATCCGCAGATTTTGATAGCCGCGTAAACAGCGCTGTGCAGTCCTTCATGGAAGGTGTTGAGTCCATGCTGGCTCAAGAGCCAGAGCGTCAGCACCCAGCCTATCAGTTCGACCGAGAAATTAGTCCCTCTGAGTGGTTAGCCCTCGCCTGAACTTCAGTAGTTGGCAGCCTGTGGCAGGGTTTCATCGGACCCTGCCGGAGAATTTGTTGAAGTCGTTTGATATGCATCTGGTAGCCAGATTTCAAACTGGACGCCTCCAGCCTCTAGATTCTCTGCACGAATCTCTCCTCCGTGTGCTTCTACCATTTTCTTGCTGATTGCTAGTCCAAGCCCCGTCCCCTTTTCTTTGCCTTCTGTTTGGAAAGAATGAAAAATTACCGGCAGAACTTGTGTAGGAATCGGTGCTCCGTTATCTCTGACCCGAATCAATAGATTTCTACGTTCCTGATGCAGCATCACCGTGATGCTTCCTCCTTCTTGCTCTCTGAGTTTTTCCCAAGCATTCTTCACCAGATTGATTAGTACGCGACTAATCTTACGGCCATCAAATTCCAGCCTTGCGTGGATATTCTTAGGATATTTGTATTGAATGTCCATATCCTCAGCAAAACCAAGATAAACCTCTAGCTGAGTAATGAAATCTTCAACCTGGTGCTGAGTCTTGTTGAGCTGCATTTTTCCACGAGCGAACTCAAGAATATCTTCTGTGAGACCAGCAACATTTTTTGAGGCCAATTCAATCTTACGAATATGTACTAACGCACGGGCCACTTCCATTGGTTCAAGTGTGGGCTTATCCAACTGCTGAAGAACCAGAGAGGAATAACTCATGATGGATCCGTTGGCGTTACCAATATCGTGGCCAAATTCCGCAACGGCATACCCCAATTCAATCAAACGTTGTTCTTGCTGCTTGGCTTTCCTCAAGTCTTCAATGGTGTTTTCCAGTTGTTGCTTGGATTGTTCAAGAGCATCGACATTTTCTTTTAATTCCACCTGAACATTCTGAAACTTCATCCACAAATCTTGTAGAACTGCGACTCGTAGTTCCAATTCGCTAGGGCGTCGACTGGTCGTTGGAAACTCCATCTCCTGTGTTTCATTTTCTCGTCGATAGCGAAGAAATTGTCGACATAGGAGGTCAATCTGACCCATTGTGTTGCTGGTTTTTAACCAGAGTACCAAAGCTATCGAGGCAACAGCTATCGCCCCGCTCAGTAGCATTGCCGCTAACCAATCTGGTGGAGGAGGTGGGGGTACTTTTTGTCGGACAACTAACAGGCCACGGACCTTATCTAGACCAACTGGCAAGGTTAGCAGAATTTGTGAGTCATCGAGTGGCTGAAAGACTTGGTGGGGCGGTAGATCAGGGAGGCTGACCTGCGACTGCTTGACCTGGCGATCCAAGTAAAGCAATTGAACAGCACCCTGAACCTCTTGGTCCAGCAGATCTTGAATTGCAAGTTGCTTGGTCGGTTCATCTTGTCCCAGCAACTGATTGATCTGCTGTACGAGTTTGTTCAGTGCAGTCAATTGAGAGACTGGTAGGCTCGGTTGTGCAGGTTCCCAAGTGAAAAAAGCCAACTGTAGAGACAAGGAAAGCGCAAAGATTACTGCTGCCAACAGTGAAAGCGGTAATTTTCTCAGTCGGCGGGTTCCCAAACGTCTCTCAGGACGAGGGCGTATTGGTTTGCGACGTTGAGATGGGGAGAGGAGCTTCCTGCCCTTTGATCGGAGAGATCGTGATAACATATTTGAAATTCAGATTCTGTTGCATCCATTCAACAAGAATAACCGAAAGTACTAGCCCAACTATGATCGCATTTCAAGTGCCAGATCATTGAAATTTTTTATTTCATCACAAATCACTGTATGCGTATGTAGTGATGAAAAGGCTTGTGCTTTGGTCTCTTTCTACGCAATTTAATCTTTTTTCTATGTGTAAAGAGAAGACTGCGGAGAAAATTACCGGGCTCACACCAAAAAAGGATGAAGCATGGCATTTACTGACTACAAAATTGCGAATTTGTCTTTGGCCGACTGGGGACGCAAAAAAATAACCATTTGGGAAAATGAAATGCCAGGATTAATGGCATTACGCAAAGAATATGAAGAATCCAAGCCTCTGGCTGGGGCAAAAATCACGGGTTCGCTGCATATGACGATGGAAACAGCCGTTTTGATTGAGACGCTGATTGCTCTTGGAGCAGAGGTTCGTTGGTCTTCCTGCAATATTTTCTCAACCCAGGACGAAGCAGCGGCAGCGATTGCCGCACAAGGGATTCCCGTTTTTGCTTGGAAGGGAGAAACTGAGGAAGAATATTGGTGGTGTCTGGAGCAGACGCTCAAGTGGCCAGGAGGCGATGGGCCCAATATGTTGCTGGACGATGGTGGTGACCTGACGGGCTACGTGCATGAGAAAGCTCCACATCTGTTGGATAAAATTCGAGGAGTTTCTGAAGAAACTACAACGGGTGTGCACAGCTTGTATAAGATGTCTCAGGCAGGCAAACTTCGTATCCCCGCAATCAATGTCAATGATGCGGTGACCAAGAGCAAATTCGATAACCTATACGGTTGCCGTGAATCACTGTTGGATGGAATCAAGCGAGCTACAGACGTCATGATCGCAGGCAAGGTTGCCGTCGTCGCGGGTTACGGGGATGTAGGTAAAGGAAGTGCTCAGTCACTCAGGGCTCAAGGTGCTCGTGTGATCGTCACGGAGATCGATCCAATTTGTGCTTTGCAAGCGGCGATGGAGGGCTTCGAAGTGACTACTATGGAAGATGCTGTCTCACGAGGGGATATCTTCGTTACAACTACCGGTTGCTGCGATATCATTCGTCGAGAACACCTAGATGCTATGAAAGATAATACAATTGTCTGCAACATTGGTCATTTTGACATTGAGATTGATGTGCAGTCGCTCAATCAGGACCCTCATATTAAGAAGATCAATGTACAACCCCAAGTAGATCAGTACGAATGGCCAGATGGCAAGCGTATCATCCTATTGGCTGAGGGGCGCCTAGTGAACCTGGGTTGTGCGACAGGACATCCCTCTTTCGTGATGTCTGCAAGTTTTACCAATCAAGTGTTGGCCCAGATCGAACTCTGGCAGAACAATGAAAAATACGAAAATCAGGTCTATGTTCTGCCTAAGCAATTAGATGAGAAAGTAGCACGTTTGCACTTGAGTAAGCTTGGGGTCAAACTCACTGAACTCACACCACAACAAGCGGAGTACATGAGTGTCTCAGCAGAAGGTCCATTTAAACCTTCACACTATCGCTACTAAGTCTTCCGTCTCCCTGCTTGGTTACTCTGGATGATGGGTGGCCAAGCGCATTTCATCGGTACAATCCTTCCGCGAATTCTTCAGACCTAGAAGAAGTTCAACGCCCTCTTTTCGCGCTGGTATCAACAAACTGCCTTGCACCAGACCCCTTTTTTGACAAGACTTGGGAGCCATTCCATCCTCTTTGTCAATCCTGCAGCAGCAGTTCCCCATGTTCACACACCTGCATCTACATACCCAGTACTCGCTACTTGAAGGCGCTATTCGCGTCAAGCAGCTCGCAAAGGTCTTGAAAGAGCGAGGTTTTAACGCCTGTGCCATCACTGATCACGGCAATCTTTTCGGTGCTGTTGAGTTCTACCAGGCTCTTGAGAAGGAAAATTTAAAACCCTTGATTGGTTTGGGAGCCTTTGTGAGTGAAGTTCCACTTGCAGAACATCCGGATCCAAACGCCAATTTGCGCTACTTTCACACGCAGTTGCTTTGCCAGAATCGACAGGGATACCAAAACCTAACCTACCTAGCGAGTCTTGGGTTCACGGATGGAAAGCGGCGAGGCGTCCCTTTGATTGACCATATACTACTAGAGCGCTACCGAGAAGGACTGATTGTCCTGAGTGGTGGAGTGGAGGGAGAATTAGGTAGCCGTATCCTCAATGGTCGCTTGGACGATGCTCGTCAACTAGCACAGTGGTATGCAGATCTGTTCCCAGGTCGCTACTACCTGGAACTTCAGAATACGGGACTTGCTGAACAAGAGGAGGTGAACCAGGGATTAATGCAGCTCGCTGGAAATGTGGGCTTGCCTTTGGTAGGCACGAACAACTGTTTCTATTTGAATGCCGAAGAAGCTGAGGCCCAGCATATCCTCCGATTGATGGGCATGCAGCGCAAGGTGACAGATCGTGATGCCCCCCAGATGCTAACGGATCAGTGCTATCTCAAGACCGAAGCAGAGATGCAGGAGACTTTTATGTCGAGTGGTCTGCCACTCGAAGCATTGGAGAATACCGCCACGATCGCGGCTAGCTGCGAGCTCTCGTTGGATAATAGTACTTACTACCTACCACAGTTTGAGATTCCTCAGGGTTACACCCTGGATAGTTGGTTGGAGTATGAATCCCACACAGGCTTGGAACAGCGGTTAAAGATTCTACATGAGCTTTATCAATCTTCTGAGCCATTTGAGGAATTCCGTAAATCCTACGATGAGCGGCTTAGCTTTGAATTGAGAGTCATCAATCAGATGAAGTTTCCGGGCTATTTCCTGATTGTTGCGGAATTTATCAATTGGGCTAAGGACAACGGAGTGTCTGTGGGACCAGGTCGTGGTTCTGGAGCCGGATCACTGGTTGCCTACGCTTTGCGCATCACGGATGTTGATCCGCTACGCTATGGTTTGCTATTTGAGCGATTTCTCAACCCAGATCGTATCAGCATGCCCGATTTCGATATCGACTTTGATGTTGAGGGTAGGGATAGCGTGATCGAACATGTACGTGAGACGTACGGTTCGGAAAAAGTTTGCCAGATCTCGACCTTTGGTTCGCTCAAGGCCAAAGCTGTTGTCAGGGGTGTCGCAAGGGTAATGGATTTTCCATTTTCAGAAGCTGATAAGATTGCCAAGTTAGTCCCCAACGAACTCAATATCAGTCTGCAGGATGCCATTGATAAGGAACCTGAACTAGCTCGGATGGAGCGCGAAGGAACAGAAAACGAGCAGAAGTTGATTCGGTTAAGCAAATCCTTGGAAAATCTCAGCACACATCTTGGTACTCACGCTGCGGGAGTGATCATCATGGATCAGGATATCCGTGAGGTGATGCCTGTTTGTACAGGCAAAGACAACACTGTGCAGTCGATGTTTGCAATGAAATACGCTGAGGATCAGGGAGCGGTCAAATTTGACTTTCTTGGCCTACTCAACCTTTCGGTTATTGACAAAGCTCTGGAATTGATCAATCGCAACCGCACCGAGAAAGAGCAACTGGATCTAAATAAGATTCCGATGGATGACGAACTTACCTTTGAACTATTCTGTCGAGCGGACACAACTGGGGTTTTCCAGTTGGAATCTTCTGGAATGAAAAAACTACTGCTCGATATGCGTCCCTCTGTCTTTGAAGATATTGTCGCTATTTTGGCATTATATCGACCAGGTCCTCTGGGATCTGGGATGGTTGAAGACTTTGTTGAATGTAAACATGGGCGAAAGAAGGTGGTCTATCCCCACCCCTTGATGGCAGAAATCCTCAAGGAAACCTATGGCGTAATGGTTTACCAAGAGCAGATCATGCAGGGAGTACAAGTACTTGCCAAGTTTACTCTGGGACAATCTGATTTGTTGCGTCGAGCGATTGGCAAGAAGATTCCGGAGGTGTTGGCTGAGCAGCGTCAAAAGTTTGTTGAGGGCTGTTGTGCAAATCCAGAATTTGTTGAGGGGGTACCTCGTGGGATGAGCCCAGAGGAGAAAGCGAACGAGATTTTTGACTTGATCGATTACTTTTCGGGCTATGGTTTTAACAAGTCTCACACCGTAGCTTATGGTCTGATTTCTTATCAGACCGCCTACCTAAAGGCTCACTACCCTGTGCAGTTCATGGCAGCAGTGCTGAACTCCAGCATCACTAACCCAGACAAGATCGTCAATTTTATCGGCGAATGCAAAGAAATGAGGATTCGGGTATTGCCTCCAGATGTTCGTGAAGGGCGTAAGCAGTTTACGGTCACTCGTCAAGGATATCGTGTACACAAGCGTACTCTACTTCACTTGGAGCAATTCCAGTCGATGAACAGCGCAGAGCCTATTCGAAACGTACTGCGACACCTCCTCACTCCTATGCTCGAAAAAGACTTTGGAACGGAATTGGAGTTTCTACAGGCGCTACAGACCCAGATGGAAGTCCTGAAAAAGACTTTGGATTCTGCCGAATCCAAAATTCTCCCACAACTTCAGGTTGAACTTCAAACCACTGCAAATTCTGGAGAGCTATCTCCGATTCGAAGATTTCTGCGACGAGAGGCCCGGATTGAAGCAGTGCGTTTTGGCTTGAATGCAGTCAAGAATGTTGGGGGCAATGCCGTTGATGCGTTGGTTGAAGCTCGCCAGGAAGTTGAAGAAATCAGTGACTTTATGGAGTTTTTGAAAATTTTGGATTTCAATCGGATGAATAAGCGGATGCTTGAAACACTGGTCAAGTGTGGAGCGTTTGATTCTTTTCATCCTAACCGGGCTCAACTACTCAACGTGCTGGATCACGCAATCCATTTAGCCCAGGAGTTCCAACGCGCAGAAGATGGCTCACAGCAATCACTATTCGATCTGATGGATGAGTCAGAGGCACGTCAAACCGAAACACAACTGGAGTTGCCAGACATTCGCGACTGGTCCCTGAAAGAAAGGCTTAGATTAGAGAAGGAGGCTCTGGGATTTTATGTCTCTGGTCATCCTCTGGATCAATATGCTTCTGATGTTAAAGCTTTGGCAACCAGTTCTGCCGATATTCTTACCGGTATTCACAAAGAAGGAGACAATGTCTCCGTAGCTGGAATTGTCGTTGAGAAGACCATTCGATTGACAAAGAACTCTGAAAAATTTGCTATTGTCCGTCTCGAAGACTTGAGAGGTATTCTGGAACTGCCAATTTATAGTCGAATCTATAACGACTACGGACATCTGCTTGAAATGGATGAACCGCTGCTTGTCAGTGGGCGCATCAGTTTTCGGGATGATGAGTTTGGTTTGGTAGCAGATCGCTTGGAATTACTCAGTCAGGTTCGCTCTGAAAAAGCACTAAGTATGACGATCTGTATTGACCAGGAACGAATGCCTCCGGAGCAGTTGCGCCATCTGCGTGGTATATTTCAAAAGTACCAAGGATCCCAGAAGGTCCACTTTCGTGTCAAAACAGAGAGTGATGCCTCTGTAATGATCCAAACCCCAATGCAGGTTCAGTTGAATCCAAGAATGATGGATGAACTTGAGGAGTTGTGGAAAGAGCAAGCCGCCCTATTTACCTACGCTGTTTGAATATGGTTGGTAATTAGTGGGTTTTCCACAGGGTTTTCTGCCGATATCCTCGTGCATACCCAAGCGATAGAAAGACCTAATACAAGTGAAAGAGTTTGCCAGCGTCTCAATAGAAGGGTCACTCTTCTACAAAGCAGAACCCTCGTCGAAAGCACAATTTCCGAGACTATTCGATTAAAAATATGTTTAATCTTATGTCAACCCTACATCATTCGGAAAGCTGGAGAAAATTCCAATTGTCCGCAATTGAAATGACAGTTTAGGAGTGCGATTCTATTTAGTTGTGAATCTGCCATAGCCAGTACTTTTTGCTCAATCACAGTTTGAATAGCTCATTGAGGAATAGGCATAGAGTAATCGCGTAGTTTTGGTCATGGTATCCTCTGATCAAGAGGCTTGAGTGCCCCTCAACTTTTTGTTTGATGAGACTTAAAAGCAATGGTGTTCCTGCTATTTGATAATGTCAGCTAAGTCAGAAACAAAGCGGAGTGGGTTCAGATGCTGGTCTTGGAATTGCATCCAATTTTTAAGCTTTTTTCAGCCCGTGAGGAGTAATTCATGTCTTTGTTCAACGATACCGCCCAATTACTTGCGCAGAAGACTTTAGATCTGCGTACCGAACGACACAAACTGCTCTCTTCGAACGTTGCGAACTTGGATACCCCCGGCTACCAAGCTGAAGATTTAGTATTCGAGAATTCTTTAGTGGCAGCTCTAGAAGCAGAGACACCAGGTCCATTGAAAGTAACAGATGAGCGGCATCTGGATGGAAACGATGCGCCCTTGCTGGATACGGTCGAAGGACAGCGAATTCGTAGTGCGACTCCCTTCGCTGACTTTGATGGAAATACGGTCGATCTGGACAAAGAAATGGCCAAGATGGCTGAGAACCAACTGATGTACAATGCATCGATTCGGATGCTCTCTCATCAGTTCCGGATGCTTAAAACTGCCATCAGTGAGACCAAATAATGAGTTTTCTATCCGCATTCAATACTAGTGTATCTGGGATGACTGCCCAGCGGCAGCGTGTCAACACAATTTCAGAAAATATCGCCAACGCTGAGACAACCCGTACTCCTCAGGGAGGGCCTTACCGACGCCGGGAAGTAATTCTGGCATCTGTGGCGAATGATCGAACTTTTGAAGAAGAATTGCTCTCTCAAGATCGTTCCGTCAGTACTTCAACTGAGGTAAAAGTTGTGGGCATTGTGCAGGATGAGCGACCACCAATTCTTCGCTTTGAGCCGGGACATCCTGACGCCAACGAAGAGGGCTATGTGGAGATGCCCAACGTGAACATCATGGAAGAGATGGTCAACTTAATGTCCGCAAACCGTTCCTACGAGGCCAACACTGCGGCCTTCAATGCAACTAAGAACATGGTTCAGTCAGCCCTTGATCTCGGACGAAACGCCTAAGATTTTGGTTGCTTGACCTCGGTGGCCATTCAGGAGGGCCTATGAACGTGCAGAAGCCAACCGCCTTGGATAATAAACTCACTGTTCCCATGCGTCCAACCCAGGCTGCTGTGACAACAGAGAGACCCTTCCAGCAACAGATGCAGCAAGCCCTCAGTTCTGTCGATAACTTTGGCAAGGATGTGGATTCAGTATTAGACGGCCTTCACAGTAGTGTGAATCTGCAAGCAGAAGTGCGACAAGCACGCAGTATGTATGAGCGAGCAATGGAAGTGCAGCAGTCTCTACAAAAACTTTATCGACATCTACGCTCTGCAGAAAGTGTTTGAAAGAGCGGAATTTTTTGCCCGAAACTCTTGCCACTTCTTGGTTTTACTCTATTAATCAGAACCTATGAAATTGCCTCCTGATTCACTCTCCAGCTTGCAGGGCAAAAGCCTACTGCCCGATCCGTCCCGACCCAGCGTCGCTGAATCTGGCGCCAACATTGGACAAACATTTGAACGAATGCTGATGGAAGTTAATCGTCAGCATCAGGAAGCTGAGCAGAAGCAAGTAGAATTGTTGACAGCTTCTGAGAAAGATATCCACGGAACTGTCATTGCCATGGAGAAGGCAGAAATATCACTGCGACTACTACTGCAGGTACGCAACAAGCTAACAACAGCTTACGAAGAAGTTATGCGGATGCAGGTCTGATCTACTTGTTATCGCTCCTGTAGAACTGTTTGAAAGCAGGCGGTGGAATCAATTTTGCTGGTATCGCACGCACAACTGAGTAAATAAGGGCGTTCATCGCCGACATGCAAGACTTTCCTGAAAATAATCACGTATTGCGAAGAACTGTAAACAAGTCTTCGATCAATTTTCTATCGTAGTATATCCGCTCAAGGCACTTTAGATGGCAGAGCAGGCCGGCGTTCTAGGCGACGTAAGACTCCAGTTTCAAGATTTTTTCGGTTCCTTAAGTATCGCCAAACGGGTCACCGTTCTGGTATCGCTGCTGATCGTCCTAGTTGGGATGGTCTCAATCATCATCATTTCCAACCAAGATAGCTGGGCTCCACTCTACTCAAATTTAGAGACTCAGGACGCCGCACGCATCGTACAAAAGCTTCAAGAAAATCAGATTCCTTACCTGCTCGGTCCTGGTGGAAACTCTGTTATGGTGCATCCAGAAATGGCTGACCAAGCTCGCTTGACGTTGGCCAGCGAAAAGGTATTACCAGGTGGCGGTATTGGATTTCTCGACCTTTTTGAACAGCCAGCGCTGGGTGAAACAGAATTTCAGCAGCAGGTCAAGTATCGGATTGCCCAAGAGGGCGAGTTAGCGCGTCTGATTGGTATGATTGACAGCATTGATCGGGCTAAAGTCTCACTAGCTGTTCCACAGAAAACCTTGTTTTCAGATTCTCAAGAAGAAGCTTCAGCTTCAGTAGCGCTAACTGTTAAATCCCAAGGTATTTCAGAAAAACAGGTCGAAACTGTCGTTCATTTGGTTGCAGGTGCTGTTGAGGGTTTGGAGCCGCGTCGGGTCAGAATTACTGATCAGAAAGGGCGCTTGCTGACTGAGGGAATGGATGATCAGACTGTTGGTGGACGCTTGGACGAACACTATTCCTATAAGCGACGATTGGAGATGGAACTGGAGCAGAAAGTGATTGCCCAGTTAGAAGAGGTCGTTGGAGAAGACCGGGTGCGAGTCAATGTCAACGCGGTGCTCCAATTCGACCGCGAGACGATTCGTGAGCAATTGATTGATCCTGATCAGACTAGCGTTGTCAGTGAACAATTGGTGGACGAAGCCTCGACGGGAACACGTTCTATCCCGGTTGGTCCTGCTGGTGTCACTACCAATCTTCCTGAAGCTACGGGTCGTGAGGCGGCAACGGTTTCTGAATTCGCCAAGAAGAATTCCACAAGAAACTACGAAACATCTCGTCGTGAAATAGTCAAAGAAACTGCATCTGGCCAGGTCTTACGATTGACGGTTTCAGTGTTGCTGGACAATAAGCGCCCGCAAATTCTTGATGAGAGTGGTAACTATATCGGTCGAGACAACATTCCCTGGTCTGAAAACGAAAA
Organism: Deltaproteobacteria bacterium UBA6967; assembly: GCA_002450295.1. Classification (GTDB taxonomy): domain Bacteria; phylum SAR324; class SAR324; order SAR324; family NAC60-12; genus JCVI-SCAAA005. Next base: position 23,007 of record DJYX01000254.1, read on the forward strand.
AGAAGAAATTCAGAGCTTGGTTCGTAACGCCATTGGTTTTAATGAACCCCGTGGAGACCGAGTTTCGGTGGTCAATATGCCGTTTGGTAAAGCTGTTGAAGAAGATAAGGCAGCTGAACTGGAAGCGACCCGAGTTCGCAACCAGTTCATTTTGGATCTCATCCGCTATGTTGCTTTAGGTGCCGCTGTACTAGCATTGATCATGTTGGTCATCCGCCCGATGGTTCAGCGCTTGAGCACCAAACCTGCAGATCTTGATCTGCTGATGGGCCTGCCAGCAACCATTGGTGAACTTGAAGGCGAGGAGCTTGAGATTCCAACCGAACGCGAATCTGGACTACCTCCCCGCGAAAAAATTCTCGAGATGGCCAAGGGAGATCCGATCAAGACCGCAGGCCTCGTACGTACCTGGCTGCGCGACAAGAAGTAATAGAATAAGACAGTCTTGGTGGCTGTCTTGGAATCCCTGCCGTTCTCTCTCACTTTTCCCACGAATAACTCCTGTCTTATGAGCTCACCAGAGGCCCTTGAGCAATTTACGCTACCCAGTTTTGATGAGGATGTTGAAAGTGAAGAACCAGGCCGTCCTCATCGTAAACCTGACGTAGCTCCTCCTCCAGTACCAACCGGTGAGGTCCCTGAGCATCTTGCCAAGGGGAAAGAATTTGAAGCCATCCAATACTTCGAGGGTTATGACGCCTCTTACCAAGAATCTTCGCATGGTTCTGCTTTTGGTGAGTTGGACACTGGGGAGGAGTCTTATTCAGACGACGAAAAGCAAGAGCTGGCGAGTGTTTTTGCAACAGATAACTTCATCCGAGAGAACTCGCTACTGACGGACGCAGAAGCCTTTGCCAAGTCAATTCGAGAGGGGGCTCAGCTTTATAAAGAGCAACTTTTGCTGAAGACTGAGAAAGCTAATCTGGAGGCAGAGCAGTTCAAGCAAGAAGCACTCACACTAAAGCAAACTATGGAGGACGAACGGCAGGCCGTCCTCAGAGAAGCTCATCTAGAAGCAGATAAGGTCAAGGAACAAGGATATCAGGAAGGTTTTGATGCGGGCTTGCAGGCTGGAATGGAGAAACGTTTCCAAGAATCAGAATACCTAGCCAATCAGATGAATGGTGTCATTGAACAGCTTTCCAATCTGCGGCAAGTTGTCCGCTTTCAAGCAGAGCAGGAGTTGGTTCAATTGGCTGTCCTGATTGCTAAGCAGGTAGTAGTGCAAGAGCTAATGATCAACCCAGAGATGTTGCAGAATATCTTGGTCAAGGCGCTCCGGGAAATTGAATCAAAGGGGAAGATTCAGGTGTTTCTGCACCCAGAAGACTACGAATTCATGCAAAATACCGGGGTTAACCTTGATCAGTACATGGGGGAGGAGCAGACCCTTGTGCTCAAGGTCAATCAAGAAGCGGAGCCGGGATCCATCTTTATTGAAACTGATGATGACGTGCTAAACTTCACCTTCCAGCAGCAATTTGAACAAATTGAGGAGGAACTGAGTCAACGACTGGCAGAACGTCAGGTACAGATGCACTCTGTAGATATGGATGCCTACGATTTTACTGTACCGGAAGAACTGCAAACTGCAGCAGGCGATCCCACAGTCCAAGGAACTGAACCCGAAGAACAACACGTGTTGGCAGCCCCTGAAGAGCAGGAAAATTCCATGGTTTCTGAGGAAACTCCTGAATCGATATCAGGAATGAACGTGGAAGAAGAGTTGGTAGATGCTGTTGATACAAATGCTGAAATAGATCCGGCTGAACTCTTTGTGGGACCCTCACAGACAGAAACTCCTACAGAATCAGACACAGTGATAGATCCCAACGAGTTGTTCGGAAATTTCGATGAACACTGAAGCTGCTGAGCAGATACGATACTCCCACCTTGGTCCCTACCTGAAGACAGTACAGCGCTTCAAGCCTTTACGAGCGGAAGGCCGAGTGACCCAGATGATTGGTCACCTGATTGAGGCGACTAATCCTGGCTGCTCAAAGGGCAGCATGTGTTTCCTCTACGATCCGCAAACTCGTGT